>CAYXYW010000030.1:0-11762 GCA_964469855.1 uncultured Bifidobacterium sp.
CTGATTAATGGTGAGATGGTTACCGAAGGCGAACAGGTGGTGGTTGGGGACACCTCGCCGCAATCGCCATTTTCAGTTACCTACGAAGTGCTTTGTCGAAATCACCACATGAAGAAAATGCCCTCTAGCTATGCCACTAAAACTGAATCAATTGCGAAATAACAATTTCATTTATTAATTCGTTCCAATCCTTCTCGGCAATAGGATCGTAAGTAATGTCATCAACTGCACGTCCGAGCGAATATGCCTGAATAAACACCGCGAATACTTGGGGATCAACAGATTTCTTGACTAGCCCTTTTGCCTTGGCTTCTTGAATTATGTCAGCAATCGCGTATGTAGCTCGCTGTTGTTCGCGCCCTAAGGCTTTTCGGAAGCGCTCATTGCCAAGTGTTCTCCCTAAGGTTCGAGCACGTTCCAATCTCAGCGATGCCAACCCCGGTCGCTGAGTTGATCTAGTTGACTGTCTAATGGTTTCGGCCAACTCTTCAGCCGTGGTTGCTTGTTTGATCGCAGTCTCCAATTTGGCAACTGCTTCGTCAACAGATTTGATAAATCGAGCAATCTCGGCAGCTTCAAATAATTCTTCAGCATCCTCAAAATGATGATACAGCGAACCTTTAGAGATTCCACTTTGCTGCAAAATCATTTCAACCGTAATCTCATTTGGTCGCATCGCGTCAAGCAGCGCGACTGTTGTATTGATTAGCTTTAATCGAGTTGGATGTGGTGGCGTGATCTCATTCGCCGAATATCTCAGCGCCGCCACTAGTCATTTCCACCAAACAAAATTTCATCCCATGATGGAACACTGGCCCGCTTTGACTTCTTTCCGGCCGGCTTTGGGTCTTCAATTGTTGTTGTTACTTGGTCTTGGTTAACTTCATTTGGTTCGGGTTCAAAGCTGGAAACTGTCTCTGGTTTCACTGGCCCATTCGGTGTTGCAACTACTGGCGCCGGAGCAGGGGTAACTGGTGTTACAGGTGCTGGTGGCGCAACTGGAGCTGTTGGCGGAGTTGGCGCACTTTGAATTGGTGATCTTGCAGTTGGCTTTTCACTTGGCACTGGAACCAATCGAGGCTGATTCGTTGGCGCAAGTCCAATCAGTGTTCGAGCAACATCGTCAAGCGGCCAAACACTTTGTGCCGAGGTATCAAAGCCAAAATGTGCAATCGCACCACCACGCGTTACTGATATGGTCCAGAAAGTTTCTTCACCACGAGTTGCATCCCAAACCAATTCTTCAACCGATTGGCCACGATCAAGTAACAGCTTCTCGATTTGATCGCCCAACGTAATCTCATCGGTGTTGCCTTTGATGCGAGCACGCTGACTGCGTTGCGCCACATATGCGCGCTCCTGCACAACTGGGCCTTCAAATCGGCGCACCCGTGCTTCGTCGACGCCGAATTCAGTTACTAATTGCTCAACGGTAACGCCAGCGCGAAGTCGGGCCTGAATTTGTGCAGGTCGTAATTCATCATCGCTAGCAGCAGATATTGGGGCTAGGGCTTTTCGGAGCGCTACCAGCAGATCTGGCGAAGCTTCTATCGTGAATTCCGCACCTTGCGCATCAGCAAAAACCAGATGCTGGCCATCGGGTGTCAGTCGCATAAACCGCAGTGTGGTCACTTTCGCCTCCAATGAGGCGGCAGTCTAGCCAAGGCAGCGGCGCGATGGGGAGTGTCAGGGCTGAATCGGGCGCGAGAGGGCTGATCTGCCCAACAAAGTACCCATGGTTATTGCCAGTGCGGCTGCAGTTCCCACCGAAAATGCCCAGCTAGTGCCATGGTTGTCAATCAACCAACCAGTTGTTGCAGCTGCGGTAGCAAAACCAACGCCGATTCCGGAGTACATCGAAGCAATTGCTTCGGTGGTGCGACCTGCGCCAGCTCGCTGCTGGGCAATCGAAGCCGCTGAAATCAACAACGGTGCAATGCCAAAGCCAGCAGCAATACTCATCAATGCCATAACTGACAAGCTGCCAACAAATGGCAAAATGAAAGCTGGTGGAATCAGCAGCAGAGATATCAAAATTAATTGTTTTGGCAGCGGCCAACTGAAATCATTTCCACCATAAAAGATGCCACCGACAAGACTGCCGATGGACCATAACGCTAGCAATATTCCCGCAGTGACGGGTGAGCCAGCAAAGTCGCTAAACGCGATCATGGTAGTTTCAATTGAGCCAAAAAAGATGCCAGCAAGAAAGTGAATGAAAACCAACCAAATCAAGCCGTTATTGAATACAACAGGGCGGCCGTGTTTAACTTGATTGGTATTTATTGGCGGTTCGGTATCCCGCATTGAAATTAACCAAGCGCCACCCACAAGTAAAAATACAACTGCAATACTTTGTGGTGCGGCTGGATGGATATTTACTGAGGTAAATGCCGCAACTGTTGGTCCGATGACAAAAATAATTTCGTCAATCATGCTTTCAACTGAAAATGCAGTTATTAAAACTGGCCCAGATACCAAAAGCGCGGTCCAACGGGCCCGAATTAGCGCACCAATAGAAGGCGAAAAGAAACCGGCGATCGCAGCAAACAAGAAAATCCAAACTGCCGGCAAGCTAGAAGGAATAGTAAAAATTAGTGCGGTAGCTGCAGTAACCACAATGCCAATTTGCCACGGCAGCATTCGATGTTGACCCAATCGATCCGTTAAACGCGAAGTAATTGGCCCACCTATCGCTGCTGCAATTGCACCAATGGCGGAAACTGCGCCGGCTAACGTGTAATTGCCACGCTCAGTTTCGACATACATCAAGACCCCGATGCCCACCATGGAAATTGGCATCCGCGCGATAAATCCCGCGAATGAGAAGGCTCGGGCGCGCGGGTCAGCAAAGGCAAGTCGGTATCTGTGCAACATAGGTGGCAAAGTTATCCCATGGCCGAAACTGTCTCCGCACAGGAGTTGCTTGCGTTAGCCAGAGCAACCGCTAGCGCAGCTGCTGATCTTGTGGTTGCTGGACGTGCTGCAGTGATTGCAAAAAAAGCCTCAGTTTCAACAAAGACCTCAGCAACTGATCCAGTAACTGAGATGGATAAGGCTGCGGAAAAGTTAATTGTTGAAATCATTAAATCAAGTAGACCAAATGATGGCTTTATTGGTGAAGAGGGAAGTGCTACCTCCGGTGATTCTGGAATCACCTGGGCAATTGATCCAATCGATCGCACCGTTAATTACATGTACGGCCTGCCGGTTTGGACAATCTCAATTGCAGCATTAAGAGACGGAGAAGCGATTGCAGGCTGTTTAGTTGCTCCTGATTTAGCAAAAGTTTATTACGCAACTAAAGGTGGCGGTGGCTGGGAGGAAAGCAACTCTGGCACCAGAGCGTTGACCGTGCTACCAAGCGATGACCTATCAAGTTGCTTGTTAGCAACCGGATTTGCTTACCGCAAAGAACGTCGGGCCGAAATTGCTCCGGTTATTGCGCAGGTGCTGCCACAAGTGCGAGATCTTCGTCGCATGGGAGCGGCTAGCATTGACATTACTTCAGTTGCAACAGGTGGCGTGGATGCGTATGTGGAATCTGGGGTTCGAATTTGGGACTATGCCGCAGCGTTGTTAATTGCAACTGAAGCGGGCGCGGAATACATTCATCGCAATCAACCTTGGGGAGAATGGTTATTAGTTTGTCGGCCAGGGTTAAAAGATAAACTTGAAGAAATTACCAACAAACTTTAAATCTGAGTTTGATATTTTTGGTAATACTTTCCTCGCGCAACGTAGGCATCCGCATTCTCGATGAACTGACCTTCAGTGATGGAGTTCTCTTTTAGTTTTGCAGGCACGCCTAGCGCCATCGCAAAAGATGGCACTTCCATGCTGCCTGGAATCAATGCATTTGCTCCTACTAATGCATTGCGCCTTACTACTGCGCCGGGCAACAATGTTGAACCAGAGCCAATTAGGCAATCGTCTTCAACAACGCAGCCTTCTAAGTGAGTGTTATGTCCCACGGTCACGCGTGACCCAACTCTGGTGGGCAGTTCATCGGTGTTATGGATGATGCAGCCATCTTGAATTGAGGTGCGCTCGCCAATAAAGATCCCGGCACCATCGCCACGCAGCACGGCTGATGGCCAAACGGTGGTTTCAGCACCGATCTCAACTCGGCCAATCAGCACGGCATCTTGATGGACAAAGGCATCTGGGTGGATGATCGGTTGGTATTCCCCGAGTCGATAAAGCGGCATTTGACCCTCCTTGAGCGGCTTATTTTGGCGGGTAAGGGTGCCATTTGTCGCCAGGTGTGGCACTATCCGCCCGCTGGGGCATTGAACCGCCCCGCCCAACGTAAATTCTGAGGAGCGCTCGATGGCCACCGATTATGACGCACCGCGCAAAACGGATGAAGAGTTAGCCGAGGATTCGCTTGAAGAGTTAAAGCAACGTCACGCGGAAGCAGCTCAAGCGGCAGCAGTTGATGTAGATGAGGCTGAGTTAGCAGAAGTGATGGAGTTGCCTGGCGCAGACTTATCTGATCAGACGCTAAGTGTGTTGGTGGTACCAAAGCAAGAGGGTGAATTTACCTGCTCTCGCTGCTTCTTGGTTCATCAGCGAAGTGCGTTGAGTCGTGAAGTAAACGGACAGATGTATTGCCGGGATTGCGATCTCTAATTCAGCGCTGCTAAAAATTGCTTCGGTCGCCTAGTTGCGACGTACCAAACTTGATATGGATCTGCTGGATCTGCAATGAATATTTTGAGATAGTTTTTCGCTGAACCGGTTCCAATTACTAATTCAGTGGTTTTTTGTTGTTTCCTAAACTCCTGCTGGGATAGCACTTCGGTTTTCGCAATGGAATTAAGCTCAAGCGAATAGCCACCGATTCTAAGAATGTCGGAAACCTTGATGATCTTGGTGGTCAAAACAACAGCAACCCCAGTTATCAGCAGAATGAATGCGGCAACTGCAGCACCAGTGCCCGGGCTAATCGCATATGAAACTGCCCCGCCTAGAACGCCAGTAATCACCAAACCAAAACCAACGATTGCTGGTGCTGGCCAGAGGATTTCGCGATACTTCAACTTCACCGCGCCATCTTGCCATTGTTAAATACCGGTTAACCCATAGGGTGGTGCCGGTGGAAGGACAAAAATGTTGGTGCTAGTAAAAAAATTAGTTGCTGATGTGCCGCTGCCAAGTTTCGCTCACCCAGGTGATGCTGGTGCAGATTTGGTCGCAACTGAAGATGTTGTGCTAGCGCCAGGGGAGCGCGCACTTGTACCAACTGGAATCAGCATTGCGTTACCAGCTGGCACTGTGGCATATGTGATGCCTAGATCTGGATTAGCAATAAAGCATGGCATCACAGTGCTTAACGCTCCTGGCACCATAGACGCTGGTTATCGTGGTGAAATTAAAGTTCCGCTAATTAATTTAGATCCAGTTAATTCGTTCACGATTAATAGATTGGATCGAATTGCGCAATTAACTGTGCAGCAACTTGCTCCAGTTCAGTTTGTGCTGGCAACTGAGCTTCCTGGTAGCCATCGAGGCGAAGGTGGCTTTGGTTCTACTGGTGTTGCCAGTAACAGTAATTAATGAAAACTTACTAGATTTGTCACTATTGAGTAGGTTTCACCCTAGCGACAAAAAGGAAGTCAAGTGACCGAGCCAAAAGAAGTTGATGAAGCAGCAGTGCTGATGACTCGTGCGCTGGGCGGCTGGCGCGGGTTTATCGCAACTGCTGTTCCTAGTTTGGTCTTTGTCTTAGTTTGGGTGTTTACCTATGACTTAAACCGTTCGTTGATATTTGCGTTGATTGCCGCTGCGTTAAGTGCTGTAGTGCAATTGATTCTTCGCGATACGTTACAGCATGTAGTAAATGGCTTAATTGGAATTGCAATCTCAGCTGCCGCAGCGCGGTTCACTGGCAAGCCAGAGGATGCCTTTTTGCCAGGTCTGATTATTAATATCTCATATGGCATTGTTTATTTCATTGGACAGCTAATTCGAAAACCGATTCTAGGTTTTGTCATCGGTGGCTTGATGGGTGATTTCACTAGTTGGCTAAAGGATCCCAAGAAGGTTAAGGCCGCTTGGCTGGCTGGCTGGTTCTGGGTTGGCTTGTTTGTAATCCGAATGGTGGTGCAGACGCCGCTATATCTTGCCGGTGAAGTTGCGGCACTTGGCTTTACTCGGGTGCTGATGGGCTGGCCTGGATTTTTATTGGTTTCTGCACTCAGTTATAAGGTTATGAAACCGGCTTTTACTCATCCTGCGAAGCAGAAACCAGATTCAAATTGATCGCAACCGTTGAGGTATTGCGCTATGCAGCTGGTGGAAATTGTGTTGCCAAGCACGACGGCCGAGTACTTTTTATTAGAGGGGTAATACCCGGCGAAATGGTCACTGTGGAGATACCCGCTAATTCACCATCAAAGCGGTACGCCATGGCAACGCTAGTAAGCATCGATCAGCCTGCGCCAAATCGAATTGTGCCACCCTGTAAATATTTTGGCAGTTGCGGTGGTTGCGATTGGCAGCACTTGAGTATTGCAGATCAAGTAAAAATGCACGTCGAGGTTTTACAGGACCAATTGTTTCGAATTGGAAAGTTTGAAAACTTGAAAGTGCTGCCCGTTAAACTAGCAAATGGTGAGACGGGGGTTGGTTATCGCACGAGATCAAGGTTTGCGGTTTCGGAACAGGGCAATCTTGGTATGCGCAAATTTCACAGTAATGAGATTGTTGAAATTGATGAATGTTTAATTGCGAGTTCTGACATTAACTCCGTTACCAGAACTAATTGGGAACCAGGAATAGATGTCACCATTGTGCAAAGCAATAATGAAGTTTTAGTTTTGACTGATCGAGAATTTGTACCAGAAATTGAATACCGAAATGAATATGGCAGTTGGTTAGTTCCTGCTGGAGATTTTTGGCAAGTGCACAAGGCTGCGCCAGAAATGCTCATCGCAGAAGTGTTAGCTCAGTTAACACCGCAGTTAGGTGATCGAATCGCGGATCTTTATTCTGGTGTTGGGCTGTTTTCACAACCACTAGCTAAATTAGTTGGCAATTTGGGCAAAGTTGTCGCCGTGGAGTTTGATCAACGGGCACACTTTGCTGCCCAGAAAAATTTATCGCAATTCAGTTGGGCGGATCCAGTTAACTCAGATGTAGCTCAGTACCTCAAATCGGCATCTGGCTTCAACAAGGTTGTTGTTGACCCACCTCGCTCGGGCCTTAATAGTTCGGTGATTAAGTCCCTGACCAATCTGCCGGAACTGGATCAGATTTGTTATGTGAGTTGTGATGCTGGCACTCTGGCAAGAGACCTACGCGAGTTTGCTGACTTAGGCTGGCAGATTGGCGAGATTCAGCCAATCCTGCTTTTTCCGATGACATCTCACCTGGAGGCGGTAGTCTCGGTTAGTAAATTATCTTGATATCAAGATAATTCCCCTAAGATAGTGGTGGAGGAACTAATGGCTTCGAAGAACAGTTTGAACTCAGCAGCAAAACTTAAGGTAGGCAATGCTGAACACACTTACTATTCGATCAGCAATATTCCAGGCGCCGCAACACTTCCGTTCAGCTTGAAAGTTCTGCTGGAAAATCTACTGCGCACCGAAGATGGTGCTAATGTCACCAAATCACAGATTGAATCGTTAGCGAGCTGGGATCCCTCCGCAGAGCCAAATGTGGAGATTCAGTTCACCCCAGCACGGGTGATCATGCAGGACTTCACTGGCGTTCCCTGCGTTGTTGATTTGGCAACTATGCGTGAAGCAGTATCGAAATTAGGTGGTGATCCAAACCGGGTAAACCCACTTGCGCCAGCCGAACTTGTGATTGACCACTCGGTCATTGTTGATTACTTTAACCGTCCTGATGCATTTGATTTGAACGTAAAACTTGAATATGAACGCAACAATGAGCGTTATAAGTTTTTGCGTTGGGGTCAGGGTGCGTTCGATGAATTCAAAGTAGTACCACCTGGCACTGGCATTGTGCATCAAGTAAACATTGAACATCTGGCACGAGTTGTGATGTCACGCAATGGTGAGATTTATCCAGATACTTGCGTTGGAACCGATTCGCACACCACGATGGTTAATGGTCTGGGAGTTTTAGGCTGGGGTGTTGGTGGCATTGAGGCTGAAGCAGCAATGCTTGGTCAACCAGTATCAATGCTGATTCCGCGCGTAGTTGGCTTTAAATTGCGTGGTGCACTGCAACCAGGTGTCACAGCAACAGATTTGGTTTTGGTAATTACTGAGATGCTGCGGGAGCATAAAGTTGTTGGCAAGTTTGTTGAGTTTTATGGTGATGGGGTGGCACAAGTGCCACTTGCTAACCGGGCAACAATTGGCAATATGAGTCCGGAATATGGCTCAACAGTTGCAATATTTCCCATCGATGACGAAACGCTTAACTATCTGCGATTAACTGGTAGAAGTGCAGATCAAGTTGAGTTAGTTGAGAAGTATGCAAAAGCACAAGGGTTATGGCACAGCCCAGCAGTAGAGGCACGCTATTCGGAATACATTGAATTAGATTTGAGTACAGTTGTGCCGTCTATTGCTGGCCCGAAGCGACCGCAAGATCGTATTTTATTGAAGCAGGCTAAGCAGAGTTTCAATCAGATTCTGCCGTCATACACAAATGATGTAACTGCGAGCCTAGATGTTACTACTGAAGGTAAATCAGTTACGTTGACTCATGGCAAGGTGGTAGTTGCGGCAATTACATCTTGCACCAACACCTCCAATCCAGAAGTTATGTTGGGGGCGGGGCTGTTAGCACAAAAAGCAGTGGCAAAAGGATTAACTCGGGCGCCTTGGGTGAAAACTTCGCTTGCTCCTGGTTCGCAAGTTGTAACTGATTACTTAACCAAAGCAGGGGTAACCCCTGCACTAGACGAGTTGGGATTTGATCTGGTTGGTTACGGCTGCACCACATGTATTGGAAACTCCGGTCCGCTGCCAGCTGAAATAAGCAAAGCTGTGCAAGATGGTGATCTAGCAGTCGCATCTGTGCTAAGTGGCAATAGAAATTTTGAAGGTCGAATCAACCCAGATGTTAAGTTAAATTTCCTAGCAAGCCCACTTTTAGTAGTAGCTTATGCAATTGCTGGTACCATGGATATTGATCTCACGACTGAACCGCTTGGCCATGCTCCGGATGGAACTCCAGTAATGTTAAGTGACATCTGGCCAACTACCGCGGAAATTCAGGCAGCAATCGCGGCATCTATTGACGTTGAGTTGTTTACCAATCGATACAAAGATGTATTCAAAGGTGATGCGACCTGGCAGAACCTGCCTACTCCTGCTGGCCGGGTATTTGATTGGGATGCGGATTCCACCTATGTCCGCAAACCACCATATTTTGATGATATGCAACTTAGCCTCACTCCAGTAACTGATCTTTCAGGTGCCCGAGTTCTGGCTAAATTAGGCGATTCTGTTACCACCGATCACATCTCTCCAGCCGGTAGCATTAAGAAAGATTCACCTGCTGGCGAATACCTGCTATCGCACGGTGTTGATTTTAAAGATTTCAACTCCTATGGATCTCGCCGTGGTAATCATGAAGTGATGATTCGCGGAACCTTTGCCAACATTAGATTGAAAAATGAATTAGCTGACGGCAAAGAGGGTGGCTTTACTAAAGATTTCACTAAATCAGATCAACCAATTGTGCCGATTTATGATGCAGCACAAGCTTATGCCCAAGCTGAGTTGCCGTTGGTTGTCTTGGCTGGGAAAGAATATGGTTCTGGATCATCTCGCGACTGGGCCGCAAAAGGTACAGCGCTGTTAGGTGTTAAAGCAGTTATTGCAGAATCTTATGAACGAATTCATCGATCAAATTTAGTAGGCATGGGTGTGCTCCCGTTGCAATATCAAGAAGGTGAATCGGCAAGTTCATTAGGTCTAACCGGCACCGAGACATTTAGCATCACCGGAATCGCTGCGCTAAATTCAGGCAACACTCCCAAAAATGTAACTGTCGTTGCAGCCAGGCCAGACGGTAGTGAAATCAAGTTCACCGCAGTGGTTCGAATAGATACACCGCGTGAAGCTGATTACTACCGTAACGGTGGCATTTTGCAATACGTTTTGCGAAACTTAGTTGCTGCTTAAGTTAGTTGATATTTGTTACTAATAGATAAATAGCAACCAAACTAATTACCGCGGCAAATATGCGTTGTAGTAATTTTGCTGGTAATTTGTTTGCGATTGGTGACATCAAGATTGAAGCCAATATTGCTGATAGTGTTAATAGCACAATTTCCAGCAACGGAATTTGCGACCAGAATTCAAATCGAAGCAGAAATGCCAAAATTGAGTTCGCCGTAATCGCAACTAGTGAGGTTCCTGCCGCTACCTTGGCTGGAACTTTAAGAAACAGCACTAGTGCTGGCACGATCAAAAAGCCACCACCGATTCCAAGCAGACCGGTTAAAACGCCGACGCCAGAAGCTGCGACTATTACCGCAACCCAGTTGGGTTTAGTTGTGGTTGATTCTTTGATTTCGCGGCAGCACATGGCAAAGGCGGAGCCGAACATCAAAATGGCAAATGCAATTAACACAATATTTTCCGGGATAACCCGGAGCAGCAAAGTTCCTAAAAAAGTTCCAATCAAACCAATTGCGGAAAAGGTAAGTCCCACCCTCACATTTACAGTTCCACTATTGCGCCGTCTAATCGCACCTGCTAACGCAGCAGCACCAACAATGATTGTTGAGCTAGTAGTTGCTGCGGTAGCAGATAGGCCAAAGGCCGCAACCAAACCGGGAACAGCCAAAATTGCACCACCAGCACCGATAAGTCCCAACACGCTGCCAACAATGGCACCAAGTAATAAACCTAAGAAAATGGTCATTTGTTACTGGATCAATGGGTTGCCAGATGTTGCGGACATGGGCAGCCCCGCAGCTTGCCAAGCCAGCATGCCACCATCTAGGTTCATGATTTCCAACCCGCTTTGTGCAAGTGCATTACATACTTGACCAGATCTGTTGCCAGATCGACAGATAAAAATTATCGGCTTATCTGTCGGTACTGCGCTAAGGTCAAATTCGCTCAGCGGGTTTAACTTGAACTGATCGAAGTGACCAGCATCCCATTCATGTTGCTCGCGAACATCAATTCCGTATGCCGCACCAGAGGTCACCAAGTCAAGTGCTTGCTGTGGTGTAACTAATTTCATGACTTAACCTTACGCTGTGACTTTTGTGTCAGATGGAGCAACTGGGCTGTGGTCCACAGCGCCAGCAACTAATTCCAAATCAGCAACTGAGAATGCTTTTTCATATGGCTCATTGATCAGAACCACAGATAAGCCGGCATTCTCCATGATGCTTGCCGCAATTGCAGCACGGTATGCACCAGCACAATGCACCCAAATAGTTTTATTTGTTGTCAATTCGGCTAACCGATCCTTTAACTCATGTAACGGAATGTGTAGCGATCCGGCAATATGTGAGGCGTTCCGTTCACTGTTGCGTCTGACATCCAGCACGACAATTTTTGGATCAGTTAAAACTGAAGGTACATCAGAAAATTTAACTAATTCAGTTGATTTGGTGGGCTCGATTTTCGATACATCGCCAACATAGCTGCCTGCTGGCCGATCAATGCCAATCCGCACCAACTCACGTTGTGCTAATGCAATTTGTTCCGCGCTATCTGAAACTAGAAACAATTTACTTTCATAAGGGAAAAGCCAGCCAAGATAAGTTGCGAAGGAGCCCGCGATACCAAAATTCATAGTCCCAGGAAGAT
>CAYXYW010000031.1:0-11374 GCA_964469855.1 uncultured Bifidobacterium sp.
CAAGGTAAGGCAGAATCAATCGATCTTTGATGAATTGCCAGATGATTCTGGTCATCTCATCACCATCTAATTCCACAACCGGATTTACAACCTTGATTTTGCCCACCGCTATCTCCTGTTTATAGATTTTGTTATTTATTACAAAGATTGAACATCAGCTTGTTTGCTGCGAACCGCTTCTGCCGCCACAAGTAATTCGGCTTTTTCGGCATCAGTAAGTGTGGTTTCAACAACTGCGTTTACTCCATTGCGTCCAATTTTGGCTTCAACACCAAGGTAGACACCAGAAATTCCGTATTCACCATCTACCCAAGCGCAAACTGGCATCACTGCATTGGAATCCTCAATCACCGCGCGAGCCATCCGAGCTGCTGCAGCTGATGGTGCGTAATAAGCAGAACCAGTTTTGAGCAGCGCCACAATTTCGGCACCGCCATTTCTAGTGCGAACAACTAACTCTTCAATTTTTTCTGCTGGCAATAAATCGCTAAGCGGCTTGCCATCAACTAAACATCTAGATGGCACCGGAACCATAGTGTCGCCATGTGAACCTAAAGTAAGAGTCTGCACACTGCCAACCGGAACATTCAATGCTTCAGCAACAAAGTATGTAAATCGAGCAGTGTCTAACATGCCGGCTTGTCCCATAACTTTATTCTTGGCAAAGCCGGTTGCTAACTGCGTCAATGCCGTCATCTCATCCAGTGGATTTGAAACCACAATCACAACGGCATTTGGTGCGTGCTTCGCAATTTGCTCAGCAACAGAGCGCACAATTTTTGCATTGACTTCAATTAAATCCATCCGGCTCATTCCAGGTTTCCGCGGTAAACCGGCAGTAATCACCACCACGTCAGAGCCAGCAATTGCTTCATACCCTGCGCCATCAGCAGTTGTGGTTTGGCCAACCACGAGAGTTTCGAATCCTTCGATCCCTCGAGATTGATTCATATCCAGCGCCAAGCCTTCAGCTTTGCCTTCGACGATATCGGTCAACACTACTTTGGCAAAAATGTCATATTCGGCTAGTCGAAGTGCTGTAGTTGAACCGTAAAACCCAGCACCAATTACTGAAACGACGCCAGAGCGAGCCATGGATTTCCTCCGTTATTTGGGTTAATTCGTATGCTGAAGCATACCTGCCTAGCAATTTGAGCTGGCTCAATCAGCCGGTTGGGATCACTAGCGCCAGCAAGATTAATGAGGCCACGAAGGCTAAATAAATAATCACATCAACTCGTGTGCTCCGAACATGGAGTAGTCGATCAGTTGCCCCGGAGGCACGAGCCAGTGCCAATAGCGAGGCGGCAGCGGCAAAGACCAGCACCCCAAATTTGAATGAATCGGCCAAAATGAGAATTACCGCAATCGTGCTGAGCAGCACCGTAACGCTCCAGATTAAGTGAACTTTTATCCAGCTAATCATCTGTGCTCTGCTGCTTCAACTACGTTCATCAACAACATAGCTCGAGTCATTGGGCCCACCCCACCAGGAACTGGGGCATGCCAGGAACTCTTCGCAATCGCATCGTTGGAAATATCACCAACAAGTCTTGAATCACTTCTGGTAATTCCTACGTCAACTAAAACCGCATCCGGTTTAACCCAATCTGCAGTCACCATGCCTGGACTTCCAGCTGCTGAAATTATTATGTCGGCAGATTTGGAGTATTTAGAAATATCTGGTGTGCCAGTGTGACATAACACCACAGTTGCATTTTCTGATTTTCTTGTCAGCAATAATCCAATGGGCCGACCTACAGTTGTTCCGCGGCCAATCACGACTATTTCTTTACTAGCAATCGGCACACCATAATGATTTAACAAATAAATAATTCCGCGCGGCGTGCATGGCAGTGGTGCAGTTACACCTAAAACTAAATTACCTAAATTAACTGGATGTAGGCCATCTGCATCTTTGGCTGGATCAATTGCAGCCAGCACTGCACCAGCATCAACTCCACTTGGTAACGGCAATTGCACAATCATTCCGGTGCAAGCAGGATCGGCATTAAGTTTCTCTACTTCAGCAATGATCTCAGCTTGGTTAGCGGTAGCAGGCAACACAACTTGAATTGAGGCCATACCAACTTCAGCGCAATCTCGATGCTTTCCTGCGACATAAGAGTGACTAGCAGGGTCGTCACCAACCAAGATGGTGGCAAGTCCTGGTCGATTTGGCAATTTGGCAACACGTTCAGTTAGCTCAGCTTTAATTTTCGCTGCCAACGCTTTTCCATCAAGGACTTTGCTCATAGTCGAATCATCTCAATGCCAGAAGTGTCTTACGCCAGTGAGGTACATGGTGATTCCCGCCGCAGTTGCTGCAGCAATTACTTCCTCATCGCGCATTGATCCGCCCGGCTGCACAATTGCAGTTACGCCAGCAGCAATTAATTCGGCAACACCATCAGCAAACGGGAAGAACGCATCGCTAGCCGCGACAGCTCCGGATGCTCGCTGTCCAGCCCGCGATACTGCTAATCGAACTGAGTCGACTCGATTAACTTGGCCCATCCCGATGCCAACAGTTGCTGAGTTTTTGGCCAAGACGATGGCATTAGATTTAACTGCACGAACACTCCGCCAAGCAAATTCCAAATCTGCTAAAACTTCAGTCGAGGCCGGATCTCCAGAAACTAATTTCCAGTTCGCCGCGTTATCACCCTCGCTGTTGAAATTATCAGTGTGCTGCACCAAAAAGCCACCGCTAATTTGTTTGATTTCATACTCATCAGCTCCAGTTATTACTTGTAGTAACCGAAGATTTTTTCGATTAGCAAATTTTGCTAGCGCTGCCGGCGAGAAGCTCGGTGCTGCAATAACTTCAGTAAAAATTTCTGAATTAAGTGTCGCAAAATCTTCATCAACTTCTCGATTAGTAGCAATTACTGCACCAAAAGCTGATACTGGATCGCATTCATGTGCTTTTTGATAGGCAGCTGAGATAGTTTCTGCTGTGGCCAAGCCACATGGATTAGTGTGTTTAATTATTGCCACAGTGGGTGCTTGATGTTCATGCGCCGCCCGCCAAGCTGCATCAGCATCAACTAAGTTATTAAAGGACAATTCTTTTCCTTGGAGCTGTGATGCACCCGCAATACCTTGGGCAGAACTTCGATAAAGCGCAGCTGGTTGCTGTGGGTTTTCGCCATATCTCAGGTCCTGCGATTTAGTTCCAACTAAACTCACAAAGCCCATATCTGATTTTGCTAACCAAGAAGCAATAGCGCTGTCATATTTTGCTGTATGAGCGAATGCTGCCTTTGCTAATTCCAATCTCACTTGGTAACTAAATCCACCAGATTTCACTTGTGCAATTACTAACTCATATTGAGATGGATCGGTAACTACGGCTACCGAGTTAAAATTCTTTGCCGCTGCGCGAACCATGGCTGGGCCACCTATATCTATATTTTCGATGCTTTCGGCAAACTCAGCAGCAGCTGCGATAGTTTTTTCAAATGGATACAAATTCACCACAACTAAATCAAATGGTGATATTCCGGCAGAGTTTAATTGAGCTAGATGTGAAGCATTGGATTTATCAGCCAGAATTCCTGCATGGATATTTGGATGCAGAGTTTTAACGCGACCATCTAACATCTCAGTAAATTGCGTAACTTGCGAAACTTCAGTGACTGCTGCGCCCAAATCCCGGATAGTGGCAGCGGTACTTCCAGTTGAAACGATCTCCACTTGCGCGGAAGAAAGTGCAGAAACTAATTGAGCTAGCCCAGATTTATCAGAGACTGAAATTAACGCTCGCTTGATCGGAAGTAGGTTATTCATTGATTATTCCCGCCCACAAGTCTGACTGCTGGCATAACTTAACCACAACCCAGACCAATTGGTCACGCTCAACAACCTTAATTCGCTCATGCAATGAGGCTTCGGTGTCATTATCAAGTATTGGAACTTCTCGTTGCGAGATTATCGCTCCGGTGTCAATGCCGGCATCCACATAATGAACTGTCGCCCCAGTTTTCGTTGCGCGAGCAGCAATTGCATCTGCGACCGCATGTGCGCCAGGAAAATTAGGAAGCAGTGATGGGTGAGCATTAATGGTTGGCACCACTTTAAACAAATCTGATTTGATTATGCGCATAAATCCAGCGGATACCACTAAATCTGGCTGATAACTCAGCACCGTTTCCTTTAATTCTTGTTGCCACTGCAAATTGCTTTGCCCATGAACTGGAAGTGATATTGCTGGAATTTCAGCAGCTTCTGCCCTAGTTAATGCCGTTGCTGCTGAATTGTCGCTAATTACCGCTGCAATTTCATACCACTGCTTGTGCTCAGCTGCATCAATTAGTGCTTGCAGCAAGCTGCCACTGCCAGACGCCAATACAACTAACTTACGCATTTGATTTAGTTGCCTTACGCGATTTAAACCAGCGCCGAATTGCTTCGAGTAAAAGTAATATTCCAAATGCTGGTGCAATCGTGATAAATACCCCACCAATCATGGGTAACCATTGTGGGCCAAATACTGAAAGCCGCCCCGGACCAATTGCACCGCCGCCTACAACACTTAGCAACACCGTGATCGCAACAGTTATTGCTATACCTGCCAATACGTTTGTGAAAATAACTCGATAGCTTTCATTGTGCAGTGACCACCACATCAAAGTTACTAAAAACACTGAACTAACAATTGGGAGCAACAGCAAATACCAGCCATTGCTAACTGCAGTTGTCGGTAGCGCCGCTAGCCAGGGCAGCGCTGGCAGCGCGGTTTGATCAATTACCGCAAATGAAGCAGCTGAATCAATGCCAGTTGCAACACCGGGACCAATTAGCCATGCATAACCCCAACTCATCGCAATTGGTAGATAGCCAAAAGTTAATAACCAAGTTAAGAATTTTTCGGAATTGGTATCCGCAATAGATGCGGTGACTTCAATTGCGCTCGCAAAATTAATTACTAACATCACTATTGCCAAAATCAATCCGGCAGCCATCAAAATTGCAGAATTCAATAATCCAACTCGAACACCAAACTTTACTGAGATTGGCAGCTCAATATCTGGCCAACCATAAACTTTAATTGCAGCAAATCCAACTGAAATTGACGCAACAACCGACATTATTCCCACAGTTTCAATTGGTGCGATCGCAAAAACATCATCGCTAATCAGCCAGGCTAATAAAAACCCAACTAGTGAATTTAGTAAAGCGACCGGAGCTGCTACTGCCCAAAAGTTTGGCCAACTAAATTGCACAATCCGAAAAATCCGAACCGCTGCTCGACGCAGCGTCAAGAATGGAAAGAGCACAGTAAGCAGCGGCAATAAATCAATTCGAACTGAAGTAATTGAAACCGGTACGCCGTGGCTAATTGGCCAACCCAAAAATGATGCTCGAAGCGCAGTGCCAAGCGATCCGGTACCAGATGCGCCAAGCGTCCAAATCAACAAGATTGGGAAAGTAGCAATAACCACGCCAAAGCTAATCGCCCACAGTGCAGCAATGGATGCTGGCACGACCAGATCTCGAGGGTTAACCACCGGATCTGTTGCCGACATTGTTACTTCAGGTTGTTCATGATTTGACGCATCAATTCAGCAGCCTGCGAAGGAGTCTTGCCAACCTTCACCCCTACTGCTTCTAATGCATCTTGCTTTGCTTGCGCCGTACCAGCTGAACCAGAGACGATCGCACCAGCATGACCCATCGTCTTTCCTTCTGGTGCGGTAAATCCAGCAACATAACCAACAACTGGCTTAGTGACATGGTCTTTAATAAAAGCAGCGGCACGCTCTTCTGCGTCACCACCAATTTCGCCAATCATCACAATTGCATCAGTTTCTGGATCTGCTTCAAATGCTTTTAAGCAATCAATATGAGTGGTGCCGATTACTGGATCGCCACCAATTCCAACTGCCGTTGAGATACCAAAATCACGAAGTTCATACATCATCTGATAAGTCAAAGTTCCCGACTTACTAACTAAACCGATTCGACCCTTTTTAGTGATGTCAGCAGGAATAATTCCAGCATTTGATTCGCCTGGACTGATGATGCCAGGGCAATTTGGTCCAATTAGTTGAGTAATGCCAGATTCCAGCGCATGGTTAACAAATGTCACGCTGTCATGCACCGGAATTCCCTCAGTAATAACAACACATAGTGGAATCTTGGCGTCGATCGCTTCCATGACTGCAGCTTTGGCAAATTTAGGTGGAACAAATATCACTGAAACGTTTGCACCAGTTGCTGCCATTGCTTCGCCAACTGAATTGAAAACCGGAACTGCAGTGCCATCAAAGTCAACTGATTGTCCACCTTTGCCTGGTGTTACGCCAGCAACAACTTGTGCGCCTGACTTCAACATTCGACTGGTGTGCTTTGATCCTTCACTTCCGGTCATTCCCTGCACCAGAATTTTGGAATTTGAGTTTAAGAAAATTGACATTAAAGAATCCCCTATTTCCCAGCCGCTAATTGCGCAACTAACCGAGCACCTTCATCCATGGTCTCTGCCATGTGAACACCTGGCAGCGCTGCAGTTGCCAAAATTTCTCGTCCGGCAACAGCATTATTTCCATCTAATCGAACTACCAGCGGCACTGAGATCTGCTTGCCTTGCTGCTTTAGCAAATCAACTGCTTGCACAATGCCCGAAGCAACTGCGTCACAAGCAGTGATTCCACCAAATACATTTACAAACACTGACTTAACAGCTGGGTCGCTCAAGATGATGCTTAATCCGTTTGCCATTACTTGGGCTGATGCGCCACCGCCAATATCTAGGAAGTTAGCGGGCTTTACCCCGCCAAATTCCTCACCAGCATAAGCGACCACATCAAGTGTGCTCATAACTAAACCAGCACCGTTGCCAATGATTCCAACTTCGCCGGCTAGCTTCACATAATTTAAGTCTTTTTCCTTTGCGGCCGCTTCAAGCGGATCCTCCGCATTCTTATCAACTAATACTTCATGATCTGGTTGCCTAAATGCTGCATTGTCATCTAGTGAAACTTTGCCATCAAGCGCAATCACTGCACCAGTTGGGGTTTGAACTAGCGGATTTACTTCAACCAGTGTGGCATCTTCATTAACAAATACTTGCCACATCGCTTGCAACATCTCAACTACTTGGTCTTGAATCTCAGCTGGGAATTTCGCAGCAGTTGCGATCTGAGTCGCAACCTCTTTAGTTACGCCGACGCTGGCCGAAACGGGAATTTTTGCCAGCGCATCTGGATTTGTTGCGGCAACTTCTTCAATCTCAACGCCACCTTCAACACTAGCCATCGCCAAGAAAGTGCGGTTCGAACGATCCAGTAAGAATGATACGTAAAATTCTTTTGCAATATCTTCCGCTGGTGTGATTAGCACCTGATGAACTTGATGACCTTTAATGTTTAACTGCAAGATGTCAGCTGCGCGCTGCGCCGCTTCATCTGGCGTTTTTGCTAACTTAACACCGCCTGCTTTACCACGGCCACCTACTTTTACCTGTGCCTTAACAACTACCATGCCGCCAAATTTTTCAGCGGCTGCTTTTGCTGCTTCAGCTGTGGTTACTACTTCACCGCTCTGAGTGTTCACTCCATGTTTTGCAAATAACTGTTTCGCCTGAAACTCATAGAGATCCACGCAGAACCACCTTCCTAAAAAATTAAAATCAAACGTTTGGCTTATTGCTTGAGGCTGTTTCCAACCACCGAACAATACTTTCAATTGGTGCACCAGGGGTGAATACCTCAGCTACCCCGAGTTTCTTCAATTCGACAATGTCCTCGTCCGGAATGATGCCGCCAACAAAAACCAAAATATCTGCCGCATCCGATGCCGCTAATAATGAAATTACTTCTGGCACCAGCGTCATATGCGCACCAGAAAGCACTGAAAGTCCAATTGCTGCCGCATCTTCCGCCACAGCAGTTGCGGCAATCTGCGCCGGGGTTTGGTGCAGGCCGGTGTAGATCACATCGTGACCGGCATCGCGCAGCCCGCGCGCAATCACCTTCGCGCCTCGATCATGGCCATCTAGGCCGGGCTTTGCGATTACGACTCTTGCCACCTGACAATCCTAGGTGGCGCAGCTGGCCTCACAAACTTGGTTTATGTGGGTTATCCCATAGAGGTTATCCACACCCTGTCCACAGTTTCTACACCCCCGGATTTCACCCCTGCCTGGTTTTGGGGTATTCTTAAAACTACCTGAAAGCGCCCACCGGGCAAAACCGATCGCTGGAGGAAACCACGTGAGAAATTCACGCGCGTTCAAAGTTGTATCTGTTCCAATCGCAATAGCGGCGTTATTGGCGACCTCATTTTCGGTCACCTCGTTAGCCGCATCTAAGAACGAAGAAGCGAAGCAGATTGCAGCTGCCCAGGATCGGCTAGAAGCATCTCGACTGAACACCAGAACTGTTGCCGTTGAAACAAATCAGGAAATCGCGCTGGCTCGAGCCGTAGAGCAAACCACTCGTACCTTGGTTCGCCAGCAAAAGAAACTCACCAAGATGGCCAAAATCGAGGCCAAAGAACGTAAAGCGGAACTTGCCCGATTGGCTGCTGAACGATTGCTACGGGAATCTCGTGCGATGCAGTTCCGTATTGTGATTCCAAAGAATTTGAATCTGCCAGCCACCTTCACCTCAGTTAAGCGAATTCCAGTCCCTGGCACTCGAACCACTGCTTATTTTGGTCAGCGCGGCTGGCGCTGGCATGGCGGTGTACATACCGGACTGGATTTTGATGGTTATTACGGCCAGTCAGTTAAAGCAGCTGCCGATGGCGTAGTTATTGCTCGTGGCTGGGATGGTTCCTATGGCTACAGCATTTTGATCGCTCATGGCGGTCAAGTTACAACTCGCTACGCGCATTTATCCAGCATGGCAGTTTCAGTAGGTGCCCGCGTTAAAGCCGGTCAGCACATTGGCAAAGTTGGTGCCACTGGAAATGCGTCTGGCACGCACCTACATTTTGAGGTTGCGATCAAGGATCGATTAGTTAATCCAGCACTTTGGTTGCGAAGCAATTAAAGTTTTTCCACTGGTGCATATCTCAGCAATAACCGTTTTTCACCAGCAGTGCCAAAATCTATTGTTGCCGTGGCGTTATCTCCGCTGCCAGCAACGGCTAGCACTTTGCCTAGACCAAACTGCGTGTGATTAACTCGATCGCCCACTGCTAACTCAATAGCGCTACGTTGCGGCGTTGCTTTTGCAATTCTGGTAGTCATTGACTCTGAACTAGTGGTGTGAACTGGATCTTCTCGGAGATAGCGAATTAACTCAGCTGGAATCTCATCAATAAACCGAGAGGCTGGGTTGTATTGCGGTGCACCCCAAGCGGAACGTCTGATAGCACGAGAAATAAACAAGCGCTGCATGGCACGGGTTAACCCAACATATGCCAACCTGCGCTCTTCTTGCAGTTCGGTGGCATTTCCGAGCGCTCGAATATGCGGGAAGATGCCATCTTCCATGCCGGTCAAAAACACAACTGGAAACTCCAAACCTTTTGCTGTGTGCAGCGTCATTAACGTAACAACGCCAGCTTCATCGTCTGGAATTTCATCTGAATCTGCTACCAATGAAGTGCGCTCTAGGAAGCCAGCAAGTCCGGTGGCATCTTCACTTTGATCATAATCTGCCGCCACTGCTTCTAATTCAGCTAAGTTCTCTAACCTGACTTCATCTTGTGGATCACCTGACTGGGCAAGTTCAGCGCTGTAGCCAGTTTGCTCCAACACCGCTTGCAAAATTACCGCTGCACCAGTGCCACCTTCAACCAGCACTACTAGATCTGAAATCAATTGATGAAACTCTTGCATACTGGCTTGCGCTCGAGCAGTAAGACCTGGAATTTGATCAGCCATCCCTAATGCGGCAAACATAGTGATTGATTTTCGCAGTGCGTACTCACCGAGTTGAGTTTCTGCTTTATCGCCGATGCCACGCCTTGGCACGTTCAAAATCCGGCGCAGTGAAATGTCATCTGCTGGATTAGAAATTAATTTGAGGTACGCCAGCGCATCTTTAATCTCAGCTCGCTCATAGAACTTTAGCCCGCCCACCACTCGATAGGGAATATCCGATCTAATAAATATTTCTTCAATCGCACGAGATTGCGCATTAGTTCGATAGAACACTGCAACGTCGGAGTAATTTAAATCAAAATCAGATAATTGTTTAATCTCATTCACAATAAATCTAGCTTCATCGTGTTCATCATCTGCAATATAAAACCCTATTAAATCGCCGTCGCCAGCTTGAGTCCAAAGTCGCTTTGGTTTGCGCTCAGCATTTCGAGCAATTACCGCATTTGCAGCGCTCAAAATATTTTGCGTGCTTCGATAATTCTGCTCCAAAACAATAGTGCGCGCAGTTGGATAATCTTGTTCGAAGTCTTGAATATTTCTAATCGTTGCACCACGAAACGCGTAGATGCTCTGATCTGCATCACCAACCACACACAATTGGGCTGGCGGAATTGAATCCTTTTCAGTTCCTACTAATTCACGAACCAATACATATTGTGCAGTATTAGTATCTTGATACTCATCAACTAACACATGACGATACTTGCGCCGATAAAACTCTTTAATGCCTGGGTTTGTTTGCAGTAATGCCACGGTGTGACCGATTAGGTCATCAAAATCAACTGCATTTGATCTAGCCAATCGCTGTTGGTATTCCCGATATATCGTGGCAAGGGTGCGGCGTGGCCCATCTTCCTCAGCTATTTTGGAAAAATCTTCATAATCCACCAATTCATTTTTCAAATTAGAGATCTGCGCCTGCATCGCCCTTGGTTGAAAAAATTTAGTGTTGATATCTAAATCTCTGATGATCAAGGTGATTAGTCGAAGGGAATCAGCTTGATCGTAAATGGTAAATGTTGAACTCAATCCCAACGCTGCACCATCACGACGCAATATTCGAACGCAAGCGCTATGGAATGTTGAAACTTGCATGCTGCGAGCACGTGGACCAACTAGTTCCAGCACCCGATTGCGCATTTCCAGCGCTGCTTTATTGGTAAAGGTGATTGCCAAAATTTCTTCGGGCTGGGCATCGCCGGTCTCAATTAAATGCGCGATTCGTCGCGTGAGCACTCGGGTTTTACCCGATCCCGCCCCGGCCACCACTAACAGCGGCGCACCGCGATGCAGCACTGCAGCTTGTTGTTCCGGATTTAGATCAGCTAGATCAGCAACGGCTTTGCTCACAGGGGCAGTCTAGAGATCAGGCTCACTCACCCCAGCCAATGATCGCCATCGATACTTCTGCCGAGCCTGAGGTAGTGGTGGTGCGCAACGTGCGACTATCGGTAATGGCAACTAGCGCAAGTGAGGTTCGCGGATCTGAACTTGGAATTCCAATGTTAGGTGCAACTGGTTTGCTCCCTC
>CAYXYW010000032.1:0-11233 GCA_964469855.1 uncultured Bifidobacterium sp.
AGAAGATGATTTTGTCTAATTTGGCAACCCAACTTTTCCAGCATGGCAAGATCACCACAACTGAGACCAAAGCAAAGAAGTTGCGGCCATATGCCGAACGGCTAATCACGTTTGCAAAGCGTGGCGATTTAGCGTCACGTCGTCGGGTGATGATGACCATTCGCGATAAAGGTGTAGTTCATTCATTGTTTGCCGAAATTGGACCAAAGTTTGCCCAGCGCAACGGCGGTTACACTCGAATCACCAAACTTGCACCACGCAATGGTGACCGTGCCCCAATGGCAGTAATTGAATTGGTAGAACCGTTAGCTGAGCAAGTAGTTGCTGAAGCAACTGGTGCTACTAAGCGCGCTGCAAAAGAAAAGGAAAGCGCTGAATAATTTGAAAGCGCATGCGTTATGACCTCCGGAATTGAGCCCGCCAGCAATGGCGGGCTCATTCGCATTCGCCTGGATTTAAGTTATGACGGCAGCAACTATTCAGGTTGGGCAAAGCAACCTGCTGGGTTGCGCACCATTCAAGGTGAATTAGAAACTGCACTTGCCGCAATAACTGGGCTAACTGAAGTTAAAACCATTGTTGGTGGCCGAACTGATGCTGGCGTGCATGCCCGAGGACAGGTATGTCATTTAGATTTACCGGCTGATTTTGTGCAAGAACAACTATCTCGACTCAGCCGCCGATTACATGTGGTGTTACCAGATGATATTCGGATAAATTCAGTCAAAATTGTGCCAGCAACTTTTGATGCTCGATTTGCTGCGCTAGCGCGTCGTTACAGTTATCGAATTGCGGATCGATTTGTTGATCCGTTAACTCGCAATTGGGTGCTAACTCATGATTTCCCGCTAGATGTTGCTGCCATGAACGAAGCATCAGCACCACTTGTTGGGCTGCATGATTTTGCTGCCTTTTGCAAACCAAAGCCTGGTGGCAGCACGATTCGAAATTTAACTGAATTAAGTTGGCAGCGAATTGATGATTTAGTGGTGGGCCATTTCAAAGCAGATGCGTTCTGCCATTCCATGGTGCGCTCATTAGTTGGTGCGCTAATTCCAGTTGGCGATGGTCGTAAAGATGTGGAATGGCCAGGAAGATCACTGCGCGCTGCTGAAAAAGTTTTTGATATTCCAGTTGCACCAGCACATGGTTTGGTGCTGGAAGAGATCTATTATCCCGCGGAGTCTGAATATGAAGCGCGAATTGCCCAGACTCAAGCAATGCGCAGTCCGGATGAGGTTGATTAGTGGGACATATTGATGCAACTGGCATCACCATGATCTTGCCAGATGGCAGGTTGTTGCTGGATGAAGTTTCATTTCGAGTTGGTGATGGTGCGCATGCTGCCATGGTTGGGCCAAATGGTGCTGGCAAAACCACATTAATGCGAATCATTGCTGGTGACATAGAACCATTTGCCGGTGCGGTTGCGCAATCAGGTGGATTAGGCGTGATGCGGCAGTTCATTGGTGGCATTCGAGATGAAACCACAATTCGGGATTTGCTGCTTAGCTTGGCGCCACCGCGGATTAGAGAAGCTGCTGCTAAGTATCGAGCTGCTGAAGAAAAATTAGCGCAGCAACCAGAGAATGAAAAAGTGCAAATGCGGTTTGCCCAAGCAATTTCGGATTGGGGTGATGCTGGCGGTTACGACATGGATGTGCTGTGGGATATCTGCACCATGCAAGCGATCAATATTCCGTTTGCGCAATGTCAAGATCGACAGGTCAACACGTTATCTGGCGGCCAGCAAAAACGGTTAGCCCTAGAAGCGTTGCTGCGCGGACCTGATGAAGTGTTGTTGCTGGATGAGCCAGATAACTATTTGGATGTGCCAGGCAAGTTGTGGCTAGAAGAGCAGATTAAAGCGTCACCTAAAACTATTTTACTTATCTCACATGATCGGGCATTGTTAAATGCTGTAGCAGATCGAATCATCACTGTTGAAGATGGTCGCGTCTGGATTCATGGTGGTTCGTTTAGCAGCTATCACGATGCTCGAAAAGCTAGATATGAAAGACAAGAAGAAATATTGCGTCGCTGGACGGAAGAGCATGAGCGACTAAAGGAGTTAGTTCGCACGTTGCAAGGGCAGGCAAAATCATCGCCTGACATGGCTAGCAAGTATCGTGCGATGCAAACCAGATTACGGAAATTTGAAGAAGCCGGTGCGCCAGAAGCACCACCGCAAGATCAAAACATAAAAATGTCGCTTCGGGGTTCTCGCACTGGTGTGCGAGTTATCACTTGCGAGCAAACTGAGATCTCAGGCTTGTTAAAGCCATTTGATTTAGAAATATTTTTTGGTGATCGATTAGCTGTGCTGGGACCAAACGGCGCTGGTAAATCACATTTACTTAGGTTATTTGCGGAAACTGAAGCAGATGAAATTAAAGTTGGTAAACCCTGGACTGGTAAGAAAAAAATTGGGGCGCGGGTAGTGCCAGGTCATTTTGCGCAAACTCATGCCCATCCAGAGTGGGTTAATCGCACCCCGATTGAGATTTTGAATAACGTAAAACCGATGCTGCTCAATGAATCAATTGGCATATTGCGCAAATACGAGCTGAGCAAACAAGCCGAGCAGAAGTTCCAAACTCTCTCTGGTGGGCAGCAAGCGAGGTTGCAGATCTTGGTGCTGGAGCTGGCTGGCTGTAATTTGTTGCTGCTGGATGAGCCGACAGATAACTTAGATTTAGCCTCCGCTGAGGCGCTGCAGGACGCGTTAGATGCCTTTCAAGGCACCGTGATTGCGGTCACCCATGACCGCTGGTTTGCCGAGTCGTTCGACCGATACCTCTATGTGGGGTCAGACGGGGTGGTTCGGGAGACCCAAGCCCCGCAGTGGTTCTAGCCCCCGCCCCGAGCGCGGTGCCTCGTGGGGGGCTGGGTATTCTGCTCCACTGGACCTAGGCGAAATCTGAGGTCCGACCCCGAGCTATTTTCAAGGAGTAAGGCGTGCGCACGTTCAGCCCAAAGGCAGATTCCGTTACCCGGAACTGGTACGTAATTGATGCCAATGATGTAGTGCTAGGCCGACTAGCAGTTCAAGCTGCTACCTTGCTTCGCGGTAAGCACAAGCCAATTTTTGCACCTCACGTTGATACTGGTGATTTTGTAATCATCATTAATGCCGAAAAAGTTGCGCTAACCGGATCAAAGATGACACAGAAGCGCGACTATCGTCACTCTGGTTTCCCAGGTGGCTTGCGTTCAACTGATTACGTCTCGCTGTTACAGCAAAATCCAGTGCGCGCCATTGAGAAAGCAGTGCATGGCATGTTGCCTCACAACAAATTAGGCCGTGCTGTTGGCACCAAGTTAAAAGTTTATGCGGGTCCAAATCATCCGCATGCCGCTCAAAATCCAATTCCATTCGAGATTAAGCAGATTGCGCAGTAGCGCAAAGTTTTAGGAAGGCAACAAGTGACTGACACATTAGTAGCAAGTTCAGAATCGCCAGGTCTATCAACACCTAAGGCTGGTGCGACAACTCCTGGTAGCGGAACTGGCCGTCGTAAAGAAGCTGTTGCTCGCGTTCGACTTGTGCCAGGAACTGGCGACTTCAAGATCAATGGTCGAACCATTGAAGACTATTTCCCAAATGCGCTGCACCGTCAGTCAATCAAAGATCCACTACGTATCTTGGGGCTAGAAAATAAATTTGATGTTATTGCCACAATCAATGGTGGTGGCATCTCTGGCCAAGCTGGCGCACTTCGATTGGGCATTGCTCGATCACTAAATGAAATTGATAAAGATGCATACCGTGCCGCTTTGAAGAAAGCTGGCTTCTTGACTCGTGATGCTCGTGTGATTGAGCGCAAGAAGTACGGTCTAAAGAAGGCACGTAAGGCTTCTCAGTACAGCAAGCGTTAATTTTGGCTCGGCTGTTCGGCACCGATGGCATAAGAGGTGTTGCGAACCTCGATTTAACCGCGGAACTTGCAACTAATTTAGGAACTGCTGCAGTTCAAGTATTAGCAGTTGGCCTATCAACTAAACCTGTTGCGGTGATTGGTCGAGATACCAGAGCAAGCGGTGAATTCCTAGAGGCAGCACTCGCTGCAGGTATGGCGGCTGCCGGTGCGACTGTAATTCGAATTGGCGTTGCACCAACACCAGAAGTTGCTTATTTAATTGATGCGCTGAATGCAGATTTAGGTGCTGTTATTTCAGCATCGCATAATCCAATGCCTGATAACGGAATTAAGTTTTTTGCTGCAGGTGGCCGAAAGTTGCCAGATTCCTTAGAAGATGCAATTGAAGATCGATTAAAGAATTTAAAGCCGCTGCCAACTGGTAAAGATGTAGGCCGAATCATTGATAACCCAATGGCCAGCAGTAATTACATTGATCATCTAGTGGATTCATTAGCAATTGATTTATCTGGCATTAAAGTTGTGGTGGATTGTGCTAATGGCGCCGCTTATCACACCGCACCAGCCGCTTATCGCAAAGCTGGTGCTGAAGTGATAGCAATTCATGCCGAGCCAGATGGTTTGAATATTAATGAGAACTGCGGTTCAACACATCTTGCCGATTTGATAGCTGCCGTAAAAAAGCACGATGCCGATTTAGGTATTGGTCATGACGGGGATGCTGATCGTTGCTTAGCAATTGCAAACGATGGCAGCGTGATTGATGGCGATCAGATTCTGGCTATTTTGGCGTTAGCAATGAAAGAGAATCAGACTCTGGTCAATAATCATGTGGTAATTACGGTTATGGCAAATCTTGGCCTTAAGCAATTGCTACAAGCCCACGATATTGAAGTAATTGAAACACCAGTTGGGGATCGCTATGTGCTTTCAGCTATGGAAGTTGGTGGTTATAACTTAGGCGGCGAACAAAGTGGACATTTGATTCTGGCTGACTATGCCACAACTGGTGATGGCACGCTTACCGCACTTCATTTAATGCAACGGATGAAACAAACCGGAATCTCATTAGCAAAACTTGCTGGTGCGATGAAGAAACTGCCGCAGGTGCTGATAAATGTCAGCGGGGTTGATCGAAATATTGGGGTATCGCATCCGAAGATTTTGGCAGAAGTTGATCGATTACGAGATGTGTTAGGTGATTCTGGTCGAATCCTGCTTCGCCCTAGCGGCACGGAACCGGTAGTTCGGGTAATGGTGGAAGCACCAACAGATCAGCAGGCAACTGAAGTAGCGCAGGCGCTAGTGGCCATGGTGCGCGAGGTCGCTGCAATCTAACTCTAGGCTTACCTCATGTGTGGAATCGTGGGATACGTCGGTGACCAATCTGCTCAGCAAGTGCTGCTGGCTGGCCTGAAACACATGGAGTATCGCGGATATGACAGCGCTGGAATAGCGCTATCTGCAAACAATCAATTAATTAGTTATAAAAAAGCCGGAAAATTAGTTAATCTGCAACAAGTTCTAGCTGAAACAAATCTGCCAGCAGCTACCAGCGGAATTGGTCACACCAGATGGGCGACACATGGTGCACCAAATGATCAGAACGCTCATCCACATTTAGATGAATCCAATCAGATTGCCATTATTCATAACGGAATTATTGAAAATTTTGCCTCGCTTCGAAGTGAGTTGATTAGCTCTGGGGTTAAATTTAAAAGTGAGACTGATACTGAAGTTGTGGCGCATATGCTGGCAAAAGAACTTGCTGCGAACTCGGTCGACTTAGCAGCTGCGATGCGCCAGGTTTGTCAGCGGCTACATGGCGCATTCACATTAGTTGCAATCTCGGCTGCACAGCCAGATTTAATTGTGGGTGCTCGCCGGAATTCACCTCTAGTAGTTGGGCTTGGCCAAGGCGAAAACTTCTTAGCTTCAGATGTTTCTGCATTCATTGCTTATACCAAACAGGCACTTGAATTAGGTCAGGATCATGTTGTTGAGATCACTAAAGACTCCGTGCGAGTAACTGATTTCGCTGGCAATGAAGTCGCGGCTAAACCATTCACCATCACCTGGGATGCCGCTGCGGCAGAAAAAGGTGGCTTTGATCTGTTTATGCTGAAGGAAATTGCGGATCAGCCAAAAGCAATATCAGACACCTTATTGGGTCGAATCACTGGTGATGCAATTGAATTGACTGAGTTGTCAGCCATCGCTGAGAAATTGAAACAAGTAGATAATGTGCTGATTCTTGCTTGTGGCACGGCACTTCATGCTGGACTAATTGCTAAATATGCGTTCGAACAATGGACCAAGCTGCCAACTACCGTCGAATTTGCGAGTGAGTTTAGATATCGCGAACCAGTTATTGCGCCAAACACATTATGTATTGCTATCTCGCAATCTGGCGAAACCATGGACACGCTAATGGCGCTACGTCATGCTAAAGCAGGCGGCGCAACAGTGTTAGCCGTTTGCAATACCCAAGGCGCAACAATTGCGCGTGAGAGTGATGCGGTGCTGTACACCCATGCTGGCCCTGAAATTGCAGTTGCTTCGACTAAAGCATTTCTCACTCAAATTGTCGCGCTTTATTTGATTGGTTGGCAGTTAGCTGCATGGCAAGGAAGTAAATCAAAAGCAGAAATCGCTGAATTCGTGTCAGAGCTCTCATCGCTGCCAGCAGCAGTTGATTTAGTGCTCGATACTGTTGGCGATGTTAGAAACTTAGCTCGAGAGCTGGCGGAAAAAACGAGCGTGCTGTTTATTGGACGAGGCGTTGGCTACGGTGTTGCGCTAGAGGGTGCGCTAAAGTTAAAAGAATTGGCCTATATGCATGCCGAAGCGTTTCCTGCTGGTGAGTTAAAACACGGTCCAATTGCCTTAATTGAAGATGGATTATTAATGATGGTGGTAGTTCCTTCACCAACAAAACAGCCAGTGCTGCATGAAAAAATAATTTCAAACATCCAAGAGGTAAGAGCGCGCGGCGGTGTTATTTTGGCAGTCGCAGTGGAAGACGATGAAATTATTAAGGATTTCGCAAACTTAGTAATCCGAGTGCCGCATCTAGAACCATTACTGCAACCAATTGTTAGCGTGGTTCCGCTGCAGGTTTTTGCTTGCGAGATGGCAACTGCCCGGGGCCATGATGTTGATCAGCCAAGGAATTTGGCCAAGTCGGTTACGGTGGAATGATGATTGTTTCCGTTGGCACCGATGTGGTGAGTATTTCGCGATTCAAACAAGCGATCTCTCGAACTGATGGCTTTTTGGAGCGAGTCTTTACTGCAGCCGAACTCATTTTGCCAGATGGCCAACCTCGAGCGCCGATTTCATTAGCTGGCATTTTTGCAGCAAAGGAATCCATCGCTAAAGCACTTGGCGCTCCAGATGGATTAAGTTGGCAAGATTGCCAGATTGGTTATCTGGACAGCGGAAAGCCGATCGTTCAGCTCAGTGGCAAGATCGCAGTGCTGGCTGACCAGCTCGGAATTAAAACTTGGCATTTATCCATCTCGCACGATGCTGAGCTGGCAATAGCTTTTGTGGTTGCGGAGCAATAATGGAAACAGCAACTGCAATTATTAACTCCAAAGCTTTAGTTAGCAATTATCAGTATTTAAAAAAAGTTAGCGGCACCGAAGTAATGGGTGTCTTGAAAGCAAATGCCTACGGTCATGGCGCGGCCGGTGTTGCTCGAATTTTGCGCCGAGCCGGGATGACTTGGTTCGGTGTGGCTACAGTGGCTGAAGCTATTGCGCTGCGTGAATCAGGTGACACTGGTCGTATTTTGGCATGGCTATATCAAGTTGACCCTAAAGTTATTTCACAGGCAGTAGAAAATGATATTGATCTCGCCATTTTTGATGCTAGCCAAATTAAAGCAATATCGCTGCTAGTGGGATATGAGCGAAAACTTCGAATTCATCTGCATCTAGACACTGGAATGTCTCGAGGCGGTATTTCACCATCAGATGCGTTGACTGCTGCGGCAGTTATTGCAGCAGAGAAGAATTTAACTTTAGTTGGCTGCTTCACCCATTTAGTTAGCTCAGAGTTTCCAGATCAAGCAGTTGTGCAGCAGCAAATAACAAATTTTCGTAAAATAAAGGCTGACTTTGCCGCAGCAGGATTAACGCAGGTGCTGTTTCATATTGCAAATTCTGGTGGAGCGATCAATTACGATGTTTCTGATTTTGATTTTGTCCGATCTGGCATTTCTCTTTATGGAATTGATCCAGCCGATAAGCCCAATGATCAATTGTCACCAGTTATGCGGCTAATTGCGCCAGTAATTCAGTTAAAAACCCTAACGCCGACAACTGGAATTGGCTATGGCCACACCTATATCACGCAAGGTGAGCAACGAGTTGCATTAGTTCCAATTGGATATGCCGATGGGTTGCCACGCACTGCATCCGGTGCGGCAGAAGTAATGTTGAATAAAACCATACGAAAAGTGCTGGGCACCATAAGCATGGATCAAATCGTGATTGAGGCAGTTGCCACAGATTCACTAGGTGATGAAGTGACAATATTTGGCGACCCAGCACATGGCTATCCCAGCGTGATTGAGTTAGCTAAAGCTGGTGGCACTATTTCTTATGAAATTTTAGTGCGGATCGGTGAGCGAGTAGTTCGCAATTATGTCTGAGAAGTTATTTGTTGCCTCAGCAGCAGAGATGATTGATCTAGGGAACCGACTTGCAACTAATTTTGTTGCGGGCGATTTAGTTGTGCTAGATGGTCCAGTTGGTGCGGGTAAAACCACGCTAACTAAAGGAATAGCGCAAGGACTTGGTGTTTTAGAACCAGTTACCTCACCCACGTTTGTTATCTCTCGAGTGCATTCCACAATGGCTGGCCAACCTGATTTAGTTCATGTTGATGCTTATCGACTAGGTAGCATCGTTGAAGTAGACAGTTTGGATTTGGAATCATCATTGGCCGACTCAGTCACGGTAGTGGAATGGGGCGCTGGCTTGATTGAGGGATTAACTGACGAGCACTGGTTAATCAAAATTGAGCGAGATGTAATTGCAGATAGCGAAACACGCTCGATTGAGATTCTCGCGCCAGCTAATCGGGAGTTGAACCTGTAATGCTTACGCTGGCTATTGATACCGCAACCAGAACTTTGGCAGTTGCGTTAGTGCAAGATCAACAGGTATTGGGTGAGGCTGCTGAAATTGCAGCGCAATCGCATGCGGAGCGGTTGCCACAACTGTTATCCGAGTTAATGGTGCAAGCAAACGTTACCCGTGAACAGATAACTCAAGTTGCCGTTGGTGTTGGCCCTGGTGCCTATACCGGACTTCGAGTTGGGTTGATGTTCGCTACCGCATTTGCTCGGGCACGCGAAATTGATTTAGTTGGAATATGTACCCACGATGTGATTGCGCCGGCAAATTTCACTGGTTTAGTAATAACAGATGCCAGACGTAAAGAAGTTTACTTATCGCAATATCAAGCGGGGGTACGGCTAGCAGCACCAATTGTGATTAAACCAGCTGAGATTGCGGCAGCTGGGCAAGTTGTAATTGGCGATGGGGTGGCTGCTTTTCCGGAATTGTTTCCAACCGGCACAGCGACACCTATCAGCGCTGGAAAATTAGGCCAGCAAGTAAATGAGTTGCTGGCAGCTGGTGTGAAAATTGCAGATGTTGTGCCGCAAGTTTTTGCTGCGAACAGCGATGGCGCTGGTGCAATTCCGCAAAATTCAAGTCTGTTATTGCCCGCACTTCCGCTGTATCTACGACGACCTGATGTTATGGAACCAAAATGAGTTATCAGGTGCGAGATATTCAGTTAACTGATCTAGCACAGATTTTGGTGATTGAAGCCGAGCTCTTTGGTGCTACAGCTTGGAGTAGCGAGTTATTTCTAGATGAAATTGCGCGCATCCCAGCAACTAGGTGGTATCAGGTGTTGGAGTTTGATCAGCAGGTAATTGGTTATGTTGGCATGGCATTTTTGGGCACTTCCGCTGATATTCAAACTATTGCGGTGAAAGCAACGCAGCAACAGCAGGGTTATGGCTCGTTGCTGCTTAAGTTAGCGCTGACTGAAGCAAAAAATCGTGGCATCACTGAAGTCTTTTTAGAGGTAGCGGTTGAAAATGAAATAGCAATTGCGTTATATGAACGATATGGCTTTGCTCAGATCTCAATTCGGCCAAACTATTACGGTCCAGGTAAAAATGCATACGTCATGATGCGCCAAGTAGGTGAGTCATGACTGAACCAATAGTGCTTGGCATTGAAACATCTTGTGATGAAACTGGAATTGGCATAGTTCGGGGTAATAAATTGTTAGCCGATTCACTTGCTACCAGCATTGATGAGCACGCTCGGTTTGGTGGTGTAGTACCCGAGATTGCATCTAGAGCCCATTTAGAAGCGATGTTGCCAACTATTGAGCGCGCGCTGGCAACTGCAAAGATTAAATTGACTGATCTTGATGCGATAGCAGTGACTCGAAATCCAGGACTAATTGGCGCGCTATTAGTTGGGGTAGCGGCAGCAGAAGGTTTAGCGAGCGGATTAGGTATTGAGATACATCATGTTGATCATCTTGATGCGCATATTGCAGTAGATAGATTGGAACATAGCGAGTTGGTAGAGCCAGCAATTGCATTATTAGTTTCTGGCGGTCACTCTTCCATTATGTTAGTTGAAGATCTCAGTTTGGGTGCTGAAGTTCTTGGTAGCACTATTGATGATGCCGCTGGTGAAGCATTTGACAAAGTAGCAAGACTGCTTGGTCTGCCATTCCCTGGTGGGCCACATATTGATGAAGCGGCAACATCAGGGGATTTAGCTGCCATAAAATTTCCACGCGGCCTGACCGCAGCACATGATCTAGTAGATCATAAATATGACTTTTCTTTCTCTGGTCTAAAAACTGCAGTTGCTCGCTGGATTGAGAATCAGCAACAAGCAGGTCAGCACATCTCAGTGCCTGATGTCGCAGCATCGTTTCAAGAAGCAGTGGTTGATGTGTTAACTCAAAAGGCAATTGCCGCTGCGAAGGATCAAGGAATTGAAACTTTACTTATTGGCGGTGGGGTGGCTGCTAACTCACGACTTCGAGCGTTGGCGGCGGAACGGGCTGAGGCAGCAGGGCTTAAGCTCCGGATTCCAGCCACCCAACTGTGCACGGATAACGGCGCAATGGTGGCAGCGCTAGGGGCGCTTCGGCTGCAGGCCGGTAGGCCTGCCACTAGGCGGAATTAGCACTCCATTTGACGGAGTGCTAATGGGAATCTACGCTTGGCTTTAGCACTCGCCTGCTGCGGGTGCTAAGTCCCTGTCCACATACGACAAATCGGAGGAAGACCGTGTCGG
>CAYXYW010000033.1:0-10145 GCA_964469855.1 uncultured Bifidobacterium sp.
TAACCTGTACATCCAACCGTGCTGATCTGGAGCAGCACCAGTTTGAATATCTAACAACACTTTACGCATTTTCATGGTAACTGGACCAGGCTTTCCATCCCCTACCGTAATATTTCGTTGGGCGCTCTTAATCTCACCAATCGGCGAAATCACCGCAGCTGTTCCGCAGGCAAAAACTTCAGTAATTCGACCAGATGAAATTGATTCATAAAGTTCATCTACTGAGATTTTTCCTTCATGGGTATCAAAACCTAAATCATTACCAAGTTGAATCAACGAATCCCGAGTTACACCAGGTAATAACGTACCGGTCAGCTCAGGCGTCAATAACTGTGCTTCATCACCACTGCCCAGCACGAAGAACAAGTTCATGCCGCCCATCTCTTCAATCCATTTTCGCTCAATCGCATCAAGCCAAATCACTTGGTCACAACCTTGTTCTTTTGCCTGCGCTTGCGCAATAAGGCTCGCGGCATAATTTCCAGCGCACTTAGCTTCGCCGGTGCCGCCAGGAGCAGCTCTGACGAATTCAGTTGATACCCAAACACTAACTGCTTTTGCTGGATCGAAATAAGCACCTACGGGCGATGCGATTACCAAAAACAGATACTCAGTTGCTGGTCGCACTCCCAAGCCAACCTCTGATGCAAACATAAATGGTCTGATGTAGAGCGATTTGTCGCCACCAGCTGGGACATAAGACTTATCGGTAGCAACTAACTGCTTCACCATTGCCAAGAAAAGCTCTTCTGACGGCTCTGGCATTGCGAGCCTTCTGGCAGAACGTTGGAACCGTTTGGCATTCATCTCGGGTCGGAAGGTATGAATGCTGCCATCGGCCCATCGATAAGCCTTCATTCCTTCAAATATTGATTGGCCGTAGTGAATAGCCAGCATTGCTGGATCCATTTGCAATGGCGCATAAGGCTCAATTACAACATCATGCCAACCTAATTCCGTTGAATATTTAGCTCGCGCCGTATGATCTGTAAATACTTTGCCGAAACCAGGATCAGCTACAATCGCAGCAACTTCTTGAGCCGGTCTGCCTTGTGCGGGAACATGTTTGATATCAATCATTACAACCTACCTGCAATTGCATCGCCAACGTCAGCGGTTTTGCGACCTCCACTTCTGGCAACTAAATCTTCTGCTACCGCTGATTCAACCTTAACTGCCAAGTCATTATGACCTAGGTGATCTAGCAGCATTGCAACACTCAGTATTGCAGCGGTTGGATCAGCAATTTGCTTGCCAGCAATATCTGGCGCAGATCCGTGAACTGGCTCAAACATGCTTGGAAAATTTCTAGCTGGGTCCAAGTTTCCGCTTGCCGCTAAACCAATTCCGCCAGCAATTGCTGCACCAATATCGGTAAGAATGTCACCAAACAAATTATCAGTGACAACAACATCAAATCTCTCCGGGTTTGTCACCATGAACATGGAGGCGGCATCCACATGTTGATAGTCAACCATAACTTCTGGAAACTCTTGCGTGACTCGATCAAAGGTACGTTTCCATAATCCGCCAGAGTGAACTAAAACGTTTGTTTTGTGCACGAGCGTGACATGCTTTCGTCGTTTCATCGCACGTCTAAATGCATCTTTAATAACCCGCTCAACACCAAAGGCAGTATTCAGCGATTCTTCAGTAGCAACTTCGTGAATAGTATTTATTCGAAGATTTCCGCCAGCCCCAGCATATGGCCCTTCAGTTCCTTCGCGACAAAAAACCATATCTATATGTTCTGATGTTTTATTCGCTAATGGCGTAGCAACCCCTGGCAATAACTTAACTGGTCGCAAATTGACATGATGATCAAACTCAAATCGCAACTTGAGCAATAAACCTCGCTCGAGCACGCCAGGCGCAACCCGTGGATCACCGACCGCACCTAGCAATATTGCATCAAACTTAGCTAACTCAACTAAGTCTGCATCGGTCAAGGTCTCACCTGTTTTCAAATAACGGTTCGCGCCTAGCTCAAACTCAGTGAAATTGAAATCTAGCTTCGCGCCAGCTGCCACGGTTTGCAGCACCTTCAACCCCTCATAAGTGACCTCTTGGCCGATGCCATCACCGGGGATTACCGCTATCTGATACTTGCTCACATGCCAACCTTATGAGAGGGGGTCAGGTATCCCTAACCCGACGGGTGTAACCTTGGCTTGTGCTTCCACAAAGCTTGCTACTTACCCGCCGCGTCGGGGCCTAACCACTGGCCGCCCCAGCGCGGCAAAAGGCATGCAAGCCGGTGAAATCCCCTTAAATTCGATGGAAGGCACCGAAATGACAAACCCCTCAATTCATTATTCAGCGGCATCCCAAAAGCCTTCGGGCATGCCCTTTTCGAGATATAGCTCTTTTGTACCTGTGGATCTTGCTGATCGCACCTGGCCAGGCAAGCAAATCACCAAAGCGCCAAGGTGGTGCTCAGTTGATTTGCGCGACGGGAATCAAGCCCTGATTGATCCGATGACGCCAGCGAGAAAATTGGCGCTATTTCAATTGTTAGTAAAGATGGGCTATAAAGAGATCGAAGTGGGTTTCCCATCAGCGTCTCAAACAGACTTTGATTTTGTTCGATTACTGATTGATGAAGGACATATTCCCGATGATGTCATCATTCAAGTTCTTACTCAAGCGCGTGAGCATCTAATTGAACGCACCTTTGGATCAATTAAAGGTGCCAAGCGAGCAATTGTGCATCTATACAACAGCACCTCCACGCTACAGCGCCGGGTTGTATTTAATCTAGACAAACAGGGAATTATTGACATTGCTACCGAAGGCGCAAAAATGTGCCTGGCGCAAGCTGAGAAGTTACCGGAAACTGATGTGCTATTTGAATATTCGCCTGAGTCCTACACTGGAACTGAATTGGAATTCGCAAAAGAAGTTTGTGATGCGGTGACTGAAATCTGGCAGCCAACACCAGAGCGAAAAGTGATTATTAATCTTCCTGCTACCGTAGAAATGGCAATGCCAAATGTCTATGCCGATTCCATCGAATGGATGCATCGGAATCTAAATAGACGCGACAGCATCATTCTTTCGCTGCATCCACACAATGATCGCGGTACCGCAATTGCTGCAGCTGAATTTGGTTACTTAGCTGGTGCAGATCGAATTGAAGGTACGTTATTTGGCAATGGCGAGCGCACTGGAAATGTTTGCTTGGTGACATTGGGATTGAATTTATTCAGTCAAGGTGTTGATCCAGAGATTAACTTGTCTGACATAGCCGAAATTAGGCGCACCGTGGAATATGCAAATCAATTGAATGTGCCAGAGCGACATCCATACGGTGGTGATTTAGTGTTCACCGCTTTCAGTGGTTCACATCAAGATGCTATCAACAAAGGTTTTGCTGCGATGAAAGCTGATGCCGAAGCTGCTGGCAAAAATGTCGATGATTTCCGCTGGGAAGTACCGTACCTGCCAATTGACCCGAAAGATCTTGGCCGAAGCTATGAAGCTGTTATTCGAGTAAACAGTCAGTCCGGCAAGGGCGGCGTTGCTTACATCATGAAAACTGAGCATCGGTTGGAACTACCTCGACGATTGCAGATTGAATTTAGTCGGGTAATTCAACGGGTAACAGACTCAGAAGGTGGCGAAGTCACACCAGAACAGATGTGGGAAATTTTCACTGATGAATATCTGCCACACCCAACCAATCGCTGGGGTCGATTCCGACTAAAAAATATCTCGCAAGATTCAGCGGTTGACGGTGCTACTAGCTTGCAAGTAGTGCTAGATGATGCAGGAACTGAGCACACCATTTTGGGCATAGGCAATGGTCCAATTGCTGCATTTGTTGATGCTATGGCAAAGCATGGAGTGCAAGTAAAAGTGCTCGATTATCACGAACACGCAATGAGCTCTGGTGGCGATGCAACGGCTGCAGCTTATCTAGAATGTGAATTAGGCGATGAGATTTTATGGGGCGTTGGTATTGATCCCAGCATTGTTACTTCATCACTAAAGGCAATTGTCAGCGCAGTTAATCGATCTCAGCGCTGATTATTCGCAAGCAACTCCATCTTTGTCGCGATCCAGATGGGTGTTAAGTCGATACAGCTCAGGATTCTGATTGCGCTTTATGGGTGTGACGCCAGCCGCACGGGCAAACGTACAGTTTTGATACCGAACATTTGTGGGCTGTAGTTTGGGTGATTCAGTCTTGTTGTTTGGGGCAAGTTTTGGTGGAATTCGACTTGTAATTTTGCCACAATTGAGAAGTCCATCCTCTAACGCTTTTCGCTCTGCGACATCCACTGTCAACTTCCATTTGAATTTAACTTCAACCCAAGATGTCAAATATTGGCACCGATAATTTTGATTTGGTGGCAACCATTGCGCCACATCTCGATCAGACTTTGAGCGATTTGAGCTGCGGCTTACCGCAATGAGTGAATCGGGTAATGACAAATCATTAGCAAATTCAATTCGTTGCTGGGCCGACCAATATGCTGCGCCAGAGCGCCACGCCTCAGCCAATGGCACAAAGTGATCAACATCGAGCCGACTTGAGTTGTTGATTACTTTATTATCAAATTCTGATCGCCAACTGCCGCCAGTTAATCGGCATCGGCCAGAAACAGTAGGTGGCGATATTGCTTCAGCAATCAGCACTTCGTACCGAGTATTGCAGCCATTTCTATCGGCATCAATCCAATGTGGAAATAGATCTCGGTTGTAGCCAGAGCTAATTTCAGGTGCTACCAATAATGCTGCAAACTTATCTTCTAATTCAGTTGCACTAGCTGATGAAACCGGAAATAGTGCTAGGGTGAGTGAAATTACAACTATATGTCTTGTCACTGCCCGCATGACATAACAATAGATTAGAAGTTTGGGCGCGGCTAGCCAATAAAACTTACGACGCGACCGGTATGGCCGCCAATTTCAGCTGAGATTTGCTCCGCCAATTCAACTGAAACCGCGCTATCCAAGGTGAGTGCGACCATGGCATGCACACCTTCAGTATCACGTGATACCTGCATCCCGGCAATATTGATATTGGCATCGCCAAGGATGCGCCCCAAGATGGCAACAACACCAGGTCGATCATGGTATTTGAAAAATGCCATATGAGTGGCAATCGGTGCGTCGACTTCAAATTGATCGATTTGTACTAATTTCAATTTATCGTTTGGCGCAGTTACGGTACCCGCAACCACTACTCGATCACCATCAGTGAGAGTCAATACAACTCTTACCAAAGTGCGGTGATCAGTTTCTTCAGTTACTACCGCCGCGCTGGAGGTAACGCCTCGCTGTTTAGCCAGCATTGGCGCATTGACATATGACACTGGGTCATGCACCAAATTAGTAAACACACCTTTAAGTGCTGACACTTCTAATACATTGATGTCGGTTGGATGTGCTTCACCAATATATTCAACAGATACTTGTTCAATTGCCTTGGAAGTTAAGCAGGCCGCAATTTGTCCCAACGCCTCCGTTAGCGGCAGCAGTGGTTTAACCAAATCTGCAATCACACCACCTTGAACATTGACTGCATCTGGTACTAATTCACCAGCAAGTGCCAATCGAACTGACCGGGCAACTGCAATTCCCGCCTTCTCCTGTGCTTCATCAGTTGATGCACCTAGATGTGGTGTTACTACTACGTTGGGCAAGGTAAATAATGGTGAATCAGTACATGGTTCTTTAGCGTAAACATCTAATCCGGCACCAGCAATTTTATTTGCTTTTAGCGCTTCGTAGAGTGCAGCCTCATTAACAATTCCACCTCTTGCCGCATTGATTAATAATGCCGAGTCTTTCATCATCTCAAATTCAGCTTCACCAATTAGATTAACGGTGTCGGCAGTTTTTGGTAGATGAACCGTAATGAAATCACTTTCGCGAAGCAATTCTTCTAGCGAGACAACTCGCACACCAAGCTGTGCCGCTCTTGCTGGCTGCACGTATGGGTCATATGCCAAAATCGAAACACCAAATGCGGATAACCGCTGCGCCACCAACATGCCAATTCGGCCAAACCCAATTACACCTAGCGTCTTGTCTGCTATTTCAATTCCGTTGAACTTACTGCGCTTCCATTCGCCTGCAACTAACGAAGCATGAGCGGCCGGAATATGACGCGCGAGCGCAATCAGCAATCCAACTGCGAGTTCAGCAGCAGAGACAATGTTTGAAGTTGGTGCATTAACTACCATAACGCCTGCTTGAGTCGCCGCTGCAACATCAACGTTATCTAACCCAACACCAGCACGCGCAACTACTTTTAATTTTGTTGCGGCAGCAAATACTTCTGCATCAACTTGAGTTGCTGAACGCACTAAGATCGCTGCTGCGTCCACAACTGCTGCCAGTAACTCGGTTCGGTCAGTGCCATCTACATGTTTAACTTCAAAATCAGGACCAAGCGCTGCCATTGTGGCAGGCGATAACTCTTCAGCAATTAATACAACAGGACGAGACACTGGTCACCTTTCCGCCGCAGTAGCGCAATCTTAGTTTGTATCGCCGGTGGCAGCACTGCGGTTACGGCGACATCGTTCCGAGCAGTATTTAACTTGCTCCCAATTCTTTGCCCAAGATTTCCGCCACACCATTGGCTTGCCACAGGTAACGCAGATCTTGCTGGGTAGATCTGATTTCTTTATCGCCTTAGCCACTATTGCGCAGTGAAACCAGCAGCTCGGTGCGAACCATCGCAAAATGGTTTGGTGGCAGAGTGGCCACATCGACAAAGAGAGAAGTTTTCTTTGGTTTCAATCACGTTTCCGTCACTGTCGACAAAGTCAACTTCACCAGTTACTCGCACTGAACCATTTGGCTTCACGAAAATCTTTACTCGATCTGACATTATCGCTGCGCCTTGCCTTCTTCGTAGTCATCAGATTTCTTTACCCATGACATTAATGCTCGAAGCTCACGACCCACCGCTTCAATTGGGTGCGCTTCCCCTTTGGCACGTAGCGCCTTAAATTCAGGTGCACCGTTGTCTTGATCATCAATGAATCGCTTTGCAAATGTACCATTTTGGACATCAGCTAAAACTGCTTTCATGCTTTCCTTAACTCGAGCATCAATTACCCGTGGACCGGAAATGTAATCGCCATATTCCGCAGTGTCAGATACTGACCAACGTTGTTTCGCAATTCCACCCTCATACATCAAATCAACAATTAGCTTTAGCTCATGCAAACATTCAAAGTAAGCAACCTCAGGTTGATAACCAGCTTCAGTTAACACTTCAAAGCCAGCCATTACCAGCGCTGAAGCGCCACCGCACAACACTGCTTGCTCACCAAATAGATCAGTTTCAGTTTCTTCGGTGAAAGTGGTCTTGATGCCACCGGCACGTAAGCCACCAATTGCTCGGGCATAAGAAAGGGTTAGCGGCCAAGCATTACCTGTTGCGTCTTGCTCTACTGCGACAATAACTGGCACACCTCGGCCTGCCTCATATTCACGACGCACCAGGTGTCCTGGACCTTTAGGTGCGACCATGCACACATCAACATTTGCTGGTGGCTTGATATAGCCGTATCGGATGTTAAAACCATGGCCGAAGAACAGCGCCTTGCCTGGCTCTAGATTTGGTTCAATATATTTGGTGTACAGATCTCGCTGTGCCGGATCTGGCGCCAAAATCATAATTACATCCGCTTCTTTAGCAGCAGCATCTGGCGTTAAAACTCGAAGACCTTGCTCTTCTGCTTTTGCCCGTGATTTAGAACCTTCGAGCAGACCAACTCGAACATCAATGCCGGAATCTCGCAGATTGAGTGCGTGAGCATGGCCTTGAGAGCCATAGCCAATAACCGCAACCGTGCGATCTTGAATTACATTGATATCGGCATCGTCCTGGTAGAACATTTGGGCAGCCATTATTTTCCTTTCGATTTTGTAGTTGAAATCTTATGCTGTTCGGTCAGCGATACGTAAGTTACGCTCTGTTATCGATTTATCACCACGGCCAACTGCGACCATGCCCGATTGAACCAATTCTTTGATGCCATAAGGCTCGATAGTGCGCAGAAACGCCTCTAATTTATCGTGGTTTCCTGTTACCTCAATCACCAATGCATCGCTTGATACATCCACTACTTTGGCTCGGAATAACTGAACCGTTTCCAGCACGCTAGAGCGACTTTCCTTATCAACTTTAACTTTTACTAGCAACAACTCTCGCTGCACTGAAGCAGTAGGTTCCAATTCCACGATCTTAAGAACGTTGATTAATTTGTTCAGTTGCTTTGTTACCTGCTCTAACGGAAGATCTTCCACGTTAACTGCAATGGTCATTCGGGAGATACCCGCTAGCTCGGTTGGACCTACGGCAAGCGATTCGATGTTAAATCCACGCCTTGAGAATAACGCCGCAACTCGGGCCAGAACACCTGGTTGATCTTCTACTAAGACCGAAAGGGTATGTCGACTCATTCGGCATCACCTCTTTCCCAGTCTGGTGCCAGATCTCTGGCGTATTTAATTTCATCATTTGAGGCACCGGCGGCCACCATCGGCCAAACCATGGCATCTTTATGGACCGCAAAGTCAATTACTACTGGAGCATCGTTTAGCGACATTGCCTTCTCAATAGTGGCATCAATCTGATCTGGTGATTCACAGCGCAACCCATGGCAACCATAGGCATCGGCTAACTTGACGAAATCTGGAATTCGGTGAGTTTGCAGATCGGTATTGGAATAGCGTGAGTTATAAAACAGAGTTTGCCATTGCCTAACCATGCCCAGTGATTGGTTATTAATTAGCGCAACCTTGATTGGAATTTCATTAATCGCGCAAGTAGCCAATTCCTGATTTGTCATCTGGAAGCAGCCATCGCCATCTACTGCCCAAACCGTTTTACTTGGCGCACCAACTTTTGCTCCCATGGCAGCTGGCACTGCAAATCCCATCGTGCCTAAACCACCGGAATTTAACCAAGTGCCAGGATTTTCATACTTGATAAATTGCGCGGCCCACATCTGATGTTGACCTACACCCGCGGTATATAGCGATTCCGGTCCAGAAATTGCACCTAGTCGTTCAATTACCAACTGAGGCGAAACTAAACCATCTGTCGGTAAGTCATAACCAAGTGGATAGGTGGTTCGCATTTGATTCAACTCCGCCCACCAAGCATCTTGCTCAATTCGCTTGCCCGCTTTCATCTCTGCCTTGATCGCAGCGATTAATTCAATGATTGTTTCGCGAACATCGCCAACAATTGGCACATCTGCTTCTCGATTCTTGCCAATCTCGGCTGGATCAATATCAGCATGAATAACCGAAGCAAACGGGGCAAACGAATCCAATCTGCCCGTTACCCGATCATCAAATCTTGCGGCAAGTGTGATCAGCAAGTCACTTTTTTGGAGCGCACCAACTGCTGCAACAGTGCCGTGCATGCCAGGCATACCCAAATGCTGTCGATGACTATCTGGGAATGCACCACGTGCCATCAAAGTCGTTACCACCGGAATGCCAGTTAATTCAGCCAATTGGTATAACTCTTTTGCTGCTTGCGCTTTGATTACGCCGCCGCCAACATAAAAAACTGGTTTGCGTGACTCCATAATCAATTTGGCAGCTTCTTTAACCTGCTTTGAATTAGGTTTAGTCACAGGGTTGTAACCCGGTAATTCAATGGCTGTTGGCCAACTGAACTCAGTTTTTGCTTGCAGGGCATCTTTTGCAATATCAACTAGCACCGGACCTGGACGACCAGTGCTGGCAATATGAAATGCTTCCGCGATTGCACGCGGAATATCTGCAGCATCAGTAACTAAATAATTGTGCTTTGTGATTGGCATCGTGATGCCACGAATATCTGCTTCTTGAAATGCATCAGTTCCAATTGCACCACTTGGGACTTGGCCGGTGATTGCCACCATTGCAACCGAATCCATATATGCATCTGCAATTGGTGTTACTAAATTAGTTGCTCCAGGTCCGCTAGTCGCCATACAAACACCAACTTTGTTGGTGGCTAGCGCATAACCTTGCGCTGCATGCCCTGCACCTTGTTCGTGCCGCACCAAAATGTGTCGCAGTTTGGTCGAATCCATTAATGGGTCATATGCCGGCAGAATTGCACCACCAGGGATGCCAAATAAATCCGTTACGCCAGCATGCTCTAACTAACGAACTAA
>CAYXYW010000034.1:0-10073 GCA_964469855.1 uncultured Bifidobacterium sp.
TCATTGCGGCATGCAGCCTGGTGTCTCCAGTCCATACCGGTCCTCCTTTGAATCACGTGTCGAGCGCTTGTGACGCCGTTCACAAGGTCTGTGCCGAAAACGAACCGAAATCCGATCAAGATTTTGGCCGCAACAGGCGCGAGGGAGTAGATTCTCACAGAATCTCCGGGTCAGCAAGAGTATCTGACTGAGAATCACCCTAGAAGGGCCGCTGCCCCTAGGCTATGGGGTGAGATGAAACGTCCCCAACTTAGCCAGATTGCGCCAATTGTGGCAGTTTTGCAGACTCTGGTGCTGCTAATTATTGCGTTGATTACCCTGATTGGATCCTTGGTAACGGGCGAATTTGAGGCTCGAGTGTTATTACCCGAGCTGCTGCTTTATCTGGTTTTTATTGCTGGGCTATGGCTGGTGGCAACCGGGCTGCGGCAGCGCCGAGCTTGGGCCAGAGCCCCAATGATCGCAGTTCAGTTGATTGTGATTGGAATTAGCTATGAGGATTTTTGGCAATCTGATCCGCTGCTTTGGAAAATTGTTGCAGTGCTGTTAGTGATGGTTTCAGTTGCTGCCATAGTTTCATCGCTGAAATTAGAAATTGAACCAAAATAAAACTGGCCGACACCTAGTGCCGGCCAGTTAGTTAGATCAAGTTACTTTTTGGTCGCCCAGAAAATCTCTGCGATCTCATCAATCTTTGCAATCAAGTTATCAGCAACTGCAACATCGTTGGTGCCTTTAGTGCCAGCTGCACCAGCTAATTTAGTTGCATCATTAAATAGTTGGTGCAGGTTTGGATAGGCCTCAAAATGATTTGGTTTGAAGTAATCTGTCCAAAGCACCCATAGATGCTCTTTTACTAGGTGAGAGCGCTCTTCCTTAATGGAAACCGCGCGCGCTTTGAAATCTGGATCAGATGAAGCTGCATATTTTTCCATGCATGCTTTCACGGACTGGGCCTCAATCTTGGCTTGTGCTGGGTCATAAACGCCGCATGGCAAATCACAATGAGCAGCGGCAATTTGGGTTGGCTTAAAGCCCATAGTTACTCCTTAATAAACCGGTAGTGCGAGAGACTACTGCCATGAGCCCAAACGCGAAACCGCAACCTCGCTGGCAACAAATTGCGGTGACTGGTTCATCGATGCAGCCAACGCTGCAGCCTGGCGATTACGTCCTGATCCGGCGAAGCAGCACATTAAATCCTGGGCAGGTAGTGCTGCTGGAGGATGAAAAATTCCGATTGGTGATTAAGCGGTTAATCTCTAAATCTAGTGCTGGCTGGTGGGTGCTCGGTGACAATCTGGCACAAAGCATCGACTCGCGGCAATTTGGTGCAGTAGCGGAGAGTCAAATTAAAGGCGTGGTGGTGGCAAGATATTGGCCTAAGCCAAAATTCATTAAATCGCAGATTTGATTGCAGCAACAAAATCCATTACATCTTGTTCGCTGGTATCCCATGCGCACATCCATCTAACTTCATTTGTGTGTTCATTCCAGACATAAAATGGAAACTGTTGCGGCACTTGATCAATGACGCTCTGTGGCACGGTAGCAAATACCGCATTAACCTGAACTTTTTGGGTAAGTGTGATACCTGGTATTTTGCTTACTTCGCTTGCTAGCAATGCTGCCATCGCATTTGCTTGGGTAGCGCTGCGGTGCCACAGATCATCGGAAAGCAGGGTTAACAACTGAACTGCGGTGTAGCGCATCTTGCTATTTAATTGCATCAACGATTTTCGCAGATGCTTTACCTGATCACCTAATGTTGGATTAAGGAATAACACTGCCTCGCCATTAATCAAACCATTTTTGGTGCCGCCAAATGAAACGATATCTACTCCAACGTCAGTGGTGAATTCTTTAAATGTTTTACCAAGTGCAACAGCGGCATTGCTCAATCTTGCACCATCAAGATGTAAATATGCATTATGGCTGTGGGCAACATCAGCAATAGCTTTTATTTCTGCTGCGGTGTACAGCGTGCCATATTCCGTTGATTGGGTTATCGAAACAATTCTTGGTTGCGCATAATGTTCATCACCCACTCGGATAAATGCTGCGGCAATTTGGTCTAGCGTTAGTTTGGCATCAGGAGAGGGAAGATCAATTAGCTTTGCGCCAATAATTCGCTCTGGTGCGCCACCCTCATCCACATTGATATGTGACCACTTACTGCAAATTACTGCTTCCCATGGTTGAAGAATCGAATAAAGTGCCAGCACATTTGCACCCGTGCCATTCCAAACCAGAAATGACTTAGTCTGCGGGCCAAACAATTCCTGGAAGCGCAGTTCTAGTTGCGCGGTGATTTCATCTGCGCCGTAAGCGCGCTGGTGTCCTTGGTTAACGGCTGCCAGCGCAGCTAGCACCTCGGGGTGGGCTGGGGCATAGTTATCGCTGGCAAAAGATCGCATGGTGAAATGCTAGGCGGTGCCGCCGCGCATTATTGCGCCGGATAGGGCAGGGTGTGCCCATGGTTGATGCCGACTTTCTCTCGCTGCCGCTTGCCGCCACTGCGAATGCGGCAATTGCTACTGCCACTAATGCTGGCGCAAGTTATGTTGATGTGCGCATTGAGCGCACCCGTACTGGGTTACTGCAATTACGTGATGCCAGACCTGAAACCCAAGCAGACGATTCCATTTTTGGTATCGGAGTGCGGGTAATTGTTGATGGCACTTATGGCTTTGCTTCTTCGCCAACGGTTTCGGTGGCCAGCGCTACGCAGTTAGCGCACACCGCAGTTGCCATGGCGAAAACCAGTAAGCCGTTAGCAACTGAATATGTCGAGTTGGCAGCTGAGCCAACTTATTCGAATCAGGTTTGGCGATCCAGTTATGAATTAGATCCATTTGAGGTTTCAGACGCTGAGAAAATTGCTCGATTAGCGGAGCTAAGTAATTCATTACTGAAAGCACCTGGGGTTGACCATGCGCAAGCGCACACTATGTACGTGAAAGAGCAAAAGTATTTTGCTAACTCCAGCGGCACTTCCACCACACAGCAACGAGTTCGAGTGCAGACTCAAATTGAAGCCATCTCGGTTGGATCACATGGCTTTGAATCAATGCGCACCTTGGCCCAACCGGCTGGCTATGGCTGGGAATGGATGGGAAATCAGATCTGGAATTGGGATCAAGAGATTGCTGAATTACCGGAGTTGTTGGCTGGAAAAGTTGCGGCACCAAGCGTTGAGCCAGGCCGATATGACTTGTTGATTCATCCAAGCAATCTTTGGCTAACTATTCATGAATCAATTGGCCATGCGACGGAGCTAGATCGTGCCCTTGGTTATGAAGCGAACTACGCCGGAACTTCATTTGCCACAGTAGATAAGTTAAACAACCTGCAATATGGCACGAAGTTAATGAATGTGACCGGAGATCGAATTACCGAACATGGCTTAAGTACAGTGGCCTTTGATGATGAAGGTGTTGCAGCTCAGCAGTGGGACATTATCAAAGACGGTGTGTTAGTTGGTTATCAATTAGATCGACGCATTGCCGCTAAAGCTGGTCAAGATCGAAGCAATGGCTGCGCCTTTGCCGATTCACCAGCACATGTGCCAATTCAACGAATGCCAAATGTCTCGCTGCAGCCAAATCCAACCGGACCTGACCTTGATGGACTAATCAGCGGTATTGAAAATGGTATTTTGATTAAAGGTGATAAATCCTGGTCAATTGATATGCAGCGCTACAACTTCCAATTCACCGGTCAGCAATTCCATCAAATCAAGAATGGAAAAATTGTTGGTCAACTAAAGGATGTTGCTTATCAAGCTACAACCACGGATTTCTGGGGATCGATGATTGCAGTTGGTGGTCCTGCCACTTACGTCTTGGGTGGCGCGTTCAATTGTGGTAAAGGCCAACCAGGGCAAGTTGCAGCGGTAAGCCATGGCTGCCCAGCTGCTGTATTCCAAAATATAAATGTGTTAAATACTGTTGCTGAAGCAGGTGCATAATGAAGCCGCAAGAAATCATTGATCAAGTTATCAGCGCTGCTGATTATCAAGATTGCATTGTTATCGTATCCGAAGACACTTCTGCGAATTTGCGTTGGGCAAACAACACCTTAACAACTAATGGTGTGCTGGCCAATCGATCAGTAACTGTGATTGGCTTTGTTGCAACTGATACTGGTATGGCAGCAGGCAGCATTACCAGAACTGACGTATCAGAGAATGAGATCGCGGAAGTAGCCGCAGCTGCAAAAGCAGCAGCGATTGCTGCTGGTGATGCTGAAGATGCGGCGGAATTGCTAAAAAATATTGTTGCTGGTGATTGGGATGCCCCACACCAGCCAACTGGTCCTGAAGTGTTTAGCAAAGTAGCGCCAGATCTCGGCAAAATGTTTATCGCAGCAGCAGCTGATGGCATTGAGTTGTTTGGTTATGCTGAACACGTTCATGCCACCACTTGGATTGGTTCAAAAGGTGGCATTCGGGTGCGCCAAGATCAACCATCTGGTCGAGTTGAGATGACCGGTAAATCACACAATCGAACTCGAAGCACTTGGGAAGGTCGAGCAACTCGTGACTTTAGTGATTTAGACATGATGGAAATTGATGCTGCCATCAGACAGCGGTTAAGTTGGCAACAAAAGCGAATTGATCTGCCAGCGGGACGTTATGACGCGGTGCTACCAGCAGGCGCAGTGGGCGATTTAGTCACCTACATGGTTTGGAGCGCTGCTGGTAAAGATGCGTTCCAAGGACAATCGGTGTTCTCTGATAAAAAGGGTGGCACTCGAATTGGCGAGAAGTTCTGCAATGTAGACCTGGATTTGTATTCAGATCCAACTTATCCCGGCTTGGAAAGTGCAACTCACGTTGAAGCCACAGCAAGCTCACCATTTGTCAGCGTGTTTGACAACGGACAGCCAATCTCGCGATTTGATTTCATGAAAAATGGCGTTTTGGCAAACCTGATCAACACCAGAGCAAGTGCGGCTGAGATGAAAGCGCCATATGTTCCGATTTCAGACAATGTGATTATGACTGTTAATGGTGCAACTGCGAGTGAAGCAGATTTGATCAAGTCCGTTAAGCGAGGGCTGCTGATTACCTGTCTTTGGTACATCCGGATGGTAGATCCAGTTACGTTGTTGTTAACTGGATTAACTCGGGATGGCGTTTATCTGATTGAAGATGGGGAAGTAGTTGGCGCCGTAAACAACTTCCGGTGGAATGAATCACCAGTTGACTTGTTGAATCGAATTCAAGCAGCAACACCAACTCAGATAACTCAGGTAAGAGAGTGGGCTGACTATATTGATCGCACCGCAATGCCAGCTGTGCTATTTAAAGATTTCAATATGTCAACGGTAAGTCAGGCGTCTTAACTCAACGCTTGATTTACGAGCGCAGCTTGCTCTTCGTCGTGCCGTTTATGCGATCCAACTGCAGGTGAAGATGCTGCTGGTCGAGCCACCACACTGATACCGCGAGCCATTTGTGCTGGAAACTCCAGACCAACAAATGGCCAAGCACCCTGATTTGCTGGTTCTTCTTGCACCCAGACCACTTCAACATTATCTGGATAATGGCTTAGCAACGCAGCGATCTCTGGTGTTGGTAGCGGATACAGTCGCTCAACCCGGACTAATGCAACATCAGTGATGCCTCGAGTCTCACGCTCAGTTAGTAAGTTGTAGTAAACCTTGCCGGAGCAAAGCACAACGCGTCTTACTGCAGCCTTATTAACACTGGCATCATCAATCACTGGTTCAAATTCACCGGTAGTGAAATCTGCCGCAGCGCTAGCTGCAAGTTTGCTTCGCAGCAATGACTTAGGTGTGAAAACAATTAGTGGTTTGGCATGTGGCTGCATTACTTGCCAACGAAGCAGATGGAAGTAAGAGGCTGGGGTAGATGGATATGCAACGGTCATGTTGTCTTGTGCGCATAAACTCAAGAACCGTTCGATTCGAGCAGATGAGTGATCTGGCCCTTGTCCTTCATAACCATGCGGTAGCAGCAACACAACTCGTGATGTTTGCCCCCACTTTTGCTCACCCGAGGAGATGAACTCATCAATAATGGTTTGCGCACCGTTAGCAAAATCGCCAAACTGCGCTTCCCACATTACGAGAGCATCTTTATTGGCAACTGAATAGCCGTATTCAAATCCCATTACGGCATATTCGCTTAGCAATGAGTCATAAATGTATAGCTGACCTTTGCCTTCTCGTTTGCTCATTTCCTTAAGTGGGAAGTAGCTCTCACCGGTAACTTTGTCAACAATCACCGAGTGGCGTTGGCCGAAGGTGCCGCGCCTTGAATCTTGACCAGAAAGGCGAACCAACCGGTTCTCTAACAACAATGAGCCAAACGCAAACATTTCACCAGTTGCCCAATCAACCGCATTTTCCGAAAGCATCGCAGCTCGTTTTTGTAGCTGTGGCAGCAATCTTGGATGCGGCGTGACTGTTTCTGGTAATTCAATTTGTGTTTGGGCAATCTTTTCTAGTGTTGCTAGGGGAACGGCAGTTGCTACTGGCTGCGGGAAAGGTAACTCGTTAGTTGCAACAGTTTCAGCCGCAGCCGTTGCTAACTCTTCCCGAGTTTCAGCAAATACTCGTTCTAATTGATCTTGGTAGTCCTTCAGTGCAGCTTCCGCTTCTTCTAAAGTGATATCACCACGTCCAATTAGCGCTTCAGTATAAAGTTTTCGGACACTACGTTTGTTATCAATAATGTCGTACATCAATGGTTGGGTCAACGATGGATCGTCTGCTTCATTGTGACCGCGACGACGATAAACAATTAAGTCAATAACTACATCTTTATTAAACGCTTGACGGTATTCAAACGCTAAGCGCGAAACTCTTACAACAGCTTCTGGGTCATCACCGTTCACATGGAAAATCGGTGCTTGCACCATTCGAGCAACTGAAGTGGCATAGGTGGACGAGCGCGATTCAGTAGGTGAAGTGGTGAAACCAACCTGATTGTTTACAACTAGATGAATGGTGCCACCAACACGGTAGCCCCGCAGCTGTGACATATGTAAGGTTTCTGCAACTACACCTTGGCCAGCGAATGCCGCATCACCGTGCAGCAAAATTGGCAAGATTGGAAAGCCATTCTCTCGATCGAGTTGATCGGTTTTCGCGCGAGCGATACCTTCCAAAACTGGATTTACCGCTTCCAGGTGTGATGGATTAGCAGCTAGATAAACCCTAACCTTTTCGCCATTTGGTGCTTCATATTCACCTTCCGTGCCAAGGTGATACTTAACATCGCCAGAACCTTGCACGGATAGCTTATTTTTTGGAGCATCTTCAAACTCGCGGAAGATCTGGGCATATGACTTACCAGCAATATTTGCCAGCACATTCAATCGACCTCGGTGCGGCATTGCAATTGCAACTTCTTGCACTGGTGAATTGGCTGCTTCAGACAAAATGGCATCAAGTGAAGCGATAGCGGATTCGCCACCTTCTAAACTGAAGCGCTTCTGACCGACATATTTGGTTTGTAAGAAATTCTCAAATGCTTCAGCGGCATTGAGTTTGCGCAAGATACGCAGCTGCTCTTCGCGTGGCGGCTTAACATCAGCTCGCTCCACCCGATCCTGCATCCATTGTCGTTGCACTGGATCTGCGATATGCATGTACTCAACCGCAATTGATCGACAATAAGCCTCTCGTAGCGTTAATAAGATATCGCGCAGTTTCATAAACGGTTTTGAACCAAAACCGCCGGTGGGGAAAGTGCGCTCTAAATCCCAGACCGAAAGCCCATGGGTTGACATTCTTAGGTCTGGATGAGTTCGCTGCTTGTATTCCAGCGGATTGGTATCTGCAATTAAATGACCACGGGTGCGATAAGCATGAATTAGTGCTTGTACTCGAGCAACTTTGTTAATCGCATCTTCATGATCGGCATCAACGTCACTAACCCAAAGATATGGTTTAAACGTGATTCGAAGTGATTGAAATACTTCCTCATAAAAATCATGCTTGCCAAGCAGCATTTCACCAACAAGTTTTAGAAACTCGCCGCTGGCTGCACCTTGAATAATTCGGTGATCGTAAGTGGAAGTAAGCGTGAGCACTTTGCCAATTCCATTTCGAGCTAAAACTTCTGGTGCCGCACCTTGCCATTCGGCTGGATAATCCAACGCACCAACACCAATAATGGCGCCTTGACCTTTCATTAATCTAGGTACCGAATGGACAGTGCCGATGGTGCCTGGATTAGTAAGGCTCACGGTGGTGCCAGCAAAGTCATCCACCGCTAATTTGTTTTCGCGAGCACGACGAACAATGTCATCATAAGTTGCCCAGAAAGTTGCGAACTCCATTTGTTCTGCTGCTTTAATGTTCGGCACTAGTAACTGTCTGCTGCCATCTGGTTTGCTTAAATCAATTGCTAACCCAATGTTTACCTGTGGGTGCTTCAAGATCGCAGGCTTACCTTCATGTTCTAAATACGATGCATTCATGCTTGGCATCTTTGCCATTGCCTTAACAACTGCCCAGGCAATCAAATGCGTGAAAGAAACTTTGCCACCGCGAGTTCGATTCAGATGTTCGTTAATAAAAGTGCGGTTCTCAATCAATAAAGTTGCCGGCACGGTACGGACACTGGTCGCAGTTGGCACGGTCAAACTTTCTTCCATGTTTGTCACAACTCGGCCAGCTGGACCGCGCAGCACTTCTGGTTCAACTGTTGGTTGAGCGACAGCAGGAGCTGGCGGGGTAATCACTGCTGGTGCCGGTGTGGGCACAGTGCCAGCAACTTGATCCGTGATTGGTTGAATCTGCGGTGCTGGAATTGCCACACCATCTGTTTTTAATTTCACTTCAGTGCGCTCACCGGGCACGTAATCGGCAAAGAACTCATGCCAAGCTGGATCTACGCTGGCTGGGTTCTTTAAATACTGTTCATAGATTTCATCTACTAGCCATTCATTTGCGCCAAAGGCGGCTAGTCGGGGATCGGTTGCTCTTGCGCCGGTGTCAGAAGACACGTTTTCTCCTGCGGTTGTGACTGAGGAGATAAGCCTACCTGCCTTCAGGTGGCGAGGTGGCAGCAATCACTACAAGGTACTCCCATGACGCAGTTACCTGATTTATCGAGCCAAGTCGCCATTATCACTGGTGGCTCCCGCGGCTTAGGCCGCTATTGTGCCGAGCAGTTAGCGCTAGCCGGCGCAACTGTGGTGATTATTGGCAAAGATCCAGCTTCTGTTGCAAAAACTACTGATGAGTTCTTAGCGCGCGGGCTTGATGTAGTTGGGTTTGCTGCTGATGTGGCAAATTATGACGAGTTAGCAGCGGTTAAGGAAAACCTTGGTCCGCTGGCTAACGCGCAGATATTGATTTGCTCTGCTGGTGTGATGGCGGAGAAAGTAACTCGCACACTGCGCACCAGCAAAGCTGAGTGGGATCGGGTGCTAAACACCAATTTAGATGGCGTATTCAATGCGGTTTCATTATTTGTGCCGGCAATGCAAGATGCGGGTTATGGTCGAGTAATCACTATCTCAGCTTGCTTAGGTCGTTTCACCGGACCTGGCTTAATGGGCGGCTTAGCGCCTTACCGAATTAGCAAGACTGCGGTTACGGCATTAACTAAGAATTTAGCCGCAGAGTTAAATTTTGGTGCAAAAAATGTGTTAGTTGATGCAGTATGTCCAGGTCATATCAAAACTGACATGGGTGGTGAAGCCGCACCACGCACTATTGCTGAGGGTGCCGATACTGTGCTTTGGCTAGCAACTCGCGGCCAGAGTGATCAAACTGGATTGCTTTGGGAAGGTAGGGTCGTAGTTGACTTTTAGGGAGCAACGTTGACCAAAGCTAGATTGTTTGTAATTGCACAGTTTGGTTTGCTTGGTGCGTTAGTAGTGCTGCCTGCGGATCCGGCGGTTAGCGCACCAACTTGGTTCAGGCCGCTTTCGCTGGGTTTGATGGGGCTGGCGTTTTTAATTCTGCTGCTCGCTGCCATCGCGCTGCGGCCAGCGCTGACCGCCGCACCAAATACACGACCAACCCCACCCTTAAATAAAACAGGAATTTACAAAAATATACCCCAAACGATGTACAGCGCACTAATA
>CAYXYW010000035.1:0-9605 GCA_964469855.1 uncultured Bifidobacterium sp.
TGATGATGTATTGATCTCAGGCGAAGTGGGAATGAGAAAACCTGAGCAACTGATTTACCAACTCACCTTGGATCAAGTTGAAGTTGCACCGACTGCAGCAGTGTTTGTTGATGACATCAGACACAATGTCACCGCTGCTGCTGAAGTTGGATTAATAGGGATTCACCATGAAAGTTATGACCAAACCAAAGCCGAGCTCAGCGCGATATTGGATACTGACCTAAATTAGTAACTACCCAACTGGGTGAATCAGGTTATTGATCTGGCAAAACTTGCGACCAAGGAAAGGTCGCTTGTTGCTAACGAAAGAAATTTGGGCTGGTCGGCTGCGTAGTTATCTCGAGGATGCTGCAGTTGATGAAATCTGGATCAATGATCCAGATCATGTATTTGTGTCGCGTCGCGGGATCTCCGAATTAACTGAGTTAACCCTTGAGCCAGCAGAGTTAACGACCATGATTGATCTGCTGCTTCGCCATTCTGGCCGCAGAGTTGATCGAAGCCAGCCATTTGTCGATGCTACGTTGCCAGATGGGTCTCGGTTACATGTGGTTATTCCAGATATTACTTATCAATATCCAGCAATCAACATTCGCAAATATCCAGCAAAGCCACTGCAGTTAAGTGAATTAGTTACTTCTGGCAGCATCAGCAAATCGTCAGCTGACTTTCTTGTTCAACTGTTAACTGATGGACAAAACATTTTAGTTGCTGGCGGCACGGGTAGCGGTAAGACGACTTTGCTCAATGCACTGCTTGAAGCAACAAATCCCAACGAACGAGTAATTGTTTGTGAAGAAGTAAGAGAGATAAATTTAACTCGAACCGATTGGGTATCAATGCAGACTCGAACCGCATCAGTTGAGGGATTTGGGGCAGTGGATCTGCGCACCTTGGTGGTTGAAAGTCTTCGAATGCGGCCAGATCGCATTGTGGTGGGTGAAGTGCGACAACGCGAAGCATTGGATCTGTTAATCGCACTTAACTGCGGCACACCTGGGTTAGGCACAATTCATGCCAACAGTGCACGCGAAGCAATCACCAAGATCAGCACACTGCCACTATTAGCAGGTGAAAATGTGTCGCTTGATTTCGTTATTCCAACAGTAGCTGCAGCTATTGATGCTGTTGTATTTGTAACTAAATTGGCTTCCGGCAAAAGAGTGGTTGCTGAAATAGCAACAGTGCCAGGCGATGTGGTTGCTGGTGAGATACAACTAATTAATCAAGATTTATCAGCCGCATCAAATATAGAGCTGATCACTGTGCCGGTGGCATCATGACTTGGTTTTTAGTTTTGTTAGCGGCAATTTTAGTTTCGCTGTTACCAGAGCTAATTGAATTAATGAAATCAATTATCAACGCTGGAAAGCGCAGTATCAGGAATTTACTTCGACCTAACCGGATCGCAAAAACACAACGGGCCTGGCCAGCTTTGATAGATGACATCACCAGCGCAGTTCGAAGTGGAATCTCAATTGAACAAGCTTTTCTTGCGGCAGCAAGCAGGCCGCCAGTTGAGCTGCGTTGGACGCTCAACCCAGCCCTATTACGGCTGAGATCAGGCAGCACACTGAATGAAGTTCTGCATCAATTGCAGCAGTCAGAGTTAGATGCTGTCGGAAAGCGATTAGTTATTTCACTTCAGATTGCTAGCGCGGCTGGCGGCAAAGATGTAATAACTACGTTGCAGTTATTAGCTGAATCTATCCGGCGAGATTTAGCACTGCTTGATTCGTTGCGGGCAAGTCAAAAATCAGCCATAACTGGAGCTCGAGTCGCAGTGCTTGCGCCGTGGCTGGTGATCGTGCTCACTTCAGTGCAGCCAAGTGTTCGGTCAAGTTATCAATCTGCGGCCGGCATTGTTTTACTTAGCACGGTTGTGATAATCAGCCTTCTTGCTTATTGGTGGATGCTGCAGATAGCCAAACTTCGAATTGGTGCACTGCAATGACAACCACACAGCTTGTTTCAGCAGTGATGGCGATTTTTGGCACCGCTCTTCTAAGTTGGTCAGATTGGAAAAGTCATCAGATTCGCCGACGGATGGGTAGGTATTTAACTCAGAATGCCCCAGATGGACTGTTTTGGCAGCTGCAATCGCAATTGATTAAACATCTCCCAAATCGAGATTTAATTCAAACTAAACTGAAATTGACTGGATCAACAATCTCGGTAAGGCAACTGCGAATTCAGCAATTTGGCTACAGTGCACTAGGTGCAGCTCTTGGCTTGTTGCTATTCGCTCGGAATTATCCTGACTTCAATTTAATTTGGTTGCTGCTACTGCCAATATTTACAACAGCCGGTTGGCTATATCCAATTTCAAATTTAAATTCAAAATTCCAGAAATTAAAAGATGAACTAAATTTTGGTTTTCCTGAGGTAGTAGATCTAATTGCGCTATCGGTAACCGCGGGCAACTCATTAAATTATGCCTTAATTCAAGTATCCGATTTAGTAATGCCGCCTTGGCGTAACCAGTTAACCTCAATTCGATTGGATTTAATAAGTGGGTTAAGTGTGGCATCTAGCTTGGAGCGGGCAGCGATAAACCTGCAGCATCCCACCTTTACTAAATTCGTAAGTTCAGTTTTGTTAACGCTAGAGCGCGGCACACCGCTTGCTGCGCAATTGCGAATTCAAGCCAATGAAGTATCAGAGTTGTTGCGTCGGGAATTAATGATTAAAGCGGGCAAAAAAGAGGCAGCGATGTTGTTGCCGGTGGTGTTTTTAATTTTGCCAACGATTGTTATTACCACGCTATTCCCAGGGATTTTGGCATTAGGAAAGCTAATCTAAAAGGAGAAATATGAACAAGTTATTTTCCATACTACGAAATGATCGGGGTGATATTCCAGCCTGGGTGTTAATTACAGTAATGACAGCTGGTCTAGTTACTGCACTATGGACAATTGCTGATGATCAACTCTCAGCGTTGTTCACTAGAGCGATAAGTTCCATTACTAATAGATAATGTTTCATAGAAATCAACGCGGCTCAGTTACTGAATTTGCAGTGCTAGTTCCAGCGGTGCTAATAACCGCATTTTCAGTGTTGCAATTGCTGATTATCAATGCCCAACGCAGTGAGAGTTATGCAATTGCCGAGCGAATCTCATTTTTGGCAGCAGCGGTAAGCGTACAAACTGCAGCCGCAGAGGCAACCGCCATGAAGGCACAACATAGTTACATTGAAAGTATTCAGATTGATCGGAAAACAAACAACATGAAAGTAACGTTAACTGCTGCGGCAAACCTGCTATTGCCATTACCAACAATTAAATATCAAGTAGTCGCGAAGTCAATATTAGAACCATGATTAAGTTAGTTGCTAGATCGCAAAGTGGTGCAATGCTGATTGAGCTGGTTTTGATATTAGTAGGCGCGGTAATGCCAGTTTTAATTGCAGCTACATCATTAGCTCAAGTGCTAGAGGCGCAGAGTCGATTAGATCTAATTACTAGAGAAGCAAGTAGGGGGTATGCCTTAGCAGCTAACCATCAACAAGGTATGGCTCAGGTGATGGTGCTGCAGCAGCAATTGCTTATGAATTCGCCGATATCACTTACTCTTACCTGCGCATCAACTTGTGAAGCTGGTGATAGCTATCAAGTTAGCGGCTTAATGCGTTTAGAACTATTTTCAGTTCCGTTCTTATCGAATATCACAATTTCGCTCAACTCTATCGTAAAAGCCAACCTGGATAAGTACTTAGAGCGATGAAACATCTTCGCAGCGAGTCAGGTTCCCTGCTAACTCTTGCTGTTGGCTTGATAGCGATCCTGATGTTTGCCACGTTAGCTATGTTAAATCTTGGCTATTTAGTTGCCACTAGATTTCAAATCCAAAGTCAACTAGATGCCCTCTCATTGCAGTTGGTGCAACAAATTGACTATGACCGCTATTTTCAGTTGGGCTACTCAGAAGAGTTGGGGTTTGATCTAACTGCAATTGATCAAGGGTTAGTCACAGCCGTCAGCACTGGGCAATTGGCCCGATGCGGCAGCAAAATTGATGCTGCGATTTCGGGATTGGAAATTACGCTGGGTATTAATTGTCAGGTGGCGCTACCCCTGCCAATGCCTGGCTTACCAAGTAACGTCTCGCTACAAATTGGAAGTTCGGCGCGACTTGCGCAGGCGGCGGGATAACTAGTGGAACTGGCAAAATCGCCTACCCTGATGCCATGGAAAACGAGGAAATTTCTGCTGCCTTAACCGAATTGGCCGAGAAACTAAGCGGAATTGAGCAGGTAACTGATGTTGCAAAGTTGAATCAGCAACTTCAGGAACTGGAGGCTGCCGCTGCTGATCCGAATTTATGGAATGACCAAAGCCGCGCCCAGCAGGTGACCAGCAAATTAGCCGCAGTGAGAAATGAGATCACTGCGGTATCAAATTTACGAAATCGGATTGATGATTTAGAGACTCTGTTTGAATTGGCTACCAGCGAATCCGATGCTGGTGCAATCGCAGAAGTTTCAGCGGAACTTGCCAAAGTTCGCACTGAGCTAGATCTATTAGAAGTAAAGACTTTGCTTTCTGGTGAATATGATGCCCGAGAGGCGTTAGTCACGCTTCGCTCTGAAGCCGGCGGGGTTGATGCCGCTGATTGGACTGAGATGTTGATGCGGATGTATCTGCGCTATTGCGAACGCAAGGGTTGGAAAACCGAAGTTTATGAAACTTCATACGCCGAAGAAGCAGGAATTAAATCAACAACATTTGCAGTTAAGGCACCCTATGCCTATGGCATGTTGTCGGTTGAGCAAGGCACTCATCGGCTAGTTCGTATTTCGCCATTTGATTCGCAAGCACGACGTCACACTTCATTTGCTGGAGTTGAAGTGGTGCCAGTAGTTGAGCAATCAGATGCGATAGTTATTCCAGAAGATGAAATTCGAGTTGATGTTTATCGATCATCTGGACCTGGCGGGCAAGGTGTAAATACAACTGATTCAGCAGTCCGGCTAACTCACATTCCCACCGGAATTGTGGTGGCGTGCCAAAACGAGCGGTCACAATTACAAAATAAAGCGACCGCGATGGCAGTGCTTAGTTCTAAATTATTGGAGCGCAAGCGACAAGAAGAGCAGGCAAAAATTGATGCCTTGCGTGGTGAAACGGCTGGCTCATGGGGCAATCAAATGCGGTCCTATGTGCTCGCGCCTTACCAAATGGTCAAAGATTTACGCACTAACATGGAAACCGGAAATCCGGCTGCCGTATTAGATGGCGATTTAGACGACTTCATCAATAGCGGAATACGCTGGCGGAAAAACAGAGGAGCGCAGTGATTAGATTTGAGGCGGTAACTAAAAATTACCGAAAAGGTCTACCTGCAGCTCTCAATAACGTCGATCTGTTAATTGAGCCTGGCGAATTTATTTTTCTAATTGGGCCATCAGGTTCCGGTAAATCAACCTTTTTGTCATTGGTGCTGCGGGAGTACAAGCCAACCTCAGGCACAATCACAGTTGATGGCATGCAGTTAGAGAAACTTAGGGACCGCTCGGTGCCAAAACTGCGCCGCAAAATCGGAGTAGTTTTCCAAGATTTCCGGTTATTAAATAATCGCACCGTTAAACAAAATGTGGGTTTTGCGCTAGATGTAATCGGCGTTCCTCGGAAAGAACAACGAGAAAAAATTGATCAGATTCTCTCAACAGTAGGGCTTAGCGAATTAGCTGATCGGTTTCCACATCAACTTAGCGGCGGCGAACAACAGCGGGTAGCGATCGCACGAGCATGCGTCAATCAACCAACGGTATTAATTGCAGATGAACCAACTGGAAACTTAGACCCAGAAACCTCTGCAGAAATCATGAAGACGCTGGATCAAATAAATCGGTTTGGTACCACAGTAATCGTGGCAACTCATGACGCGGCAATCGTAGATGGCATGCGGCGACGAGTCATTGAGTTGGCAAAAGGTGAAGTGATTCGAGACCAGGAACGTGGCGTTTACGGACTGGGAGATTACCGATGAATCTCAGGTTTTTAATTGCTGAAGTAGCAACAGGCTTGCGTCGAACTTTTACGCTAACTCTTGCCATCATTGTGACATCAACCATTGCGTTAACTATGTTGGCGTTATCGCTAATGGTGCGAACTCAAGTTGAGATAACTGAGCAGACTTTGTATGAGCGCGTTGAAATTACGGTGTTTCTATGTGGTGAAATAAGTCCGTTGAGCTTGTGTCCTGGTGGGCAAATCACTGATGCCGAGCAAAGCCAAATTGAGCGACAATTAAATTCACTAAAGCCGCTGGTAACTGAGGTTAAGTTTGAGAATCAAGAAGCGGCATTTGCTCGGTTTTTGGAGCAGTTCTCCGGCAGTGCAGTAGCCGCTGAGGCGACAGTGGATCAGATGCCAGAATCATTTCGAGTGAGCATGTCAGATCCAGAGCAATATCAAACCGTTGTTGCAAAAGTGAAAAATCTTCCTGGTGTGGAGTATGTGCAGGATCAACAGGCAGTTCTAGATTCATTATTTGTTTCGCTTGGCTACCTGCAAATTGGCGCAATCTCAATTGCGATATTGATGTTGTTAGTAGTGATGGTGCTCACCATTAACACCATGCGCGTTGCAGCATTTAGTCGCCGCGAAGAAATTGGCATTATGCGGTTAGTTGGCGCGTCCAAGAGCGCGATTCGGTTGCCGTTTGTGATTGAAGCGGCAATTGCAGCAGCGATTGGCGCACTATTTGCACTTGGCTTAATTGCTGCTGCGCAGTATTGGGTAATTGATGGCTTGCTAACTACCACAGTTGAGTTCTTGGATTTTGTCACTTGGCAAGACACGTTACTTGCTATTGGAATTAGTGCTGGAATTGGCTTAATTCTCACAATATTTGTGGCTACAGTTTCAATTCGTCGCTACCTGAAGGTCTAATGAATCGAACTTGGCTAACCCGCAGTGTCGGAATAACGCTGTCATTTAGTTTGTTGTTTACTGGCTTTGCATTATCTAGTTTTGGCAACGATCTTGATGACAAATTGGAAGACATTAAGGGTCAAGTTAAAGAACTTGAAGATGAGTTGTTAGCTGCAAGCAAAGTGGTGCAGCGGGCAACTGCAGAGTTGCGAAAAATTGAAGCCCAGATCCCAGCAGCTCAGCGTCGATTGCAAACAGCACAAGGAAATTTGAAAGTTGCGTTTCGACGAGAGTCAGCAGCAGAGGCAGAAATTAAGAAAATCAATCGGGCGCAAGTTGTAGTTCGGGTAAGAATTGCCAAAGCAGAGGCAAGAGTTCGAGAATTGCAATTGCAAGTAGGCCAGATCGCGCGTCGTTTATATCAAGAAGGCCCACTTGCCATCATTGGAATTTTGTTTCAAGCTGATTCGTTAGGTGAATTCACCGGCCGACTTGGTGCGGCGCAGGCACTAGCTAGAGCGCGCGGTGCGTCGGTTGATGAACTTGAGATTGTTCGAGCAGGGCTATTAGAAGATAAAGCTGAACTTGAGCGATTATTTGAGAAAGCGCGCATTCAAGAAGAAAAAGCTGCTGCTGCACGACGAGAAGCGCAAGCAGCGCGAGCAGAAGCAAAAGCGGCACGCGATGAGTTAGCCCGATTGCAATCACTGCGAAAAGCAGCTGTGTTAAAGGCTCAGAAACAGCGCGCTGCAGTAAAACGAGAATATGACAAAATTTTGGCTGAACAACGACGCATTGAGGCACTAATTCGGGGTGAGAAAAATCCAGGAGTTTTTGCTGGCACATTAATCTGGCCAACCGCAGGTCGAATTTCATCATATCCTGGGCCAAGGCGACATCCGGTTTATGGCTATCGCTCATGTCACACTGGCTTAGATATTGCGGCACCAACAGGAACTCCAATTAAAGCAGCCGCTGCTGGTCGAATTGTTACCGCGAGATCAACTGTCTATGGTCTTTACGCGGTTATTTATCATGGCTCAGATGTTGCAACTATGTATGCGCATATGTCTCGCTTTGCGGTCACCTCAGGCCAAGTGCGACAGGGCCAAATTATTGGCTACGTCGGCTCAACTGGATACAGCACCGGACCGCATCTGCATTTTGAGGTTCGGCTCAAGGGCAGGCCATATCACCCAATGGGTTGGTTTGGCTGGGCTAAGAATCCAATTACATGTTGAGCCGATTCGGCTAACTCTGGGAATCTGGGTCGGTAGACCCGCCTACACTTACCAACGTGATTAAGCGCTCAACTGCAGCAATAGTCGCTGGTTTGATGCTGATGTTCGGCATCGCCATCGGCGATCAGGTGCTGCCCAACTCCAGCAGCGATCAGGTGCTGCCCAAAGTGACTGACTTAATCATCAATGAGGGCTACTCAATTACGCAGCAACAAACGCTTACCAATGTGGCAATTGATGCCATGCTGCGGGCAGCGGGTGATCAGTGGGGTAGTTATCAACGCAGCGCAACTACTGTGCAAGAACCGCAGGTTGAAATTGAGACGGTGAGTGTGACACCGTTTAAGCGAGCGGCAGTTATCAAAATAGCGCACTTCAGCGTTGGCACCAGCAAACAAGTTAAAGCTGCCATTAATAACTTAACTGATGATCAAGGTGTGGTACTGGATTTACGCAATAACAACGGTGGCCTGCTGGCCGAAGCGGTTGCCACCGCTTCATTATTCTTAACGGATGAATTGGTAACTACAGTCACATCACGCGCTGATGAACCAGTCACGTTGTACGCAGATGGTTCTGGTCGAAAAAATTTCTCAGTAGTAGTTCTAATTAATGCCGGCACTGCTTCTAGTGCAGAGGTTGTAGCAAGTGCGCTGCAAGATCATGGCAGAGCAGTAGTGGTTGGTTCGCGAAGTTATGGCAAAGCCTCGGTGCAAGAGACGTTTGAATTACCCGATAACTCAAAGTTGTTGTTAACGGTTGGTCGATTTATTCGTCCCTCTGGCCTGGAAATTGATGGTTTAGGCGTGATGCCAGATGTACCAGTTGCAGCAACTGGTGATTCGCTCAAAATGGCACTAAATGTGGCAGTTGGCCTAAACGCTGCAGTGAGCGGAAGATAATCATGCCGCGCGAGCAAGGGCGTAAATTAATTGCCCAGAACAAGAAAGCCCGACATGACTATTTGTTGGGCGATACCTATGAAGCCGGCATTCAGCTGGTTGGCACTGAAGTTAAATCGCTGCGTGCTGGCCGCGCTTCATTAGTAGATGGTTTTGCTGAGGTGAGAAATGGCGAGGCGTGGCTACGTAATGTTCATATTCCAGAATATGAGCAAGGTTCTTGGACTAATCATGAACCTAGGCGAGCGCGTAAGTTATTGTTAAAGCGCGATCAGCTGCGCAAATTAATTAAAGCAACTAAAGAAAAGGGAACCACGATCGTTCCGGTTTCACTTTATTTCAAAGATGGCTTTGCCAAAGTAGAAATCGCGGTTGCCACTGGTAAGCAAGCTCACGACAAACGACAGAGCATTGCTGCCCGCGATGCGGCAAAAGAAGCTGCTCGAGCAATGGGGCGACGCGCTAAAGGTGATGAATAAGTAAGAGTTACTCAGTTTTGCCCAATTCCGGTTTCGGGGGATTTAGCCAACAGTTATCCTTTGCCTATAACTAAATAGGGGGGTGAACGGCTTCGACATCGTTCGA
>CAYXYW010000036.1:0-1860 GCA_964469855.1 uncultured Bifidobacterium sp.
GACTTTTTGGCCATCTACTTCTCCTGCTGCGAAATTAGGCTTAGACCTTAAGGGCGGAACTCAAGTAATCCTTACCCCTCGGGTTATTGAAGGTGCTGCTGCGATTACTGCTGATCAGCTATCTCAAACAGTTGCCATCATGCGACAGCGCGTAAATGCTTTTGGTGTTGCTGAAGCTGAAGTAACAGCGCAAGGCAGTGGCAATGAGGCTGCAATTGTGGTTTCTGTCCCAGGTGTTAATCAACAGGGTATTGCCGACCTATTGAAACAGACAGCGTTATTGGAATTTCGAGAAGTGCTGCAAGCACGAGCATCAAATCCACCAGCTGAAGGAAGCACGTCAGCGCCACTTCCAATAGAAGGCGCAACTGAAGCAGAGCTAACTGATGCCTATGCAGCAGCTGCTTGCTTCACGGAAGAATCACTACAGGGTGGTGTGGCGTTAGACGCTACTAAGTATGTAATTACCTGTTCGCAAGATGGCAGTGAAACTTTCATTCTGGCACCAACTTTTATTGCTGGTGAGCGAATTGATGATTCCCAAGCTCAGTTACCAGCACAAGGTGGAACTGGCTCCTGGGTAGTGACGTTGGATTTTGATGCGCAAGGTGCACGTGCGTTAGCGGATGTGTCACAAAAGATTTATTCATTACCAACTCCACAAAATCGATTCGGCATTGTGCTAGATGGATTAGTTGTTTCGGCGCCATATTTCTCTGAGCCGATCTTGGGCGGTCAAGCGCAAATTACTGGTACCTTCTCACCAGAGGAAGCCAAAGCATTAGCGTCAGTGCTTCGCTATGGTGCGCTACCAGTAGCCCTTGATATTGCTGAAGTAAATGCAGTTTCACCAACGTTGGGTGTTGAGCAGCTTAATTCTGGTTTGTTAGCCGGTGGAATTGGACTTGCGCTCGTTGTGCTTTATTTGATTCTCTATTACCGAATGCTCGGCGTTGTTGCAGTAATTTCACTTGCTGTTGCAGTTGCGCTTACTTATTTCACGGTAGTGCTGCTTGGTCGATCGATTGGTTTCACCCTCACCCTTGCTGGCGTTGCCGGCTTGATCATCTCCATAGGTATTACAGCAGATACTTTTGTGGTCTATAACGAGCGCATTCGAGATGAAATCCGAGCCGGTAAAACTGTTCGAAATGCAATAGATACTGCCTGGCTTCGGGCGCGTCGCACCTTGCTGGCAGCAGATTTCGTGCAGCTATTAATTGCGATTGTGCTTTATTTCTTGAGTGTTGGTGCTGTTCGAGGCTTTGCCTTTGCGCTGGGAATTGCGACCGTGATTGATATTTTAGTTGCATTCTGGTTCACCAGACCGATAAGCGTGCTCTTTGGTCGCAGCAGATTGTCAACTGGTGCGCTAAGCGGAATTTCAGAGAAGCGTCTAAAGGCTGGCATTCCGGCAGATCAATTGCCAGAAAGAGTCACATCATGATGAATTTGAGTGCGATAAGTAATCAGCTTTATTACGGCGTTAGATCCATAGACTTTATTAAACGTCGCCGAATTTGGTACGTAGCAGCTGTGCTGATTGTTGCCACCTCAATTGCGGGCCTGTTTACTAATGGCTTAAAGCTTGGCATTGAATTTCGTGGTGGAACTGAATTTGTCACTGTTTCTGATATCAGCGCTGAAACAATGCGCACCGATTTAGAAGATTATGGGTTGCAGCAAGTTATTGTGCAATCGGTTGGAAGTGATCGACTTGCTATTCAAACTGAGGAATTATCTTCAGCGGAGTTAGCGGAACTAACCGCAGAAGTTGCTCGCCTTGCTGATACCACAGTTGGTGAGATAACTGTGAGAACAGTTGGCCCAACCTGGGGTGCGGACATTACCCAAACTGCA
>CAYXYW010000036.1:1960-9434 GCA_964469855.1 uncultured Bifidobacterium sp.
TATAGTGAAACTGCAAATTATGCGATTAACCAAACAGTGGTGCGAAGTATTAACACATCAGTAGTTGCGGTATTGCCGGTAGCTGGAATTTTATTTATTGGGGCATATGTGCTGCGAGCCTCAACACTGCAAGATCTTGCGATTGCGCTGTTCGTTGGCATAGTGGCAGGTGTTTATTCCTCAATTTTCATTGCGACACCGATATTGACCGACTTAAAGAAGGGCCAGCCAGAAATCAAGGCCCACACTGAACGAGTAATGGCGCGACGAGAAGCTATCGCAACAACTGGGGTGGATCCATACGCAGTTACCAAGGCTGAGACTCGGGTTAAGTATGCACAGCAAGGTGGTCCGCGAAACCAACCTAAGCGGAAACCACGCCGACTTCGTTAATTCATTATTGCTCTACACTAAACACCCTAGGGGTGTGCAATGAGCGAGGTTCTAAAACCATCAGCTGACGCAAAAGCTGAATCAGGCTCATCTCGCCGTGCCTTGCTAAGCCGAATCGCTGCGTTAAGAAGCCCGGCACCTAAAGAATTAGAACCTCTGCTGAAAACCGTTAAATCGTTTTATCCGAAAGCGGAAACTGAAGTTTTGATTCGCGCTTATGAGCTCGCCAAAGCGGCACATGATGGCCAATTCCGAAGAAGCGGTGAGCCATATATCACTCATCCGCTGGCAGTAACCACAATATTGGCAGAACTTGGCATGCCGCCTGCTTCGCTGGTTGCTGCATTACTGCATGATGCGGCAGAAGATACAGATTATGGGTTAACTGAAATAGAACGAGATTTCGGAACTGAAGTTGCGGCATTGGTTGATGGTGTGACCAAATTGGACAAAGTCAAATACGGTCAATCATCAGCTTCAGAGACGGTTCGCAAAATGGTTGTTGCGATGGCAAAAGACATCAGGGTGTTGGTGATCAAATTAGCTGATCGACTTCACAACATGCAAACAATTGATGCTATGCCGCGCGAAAATCAGGAACGAAAAGCTCGTGAAACGTTGGAAATTTATGCCCCGTTAGCACATCGACTTGGCATGAACGCGTTGAAGTGGGAGTTGGAAGATCTTTCGTTTCGGGTGATGTATCCAAAAATGTATGAAGAGATTAAATCGCTAGTTGATACTCGAACTCCCGCCCGGGATGAGCAGTTGAAGTTAGTTGAAGATGTGCTTGGCAAGGCATTAAAGAGCGCAAAAATCGAAGCGGAAATTTCCAGCCGGCCAAAACATTATTTCTCGGTATATCAAAAGATGATAGTTCGCGGTAGAGACTTTGACGATATCTATGATTTAGTTGGGGTGCGTATTCTGGTTGATTCGTTAAATGACTGTTACTCTGCTTTAGGCACAGTGCATTCACTATGGAGTCCAGTGCCAGGCCGGTTTAAAGATTACATAGCGATGCCAAAACTAAATATGTATCAATCGCTGCATACCACAGTAATTGGTCCGACCGGAAAACCTGTTGAAGTGCAGATCCGAACTTTTGATATGCATCGAGCAGCGGAGTGGGGAATTGCGGCGCATTGGCGATATAAACAGCAAAGCGTTGGCAATAAAACTGGTCCAGATGACATGGCTTGGCTTCGTCAGTTAATGGAGTGGCAGCGAGAAACCAGCGATCCAGATGAGTTTATGGATTCGCTTATCTATGACTTAGGTAAAGAAGAGGTATTTGTTTTCACGCCTAAGGGAGATGTAATTGCGCTACCAAAAGGCAGCACTCCGGTTGATTTTGCTTACACTGTTCATACTGAAGTGGGGCATCGTTGTGTTGGGGCGAAAGTAAACAATCGCTTAGTGCCGTTAGAACATACCTTGTCTGATGGCGACACGATTGAAATTGTCACCTCAAAGGCACAAGAGCCAAGCCCAAATCGTGATTGGCTTGATTTTGTGCAATCGCCGAGAGCTCGAAGCAAGATTAAGGCTTGGTTTGCAAAAGAGGCCCGTGAAGAATCCTCTGAAGTTGGACGCGAAGATCTAACTAAGTTGATGCGACGAGAAGGTTTGCCGTTCAAGAAATTGATGAGCGGGGATGCGCTGTTAATGATTGCCCGGGAGCTGGGCGCAGCTGACTTGCATCAACTTTTCTTAATGATTGGTGAAGGGAAGGTTTCCGCTACTTTCGTCGTGAAGCGACTTATTGCAGCACATGGCGGCAGCGAAGGTCTTGCTGAAGATATTTCCTCAAGTGTTGCGGTGCCGCCAAGGCGACGAACCGATGTAGAGAGACCGGCCGTTGAAGTAACCGGCGTGGAAGATGTTTTGGTTAAGTTAGCACGATGCTGCACGCCGGTGCCGGGTGATCAAATTGTCGGATTTGTGACTAAGGGTTCTGGTGTTTCAGTTCACCGGTCGGATTGTGCCAATGTGACACAGCTGGAAGCGGATCGATTAGTTGAGGTGCGGTGGAATAAATCTCTAGGTGGCGTATTCCTAGTTAACATTCAATCCGAGGCAATTGACCGACCCGGATTATTAAGCGATATCACTACTGCGCTGGCAGAAAAGCGGGTAAATATTCTGTCGGCATCCGTGACAACCTCAAAAGATCGGGTTGCGCTATCTCGATTCACATTTGAACTTGCCGACCCAGGGCATTTAGAGGGCGTGCTGCAAGCTGTGAAACGGTTAGATGGCGTCTATGACGTGTATCGGGTTTAACGAACGAAATCCGATAGCGCTTCTTCAGCCGCCTGCATTAACATCCGCTGGCTTTCAATTGCGGTTGTGATGTTTGCAACCTTAGCTTGGTCACCAGCCGCTTGAGCCTTGGCTAAATCGGCTTCCAGTTTTGTAATCTTCTCGGCGAACAAACTAATCGTGGAGTTAGCTCGAGCATGCTTATCTGGATCTTTGCGTGAATTTTCTCGGGCAACCGCTTCATCAATAGCGTTTTGCACGATCTTGAGCCGGTCATCTAGCTTCTTCACCCAATCTCTGGGCACATGGCCGACCTTTTCCCAACGGTGATAGATATCGCGCATGGCTTTCTTGGCTGCATCAATATCCCTGATTGGCAGTAGCGCTTCGGCTTCAACTAGCAAACCACGCCTCTTCTCTAGATTTGATTCTTGGCTTACTTTTCGCTTCGCTAAATCTTCATTCTTACGGGAGAAGAAGTGATCTTGGGCAGCCTTGAATCGGGTCCATAGTGCTTCATCTTCACCCTTGCCAATACGGCCAGCAGCTTTCCATTGATCCATCAACTCTTTGTACTTCTTGGCCGTATCTACCCAATTAGTTGAATCTTTCAGTGCTTCTGCCTTGTTTACAATCTCCTGCTTGGTGGAGCTGGCTGAAGCTCTTACTTTTGCTTGCTGGGCAAAATGGGTTCGTCGTCGTTTATCGAACGCACTGCGAGCATGGCTAAAGGTTTTCCATAACTCTTGCTCGATTTTTCGATCAAACCTGGGCAGCTCTTTCCAGGTCGCTAACATTTGCGCAAAGGCTTCGGTGGTTTGTTTCCAAGCGGTGGAATCAGCTAATGATTGCGCTTTTGCCACTATTTCCTGACGCTTTGCCAGTGTTTGCTCGCGCTGTTCTTTTCGCTGCTCAGTAAGAACTACTGCTCGTTCAGCAGCAGCGGCTACCAATTCGTCGGCACGCTGCAGTAACAAGGTTAATTCGCCAACTACATTTGGTTCTGCGTAAGTGTTTCGCAATTTCTCTGCTAACGCTTTTGCTGGTCCTGGAACTCCGCGATTTTCTTTGAAACGAGTGAGCATGACATCAGCTTCAACAATTAGATCAACATACTTGCGCGCAAAAAACTCCAACCCTTCAGTTGGAGTGCCAGCTTGGTATTGACCTACTTTGTGCTCTCCTGATGCAGTTGTTACATAAACGGTGCCATCATCAGTAACTCGACCGTGTTTAACTGCAGTTGCGATATCCATGCTCTCTCCTTTGGTCCGTATTACGGCTCGTATGTTGCAGCGTTAATCATCACTGGCTGAGCTGGTGTGCCATCTTGGCCACCACCAGAAACTCCTACACCAGCAATCTTTTGTACTAAATCTAAACCTGAAACAACTTTGCCAAAAATGGTGTAGTCCGGCCCCAACGTGGTGTCTTGATAGACGATAAAGAACTGAGAACCACCAGTTCCTGGTCCAGCGTTAGCCATCGCCACAGTTCCAGCTGGATAGTTATTCTCACTTGCCGCGGGTAAATTCTCATCAGGTAGTGAAAATCCTGGCCCGCCAGTTCCGTTTCCAGCAGGATCGCCGCACTGCAATACGTAAATACCTGCAGTGGTCAATCGATGACAAATTGTTGAGTTGAAATACCCGTCTGTTGCTAGTGTTTGAAACGCCCCGACCGTTGCTGGCGCTGCGGCTGGATCTGTTTCAATTGCGATCTCTCCGCAATTGGTTTGCAGCGTCAATTTTCCAGGCGCAATAGAGTCAGCGGCCGCTGGTGCGCTGTCGTATTTAATGTCATCAACTCTTGGTGTTCCGATTGGATCGCATTCAGCCAGCAGCTGTTCAGTTTCATTTTCTGGTGTGGCTTCATCACTTGGCGTGGTGTCGCGGTTGTTGTAGATGGTTAGAGCAGCAAAAAGACCTAGCACCAAAATTCCAGCAAGTACACCAACAACTGTTTGTCGACGCTTTGCCTTGGCTGCTTCAGCCCGGGCGATTCTGCGGCGTTGAGACATATCTAGACGCTCCTAGGAGATTTTGAGCCTCAACTTTACCGCCCTTGTATTTGTGCCAAGCACGGGTAGAACGCTTCCTGACAGGTAGGCTCACCTACGAGGAATTAGGGGAATAGTGCTGATAAAGACCGCTTCGGTTGGCCCATGGGGCACCAACTGTCATGTGGTGGCCATGGGCGCTAAGAATGAATGCCTGGTCATCGATCCAGGCTTGGGCGCTGCGGAATTTGTGCAACAGGTGATTGCCGAATATGGCCTGCGACCGGTCGCAGTGCTAGCAACTCATGGCCACGTTGATCACATTTGGCAGATTTATCCGCTCACTGCTGACCTGGAGATTCCGGCAGTAATCCATAAATCTGATCGAGCATTTCTCTCCGATCCAATTAAGGCGATCAGCCCCGAGGGTGGGAAATTAGTTAATTCGCTAACGCCAGATCAGCAATGGCTGGAACCTAATGAAGTAATTGAGATTTCAAATCGGGCTTACCTAGATTTTGCAGGTTTTACTATCTCCATCATTCCAACACCGGGTCACACAGCAGGTTCCGTTTGTTTTCAATTAAACGGTGACCGTCTATTTACCGGTGACTTATTATTTAAGAACGCGATTGGACGAACAGATTTATATTCTGGTGATGCACGACAAATGGAAGAAAGTTTGACCATGATCATGACCGAGTTTGGTGATGACACGCTGCTTTTTCCGGGCCACGGCGATAACTCAACCATTGGTGCTGAACGAGTTAACAATCCTTATCTGAAAAATTTGCGAATGGATCAATGATGGAAAAAATACAAGCCCCAAAAGGGATACCAGAATATGTGCCACCAGAAGGTGATTTATTTAGATACGTTCGAGATCAGCTTGCGGCACCTGCAATTGCAGCTGGTTATAAATATATAGAACTGCCATATTTTGAAGATGTCACACTTTTTAGCCGTGGCATAGGAGAAAGCACTGATGTTGTAAGTAAAGAGATGTACACCTTTACTGATCGTGGTGATCGGGATTTAGCGCTCCGGCCTGAAGGAACCGCTGGTGTGATTCGCAGCGTTATTGAGAATTCATTAACCCAACAAGGTTTGCCAGTGAAGCTTTGGTATGCCGGTGCCTTTTTTCGCGCGGAAAAGCCACAAAAAGGAAGGTATCGACAGCTGCAGCAAGTGGGGATTGAAGCAATTGGTGCTGATTCACCAGCACTAGACGCTGAAGTGATTGCAATTGGTTACAACGCATTTCACAATTTAGGACTGCGTAACTTTGAATTACAACTTACTTCACTTGGCTGTAGTGATTGCCGGCCAGAATATCGGAAACTATTAACTGAATTTTTGTCGAATTTACCACTTGATGATGAAACAAAAAAGCGTGCAGAATTAAATCCACTCCGGGTATTAGATGATAAGCGACCAGATGTGCAATCTTTAGTTAATGACGCCCCGCTAATGCTTGATCATGTTTGTGATGATTGTCGAAGTTATCATGATTTAGTTTGCTCGTACCTATCTAAATTGAATATTCCCTATATAGTCAATAAGAAATTGGTACGTGGCTTGGATTATTACACCCGCACCACATTTGAATTTGTTCATAGCGGCCTTGGTGCGCAATCGGGCATCGGCGGCGGTGGCCGATATGACCAACTTATGAGTTCACTTGGTGGTCAAGACTTATCCGGCATCGGGTTTGGCCTTGGGGTAGATCGCGCTTACCTTGCCGCGATGGCGGAAGAAATAAATCTTGCTGCCAAATTACCAAAAGTAATCGCTGTTATTCCAACTGATGCAGAGCAAATCCCAGAATCGTTCGAAATTGCCGCAATCATCCGGCGAGCTGGTCTAGTTGTTGATCAAATAACTAACGGTAAGAATTTAAAAACTGGTATGAAAATTGCTGATCGAGTTGGCGCAGTTGCCGCTGTTATCGTCGGTCCGGATGAAGTGGCAGCCGGAAAATACACCGTGAAATGGCTGGATTCGGGCGAGCAAGAACAGGTGTCAAAGGCGGAACTGGGTGAGTTTTTGACCCAACGCATAGGCTTAGCCCACTAACAACCTAAGGAAGATTGATTCAGTGCTGAAAACGCATAGTTGTGTCGAATTAGCCCAGGCAGTTGAAGCTGAAGTGACAGCGGCCGGCTGGATTGCAAAACGTCGAGACCATGGCGGAGTGGCGTTTTTCGATTTACGTGACGCTTCCGGCGTAGTCCAAGTAGTAGTTCACGACGAAAATCTGGCTCACCAATTAAAACCAGAATCATGCGTTCAAGTAACTGGTTTAGTGCAACGCAGGCCGGCTGGAAATGAAAATCCGGAGCTTGCTACTGGTGCAATTGAGTTAGTGGCAAAGTCAATTCAGATATTTAGCGCAGCTGCGCCGCTGCCGTTCCAGGTGGAGGATTCCAATGAAGTTGGCGATGAGCTTAGATTAAAGCATCGCTATTTAGATCTTCGCCGACCAGGCATGGCAGGCAATCTCAAACTTCGATCCCGAGCAAATGCGATTGCGCGAGAGTTGTTAAATAACCAAGGTTTTGTTGAGGTAGAAACTCCGACATTTACTAGATCGACACCAGAAGGCGCGCGAGATTTTTTAGTACCAGTTCGATTGCAACCAGGAAAATGGTATGCGTTACCACAGTCGCCACAGCTTTATAAGCAACTTTTGATGGTCGCTGGTTTAGAAAAATATTATCAAATTGCTAGATGTTATCGAGATGAAGATTTCCGTGCAGATCGACAAACAGAATTTACGCAGTTAGATATTGAAATGTCTTTTGTTGAGCAGGCAGA
>CAYXYW010000037.1:0-9203 GCA_964469855.1 uncultured Bifidobacterium sp.
TCTTGGCACGGTCTGGTGCGTTCCATGCGCTGTTGTCACCAGCTGGACCCATGTATGCAACCTGGATCTCAATATCTGGATTTACAGCCTTAGCACCTTGCTCGTATCCGGCCTGGAAAGCGCGGATCAAGTCAATTTCCATACCACCAATGAATCCAACTTTGCCTGACTTAGAAGCAGTTGCAGCGATTGTTCCAACTAGGAACGAACCTTGCTCAGCTGCGAAGATCAAGCTAGCAACGTTTGGTGCATCAACAACTGAGTCAACAATTGCGAAAGTTGTATCTGGGAATTCTGGTGCAACTTCAGCTAGCGCGGCGCTATAAGCGAAACCAACTGCGATAACTGGGTTGTAACCATCTGCTGCTAGCAAACGTAGTCGCTCAGCACGCTCTGGATCGCCATCGCTGTCTGCTGCTTCAACTTCGTTTACCTCAACACCGAATTCAGAAACTGCACGGTCTACACCAGCAGCAGCTGCATCGTTGAAGGTACCGTCACCACGGCCACCTGAGTCATAAGCCAAACCGACCTTGACCGCTGGGGCATCGGTGCCAGCATCAGTTGTTTCGTCACTGCTTGAGCAAGCAGCTAAAACCAACGCACCAGCAAAAAGTACTGATGCAATTTTGATAATCCTGCGCAAAGGATTCTCCTTTTTCATATTTTTGAATTGCCACGAAGACCGTAGCTTTGACCGAATTTTATCGAGAGTTTGAGGGCAGATGCTCGCCCAGAATGGGCCCGCTACCGAACTGTTACCAAATCTGGGGTGAGAGTGGTCACATACTCTCTGCGGGGACAAACTCGCCCCAAACTGAGCGCAAAACCGCACAAATTTCACCTACTGTGGCCTGCGCCAAAATTGCCTGCTCCATGGGATAAAGCAGGTTATCCCCAGCCGTCGCGGCAGCGGAAATCTCAGCCAGAGCTGCTGCTACCGCTTGTTGGTCTCGGTTGGCTTTAATCTCAGCCAGCCGCGCCACCTGGCTAGCCTCAATTTCAGCGTCAATTTTTTGTGGTTGAAACCGCTCGGTGCTGCCATCAGTGAACTGATTAACACTAACGATTATTCGCTGCTGAGAATCTATCTCAGTTGCAATTTGATATGCGGACTCTTCGATCATTCGCTTCTGCATGCCCTGCTCAATAGCGGTAACCGCACCACCAGCTTTTTCTACTTGAGCGATTAATCGATTTATTTCAGTTTCTAATTCAAGCGTCATCGCTTCTACCGCATAGGAGCCCGCAAACGGATCCACCGTGCGAGTGAGATCTGTTTCATGGGCAATAACTTGCTGCGTTCGAAGTGCAAGTGATGCTGCTTTTGCCGAAGGTAAACCAATTGCTTCGTCAAATGAGTTGGTATGTAGTGACTGAGTGCCACCTAACACCGCAGCCAGTGCTTGAATGGTGACGCGAACTAAATTCACTTCAGGTTGTTGCGCAGTTAACTGAACACCGGCAGTTTGGGTGTGGAATTTAAGTGCCGTGGATTTTGCTGACTTAGCACCAAATTCATTTGTCATAATTTGATACCAAACTTTTCTGGCAGCTCGAAACTTTGCAACTTCCTCAAGCAAAGTGCTTCGCACCACAAAAAAGAAAGAAAGCCGCGGTGCAAAATCATCAATTAACAAACCGGCCTTAAGCGCGGCTCTGACATAAGCCATGGCATTTGCCAAGGTAAAAGCAATCTCTTGCGCAGGGTTAGCACCGGCTTCTGCCATGTGATAACCAGATATTGAAATTGTGTTCCATGCCGGCAGCTCAGCGGCGCAATATTCAAAGATATCTGTGGTTAATCGCATCGATGGCTGTGGCGGGAAAATGTAAGTGCCTCGCGCGATGTACTCTTTCAATACATCATTTTGAATAGTTCCAGAAAGTTTTGTTAAATCAGCGCCTTGCTCTTGTGCTACTAATTTATACATTAATAGCAATATTGCAGCTGGACTATTGATGGTCATTGAGGTTGATACTTGATCTAATGAAATGTCAGCAAACAATCTGCGCATATCGGCAATAGTGTCTATCGCTACCCCAACACGACCAACTTCGCCTTTAGCTAATGGATGATCTGAGTCATAACCCATCTGAGTTGGTAGATCAAAAGCAACAGATAACCCGGTGGTGCCTTGCGCAATCAAGTCCCGAAAACGTTGATTTGATTGCTCCGCATCACCAAAGCCGGCATATTGCCGCATAGTCCAGGTGCGTCCCAAATACATATTGGGATGAATGCCGCGAGTAAATGGTGGCTTACCTGGTTCCCCTAGATCTTGCGTTGGCTCAAAGTTTGCAAGATCTGTTTTGTCATATACGGGTTTGATCGGGAAGTTTGACTGCGAACGAAACCCGTCGGTCATGACTTAGCTGGACCGACGCTTAATCGTGCTACCAAGCCAACGCACTGGATCATACTTAACATCAACAACGCGCTCTTTCATAGGAATTAGCGCATTATCAGTGATCTTAATGTGTTCTGGACAAACTTCAGTGCAGCACTTGGTGATATTGCAATACCCCAAACCATGCTCTTCTTGTGCGATTCGCTTTCGATCCACCCCATCTAGTGGGTGCATATCTAGTTCTGCAATCCGCATTAGGAAGCGCGGTCCAGAGAATGCTTCTTTGTTTTCTTCGTGGTCTCGAACAACGTGACATACGTTTTGACACAAAAAGCATTCAATGCATTTACGGAACTCTTGGCTTCGCGCCACATCCTGTTGCTGCATTCGGTATTCACCAGGAGCTAAATCTTTTGGACCTTCAAATGCTGGAACTTCCTGAGCCTTCTTATAGTTATAAGAGACATCAGTTACCAGATCTCGAATAACTGGGAAAGTCCGCATTGGGGAAACCGTTACAGTCTCTTCTGGATCGAAAGTGTTCATTCGAGTCATGCACATCAAGCGCGGCTTACCGTTCACTTCAGCACTGCACGAACCACATTTCCCTGCTTTACAGTTCCATCGAACAGCCAAATCAGGTGCCTCAGTTGCCTGAATCCGGTGGATAACATCAAGAACTACTTCGCCCTCGTTGACCTCTACCTCATAATTGGTCAGCGCACCCGATTTAGCGTTGCCGCGCCAAACTCGAAATTTTGCTCGGTATCCCATTAAGCCACCTCTTTCGGCAGTTGAGCGTACTCTTCTTCAGTCAAATATTTCTTCAACTCAGCTTTATCAAACAGCGCAAGAAGCTCTGGTGGCAACATTGGCAGATCTTTGATCTCAATCTTGATATCGCCATCCTTTAGCGAGCACACCACATTCTTATTACGCCATGCTGGATCCATGGTTTGGAAATCATCTCTAGTGTGACCGCCACGCGACTCTTTACGAGTCATTGCTGATTTCGCAATCGACATTGACACCAAATACATATTCTCAAGATCTAGCACTAAATGCCAGCCTGGGTTGTATTCCTTACCACCAGTAACGCCAACTTTTGCTAGCCGTTGATTCAGGGCTGCTAATCTAGTTAGCGCATCTTCAAGTTCACTGCCAACTCGAATAATGCCAACTAAATCATTCATCACTTGCTGTAGATCTTGATGAATGGTGTACGGATTTTCATTGCCACCATTGTTTAGCGGTGCATAAGTCTTCTTCTCCGCAACTTCAACCTCGCTCTGCGCCAATTTTGGTCGGGTAGAAAGTTTGCCGACATACGCTGCAGCACCAGCGCCAGCTCGTTTACCGAAAACCAAAAGATCAGACAATGAGTTGCCACCCAATCGGTTTGCGCCATGCATACCAGCGGCAACTTCACCAGCAGCAAACAGACCAGGAACACCAATTGCAGCGGTGGTTTCTGGCTCCACTTCAATACCACCCATTACATAGTGGCAAGTAGGTCCCACTTCCATTGGCTCTTTGGTGATATCAACATCTGCCAACTCTTTGAATTGGTGATACATCGCAGGAAGGCGACGTCGAATAGTTTCGGCATCCAACCGCTTTGATACATCCAAGAACACGCCACCATGAGGTGAACCACGTCCTGCTTTAACTTCAGCATTAATGGCACGCGCAACTTCATCGCGCGGTAATAGCTCAGGTGGTCGACGGTTGTTATCAGGATCGCTGTACCAACGATCTGCTTCTGCTTCGGTGTCAGCGTATTTATCTCGGAATACATCTGGAATGTAATCAAACATGAAGCGACGGCCTTCCGAATTGGTCAGCACACCACCTTCACCACGAACTGATTCAGTTACCAAAATTCCTTTAACTGATAGCGGCCAAACCATGCCAGTTGGATGGAACTGCACGAACTCCATATCAATCAAGTTTCCACCAGCGCGCAGCGCGAGACCAACACCATCACCGGTGCCTTCCCAGGAATTACTGGTCACCTTGAACGACTTACCTAATCCACCAGTTGCTAGAACAACCGCTGCGGCATCAAACACAATTGGTTCACCAGTTTCGCGCCAATAACCAAATGCACCAGCAATCTCGCCAGAATCACTTTTCAGCAACTCAGTAATTGTGCACTCTTGGAATACACGAAGCTTTGCTTCATATTCACCAAATTGTTTTTTATCTTGTTGCTGCAGCCAAACGATTCGCTGCTGCAATGTTCTAATTAATTCCAGACCAGTTCTATCGCCTACGTGAGCTAGTCGCGGATACTCGTGACCACCAAAGTTTCGTTGCGAGATCTTGCCATCTTTTGTGCGATCAAATAACGCGCCGTAAGTTTCAAGTTCCCATACTCGCATTGGAGATTCTTGTGCGTGTAGCTGTGCCATCCGCCAGTTGTTATGGAACTTACTGCCACGCATCGTGTCGCGGAAGTGAACTTGCCAGCCATCGTTGCTGTTCATATTCGCCATCGCGGCAGCAATACCGCCCTCGGCCATAACAGTGTGAGCTTTACCAAACATTGACTTGCTAATTAGTGCAACTGACATGCCTGCTTCGCGTGCTTCAATTGCCGCGCGCATACCGGCACCACCGGCACCGATAATTACAACGTCATAACTGTGGCGTTCCATATTAATTTCGCTCCGCTTTAAAAAAGATAGAAGTTGGTAAATAGTCCGGTTGAAACACTGCGAACATAAAAATCAGTGAATGCAACCCAAAGCAGTGAAATCCAGGCGTAGAGTGGATGCTTAGTGTTTAGCTTGCTAACCCAAGTCCACATCTTGTAACGAACTGGATTCTTGGAGAAATTCTTTAAGCGACCACCAAGAGTATGGCGGCAAGTGTGACATGACAAGGAATACAGCCAAAGCAAAGTTGCGTTAACAACTAATACCAACGTGCCAACACTGACATGTCCCCATTCATAATCATCATTTCGGAATGCCAAGATCGCGTCATAAGTCAGCACAACATTCAAGAACAAACCTAGGTAGAAGAAATATCGATGTGCATTTTGCAAAATTAGTGGTGCTCTAGTTTCACCAGTGTATTTGTTGTGTGGTTCACCAACGCCACAAGCAGGTGGTGAAAGCCAGAATGATCGGTAATAACTACGTCGGTAGTAGTAACAGGTCATTCGGAAACCTAGCGGGATGAACAAAATCAAAAATGCTGGTGACAGCGTGAACCAGGCTCCAATTGGCTGACCTAAATCTGAAGCTCCCGGAATACATGAAACCGCTAAGCACGGTGAATAAAACGGGGAAAGCAACGGGGTTACGTAATAGTGCGCATTTTCAAAGGCACGGAAAGTCGAATAAATTACAAACGAGATTAGTACGCTGAATGTGATTAATGGCTGTAGCCACCATTTGTCAGTACGTAAGGTTCGTTCGGTAATTCGGGCGCGTCCCCCGGAGAGCATGCCGTTTTTCATTCCCACCCCAGTTTCCAATTTGGCGTAAGACTAGCCACTTCGGCAAACCAAGGTAAGTTGAAGCGAGCCGGAAATTGGTCAGATTGGCTGTGATCTAAATCTCAGCGAGACGCTGGCAGCAGTCCGAGCCGCTGATTAACAGTGGCCATGGTCTCACTTGCCACCGATCTGGCCTTGTCTGCACCGAGCTGAATTTGCCGCTGCAACTCAGCTGGATCCCCAAGTAGCTGCTGCGTTCGCTCCCGAACTGGCTCAATCTGCGCCACCAATGCATCGGCAACTTGCTGTTTGAATGCACCATAACCAAGACCTGCCACCTGTGCTGCAGTTACCTCTAATTCGGAGTTAGTTGCTGCTGCTAACAACCCAATCAGATTCGCGATGCCTGGTTTTTGTGCTGGATCAAAACTAACTTCACGATCGCTGTCAGTAACGGCTGACTTAATCTTCTTGATTATTTGGTCGTTGCTATCCATTAGAAACACTGCACCGGCTGGTGAAGATTTGCTCATCTTTGAAGTTGGATCTTGCAAGTCCAAAACTCTGGAATTGCCAACGACTGTCATAGTCTCTGGAATTTTGAAGGTCTCGCCATATGTTGAGTTAAACCGTTGTGCTAGATCACGAGTAAGTTCCAGGTGTTGCCGTTGATCATCGCCAACCGGAACTCGACTTGGTTGATATAGCAAAATGTCGGCCGCCTGCAAAACTGGATAAGTGAATAGTCCAACTGTGGAGCGATCCGCTCCCTCTTTTTGCGATTTATCTTTAAATTGCGTCATCCGCGATGCTTCGCCAAATCCGGTTAAGCAAGATAGCACCCAAGCTAATTGGGAATGCTCAGCTAAATGGCTTTGCACAAAAACTGTTGCTTTTTCCGGATCAATTCCAATTGCGAACAACTGAGCTACTGAAGCAAGGGTTCGCTGTTTGATCGCGGCAGGATCATGATTAACTGTTAATGCATGAAGATCCACAACACAGTAGAAGCAATCGTGTGTTTGCTGTAAATCTACCCATTGGGTTAGTGCGCCATACCAATTTCCAACATGAAACGAATCCATCGTTGGTTGAATGCCAGAGAGCACTCGCTCCAAAGTTCCAGTCACAGTACTAATACTCCCATATCTTGGCTTTGAAACTAGTCAGCATTCTCAGTTGTTGCTGCAACAACAACTCGCATTCGGGAAATACGCCGTGCCTCAACTTTAGTTACCTCAAATTTTGCGTTTTCAAATTCCACTTCGTCGCCAATTTCAGGTAATCGGCCAATCTGCGCAACCGCCCAACCAGCAACAGTTTCATATGGACCGTCAGGCAATTCAACTTGGGTCATCTCAGTGAAATCTTCCAAATTCAATAAGCCATCAATGTCATATTCGCCAGTTGCAGCTTCCACTGATGGTTTCTCAATTTCATCATATTCGTCGTGAATCTCACCGATAACTTCTTCGACTAAATCCTCCAGTGAAACAATTCCAGCAGTGCCACCATATTCATCGACCACAATCGCTAAGTGCTGACCACCTTGTCGCATTTCGTGCATTGCACTTAGCACAGATTTAGTGCCAGGGAATTTCAGGATATCGCGGGCAATATCACCAACTCGAATAGAGCGCTCCCGCATCTCCGGACTCAATAAATCACGCACATGCACAAATCCCAAAACGTCGTCGAAACCATCGCCCGCAACTGGATACCTAGAAAACGCCTTATCGCTCACCCATTGTGCTGCTTTAAAGATCGGTGTATCTGCTTCAATAAATTCAACTTCGGTTCGCGGCAACATGATTTCGCGAACTTCTTTATCAGCTAGCGAAAATACATCAGCCAAAATTGCACGTTCTTGTTCCGAAATACTCTCCTGTGAAGCAACCAAATCACGTAGCTCAGCAGCATCAATCTCGCCCCGTTTACCATGTGGATCAACACCAAATATTCGCACAATTAAATTAGTTGATACCGATAGCAGAGCAATAAATGGTTTGGATAGCCGCGCCAATATTTCAACCGGAACAGCCAGTACCATGGCAAACCCAACTGTGTGGTGTAGCGCGAGCCGCTTAGGAACTAACTCTCCCAACACCAACGAAACAAAAGAAATCGCTAACGTAATCAGGATGAACGCCGCAGTCTCTGCAACAGATTCAGATAACCCAAACGACTCAAACCAAGGTGCAACATCTGGTGCGAGACTGGAAGCACCAAAACCAGCTGAAATGAATCCAGCCAACGTAACGCCAACTTGCACCGCTGCCAAGAAACGATTTGGTGCTGAAATTAATTTTGCAACTAGTCTTGCTCTTCTGCCAGTGAACTGTGAGATCTGACTTTCTCGAATGGAGATCAAACTTATTTCTGCAGCAGCGAAAACACCACCGATCAAAACGAAAAATAAGACTATAAGGATGTCTCTTGCCGGGTCCGCCATATGGTTAGTTCATTGCCTTTTCTAGGTTCTCCGCGACTGCAGCGAGGAACTCTTCAGTTGTTAAGTATGGCTGGTCTGGACCAATTAATAAACTCAGATCCTTGGTCATTTTGCCCTCTTCAACTGTCTGCACACAAACTTTCTCCAAGGTTTCGGCAAACTTAGTCACCTCAGGAGTACCGTCCATTTTTCCGCGATAACTCAAACCTTGAGTCCAAGCGAAAATTGAAGCGATTGGATTCGTCGAGGTTGGCTTACCTTGTTGATGCATTCGATAATGACGAGTCACTGTGCCGTGAGCGGCTTCAGCTTCAACAGTCTTGCCATCTGGGGTCATTAGCACGCTGGTCATAAGACCTAATGAACCAAAACCTTGCGCGACTGTGTCAGATTGCACATCACCATCATAATTTTTACAGGCCCAGACATAGCCGCCTTCCCATTTCATGGCAGCAGCAACCATGTCATCAATTAACCGATGTTCGTAGGTTAATCCAGCTTTCTCAAAATCTGATTTGAACTCATCTTCATAAACTTCTTGGAAGATATCTTTAAATCTACCGTCGTATGCTTTCAAAATAGTGTTCTTAGTTGAAAGATAAACAGGATAATTTCGACTCAAACCATAGCGCAGTGATGCGCGAGCAAAATCTCTAATTGAGTCATCTAAGTTATACATTGCCATCGCAACGCCACCAGATGGGAAGTCATAAACATTTAATTCCATTGGTGCAGAACCGTCAGCTGGTGTGTAAGTGAGAGTTAATGAACCTGCGCCAGGCACCTTGATATCAGTTGCCCGATACTGATCACCAAAAGCATGGCGTCCCACCACAATTGGTTTTGTCCAACCTGGAACTAATCGTGGAATATTGCTGATGATGATTGGCTCTCGAAAAATCACGCCACCCAAAATGTTTCGAATGGTGCCATTTGGCGACTTCCACATTTT
>CAYXYW010000038.1:0-9018 GCA_964469855.1 uncultured Bifidobacterium sp.
GCGTTGAGCGATTCGTCACATTTGATGTTGCGCGCAGTCCTGGTGGACCATGGGCACTAGGTTTTTCAATCTTGGCGCTATTGGGCTTAATTGTGGGACTTTATGTGAGAAGTAGGCGGATCTGGCTTAAGCAATTAACTGATGGCAGCTACCAAATTGCCGCGCTAAGTAGAAGCGATCAGCCTGGACTTGATTCCGATTTAGCTCTAGTTAAGCGGTTATGCTCTGCGGCTGAGGAGAAATCTTAAATGGACTTAGGCGTTGTCAGTAACTGGTCGATCTTAAGTGCAAGTGTAGTTTTAACATTTGCAACTTATATTTCGTTTATTAAGTTAATTGGAAGTAAGAATCCAGCAAAGTATGCCAAGTTATCTATTGCTCTAACCTATCTAGCAACTTTGATATTGGCAGTAGGTGTTATCACTCGCGGCATAGCAGCAGAGCGTGCGCCGTGGGGAAATATGTATGAGTATGCAATTGCTGGCACGCTTGCAGTACTAATAGTTTTTTTAATTGTTGCTCGTAATCACGACCTCTCCGGGGTTGCAGTTTTTATTCTGATGCCTGCGTTGCTTTCACTAGGACTTGCGCAGACAGTTCTATACATCCCAGTTTCAGACTTAGTGCCAGCACTTAAATCAGGTTGGTTAGTGATTCACGTTGCTTCAGCAATAATCGCTGGTGGTGGTTTCTCGCTGGGATTTGCTTTTGCAATTGGGCAATTAGTGGCAGCTAAATCAGAATCCAAGTTAGCTAAAAAATTGCCGCCAGAAGGGCAGTTGGAATTGTTGTCTTATCGGATGACTGCTTGGGGTTTTGCAGTTTGGACTTTTGCGGTGCTTGCTGGAGCAATTTGGGCGGAAGAAGCATGGGGTCGATTCTGGGGTTGGGATCCAAAAGAAACTTGGGCGCTAATTACGTGGATTGCGTATGCCGCTTATTTACATGCCCGAGTTACAGTTGGTTGGCGCAATAAAGCTGCGGTGCTGGCAATAATTGGTTATTTATCTTATGTATTCAATTTCTTTGGTGTGAACATTCTTTTTGATGGCTTACATAGCTACGGTGGGCTGTAATCATGAATACTGTTCTAGCAACTCTTATTTATTCACTGGCTCGGCTTGGCTTATTAGCTCTTTTTGTTGCGGTTGGATATTTTGCTGGCTTGCGCGGTTATGTGTTAATTATTGTTGGCTTTTTGGTTTCTGCAGTTGTGAGTTTGTTTTTATTGGACGGTTTACGTGACCGAGTGTCGGTTGGACTTTTCAATACCAAGAAACGAATTGATGACAAAATTGATGCCGCTGCGGCAGCTGAGGATGCCTGGATTGATGAGCAGTTACGCAAACAAGAAGCTGACAGCCAAGATAATCCCGAGCAGAATAAGTAGTCGATTAGTTTGCTGTAGCGTTTGAATTAAGTCTTTACCAGTAGCGCCAGCAACTACATCTCGAATTGGCTGCATCGCAATTAATACCAATAATCCCGATAGCGCCGCTAGAGGTGCAGTTATTGCTAGCAACATCGAAACAATGATCGCACCAATTACTGAGACCAAATAGAACAATCTAGTTTTTCGATCACCTAATTTAACGGCTAAAGTTTGTTTAGTCGCTGCCTTATCAGTAGCTAAATCCCGTAAGTTATTCACAATTAACAGCGCCATGGAAAGTAGTCCTAAGCTGACACCAGCTGCCATTGAAGTTAATGAAATCTGCTCTGTTTGAACGAAGTAACTGCCAACAGTTGCGACTAAGCCAAAAAAGACAAAAACAGAAACTTCACCAAACCCACGATACCCATATGGTGATTTACCGCCGGTGTAGTACCAAGCAGCAATTATTGCCGCAGCACCTACCGCAAGTAACCACCAATTCACTCGATAGGCAAGTAATAATCCAGCAACGGCAGCGACTAAAAATGAGATCATCGCAGCACGTTTAACTGCAGCTGCGCTGGCTAATCCGCTGGCAACTAATCGTGTCGGGCCAACACGTACCGCATCGCTCCCTTTGATGCCATCGCTGTAATCGTTAGCAAAATTAACGCCAACTTGCAAAGCAAGTCCAACTATTGCGGCGAGCAATCCATTAATTAAAGAGAGATTGCCAACTGGAGCTGCCATGGCAGTGCCAACAATCACTGGTGCGATCGCGGCACCAAGGGTCTTAGGCCGAGCACCTAAAACCCAAACGTTTTTTACCTCAGACATCAGTTAACTCCAGCCGTAGCGTAAAGAAATCAATTTTTCCTAAATCTGTTCTTGGCAGGTTTTCGCGAAGCGCGATTGTAGCGCCTTTCAATCCCGCACCAAGTTCATCAATCAACTTAGAAGATAATTTTTCTAAATTCACATCTTTATTTGCAACCACGATGTGGAGGTCTTCGTTAATGAGTAGTGCAACTGATTCCGCGCCGGATATCTCAGTTGCTAATGAACCCGTTGCAACTAAATCAACAAAGTGACCTTTAACTTTCACTAAATTATCTGATCGGCCAAGCAATTCAAGTTTGCCCGAGTCAAAACTGCCAAGGTCATGTGTATTAATAACAGATAAATCTGCATCTATTCCTCGATAGCCACTGGCATTCATATCAGAACTAATAAGAACTTCACCTAATTCATTTAGTGAGATGCTTACTGAATTAAGTGGCTTGCCGTCCCAAACCACACCGCCACAAGTTTCAGTTAAGCCATATGAATTAACAACTGAAATGTTTAGATCAGCCAGTTGCTCGCGCAGATCTTGATCTAGTTTTCCAGCGCCAATAATTACTTTATGAAAATAGCGCAGCGCAGGAAGCTCATTTATCACTGCTAATCGATTTAAGTGTTCTGGCACTAGCGTGATGGCATGAAGTCCAACTAGATCCTTTATTGACTTTGCATAGGCAGCAAGTTGAGTTGGATCAGCAGCATTAATTGTTGGTTGATGTAATTGAGAATCATCACTTAAGCCGCGAATAGCGGTCATGGTGCCCGCAATATGTTGCATCGGTAACACTAAATGCCATTGCGGCGTGAATCCAAGTTCTTGATTTACTGCCAATATCGATGCGCTTATTGCACTGTAACTAATTAACACACCTTTTGGTTTTCCAGTTGAGCCAGAGGTGGTAGCAACAACACCAATATCTGATGCCACCGGTATATCTGGTTGAACAGCAGCCATAACGGCGCGACTTCGAGCGGAGTTGCCGCTAGGCAAAATTGCTACCGCCGCAGTTTGTGTCAGCACTTGGCGCAGCGCTGAAATCACCGCAGCGGTATCCGTTGCGGTAACGGTCAACAAGCCAGGTTTAGTCATCGGTCTTAGGGTAGGGCAATACCGAACCATTTCAGGGGGAAGCCAAATGACTGTTGATCCAGTCCATAGCTCAGCGAAGCCAGGTGCGGATTGGGAGGCAATCGGCCAGTGGCAAGATATTGAATATCACCGGGCTGACGGTATTGCCAAGATCACAATCAATCGTCCAAAAGTCAGAAACGCTTTTCGACCACAGACAGTAACTGAGTTAATGCAGGCATTTGACCTTGCTCGTGACGATGAATCTGTAGGCGTGGTGATTCTCACCGGAAAAGGAGATCTAGCTTTTTGTTCCGGTGGCGATCAAATGATTCGCGGCGATGATGGTTACATCGGTGGAGACAAGTTAGCTGAAAAAGGAATTGGTCGGCTGAATGTTTTAGATTTACAAATTCAAATCCGAAGACTGCCTAAACCAGTAATTGCGATGGTGGCTGGTTATGCCATTGGTGGCGGACATGTGTTGCATGTGGTTTGTGATTTATCAATTGCTGCAGAAAATGCCAGATTTGGTCAGACTGGTCCCAAAGTGGGCTCGTTTGATGGTGGTTATGGATCCGGCTTATTGGCACAACACATTGGTCAGAAACGTGCTCGCGAAGTTTGGTACTTGTGTCGACAATATGATGCAAAGACTGCACTTGATTGGGGCTTAGTTAATGCAGTTGTTCCAATTGAAGAGTTGGAAGTGGAAACGGTTAAGTGGGCAAAAGAAATGTTGCAACATTCACCACTTTCACTACGAATGCTCAAAGCAAGTATGAATGCAGCAGACGATGGCTTAGCAGGAATTCAACAGTTAGCCGGTGATGCAACGCTGCTTTATTACATGTCTGAAGAAGCGCAAGAGGGAAGAAACGCTTATCAACAAAAGCGCAAACCAGACTTTAGTAAGTTTCCAAAACGCCCGTGATTGATGATCTTCTAGCACGAGCTCACCCGTTTCAGGTTGGCTTAACTACGCAATTTAGATCAGTTAATCATCGCGTTGGTTTTATAATCAAAGGTAAGTACGGAGTTGGTGAGTGGGCGCCGTTCTCTGATTATCAACCAAAAGCAGCTGCAAAATGGTTAGCGGCTGCTATTGAAGCTGCAGATCAACCACGACAGCCGATATTGCGCAACAAAATCGCAGCAAACGGGATCGTGCCAGCGTTGCAGCCAACAGATGCAGTGGCATGGGCGGGTGATTTAATTGATCGGTTTCAGGTCACCACGTTAAAAATAAAAGTTGGCGATGCAGCACAACTTGATCGAGTTCGTGCCATTAGATCTGAATTTCCTGATCTGATTCTTCGTGTTGATGCCAATGGTTCATATTCGGAAAATGAAGCGCTCGCCTTAATTAAGGAATTCGCCACACTCGATGTCGCAGTGATTGAACAGCCTTGTCAATCGCTGGCGGAGTGTGCTCGCGTCAAAGGTAATGGTGTATTAGTTGCGGTGGATGAATCAATTCGGTTATCAGAAAATATTTCGGCCGATTTAATTGCTCAAGTAAAGGCAAGCGCCGACATTGCTGTATTGAAACCAATTCCGCTTGGCGGTAGTAAACCAACGTTAGATTTAGCAGAAAAACTTGAGATGCCAGTTATTGTTTCGGGCTCACTTGATACCAGCATTGGCTTGAGTTTTGTGGCATATGTTGCGGCACTTCTTCCAGTAACACCGCTACCCAGCGGACTAGGTACTTCAATATTGCTGGCACAAGATCTAGTTGCAAATTCGTTGCTACCGTCAAACGGTCACCTCGCTGTTACCGAACCAATTTTGGATGATCAGTTACTCGCTCAAGCAGCCACAAGAATAAGTTCGATAGAGTTAACTGAATTAACGCAGCGATTTATCGCTGCCGCCGAACAGTTAGTTGAGGTGTTGTAGTGAGTGCTACTGCACAAGCCCGCACTTTGATCACGCAATTGGTATCTGCGGGGGTAACTGATTTAGTAATTGCACCAGGGTCCAGAAATGGCCCAATCTCGCTGGCCGCGCTAGCCACACCTGCATTAAATGTTACGGTTCGAATCGATGAGCGCTCTGCTGGATTTACTGCGCTTGGTTTGGCAAAAGTAACTAACCGAAAAACCGCCATTGTTGTGACAAGCGGTACTGCTGGAGCACATCTATTACCGGCAATGATTGAGGCAGCGCAATCAGATATTGAGTTGATTGCGATTACTGCTGACAGACCAAAGAAATTAGTTAACACTGGCGCGAATCAAACAATTGAACAGCTTGAGCTGTTTTTTGCTGCAACTAAGAATGTAGTTGATTTAGATGATTCCTGGCCGGCTGAAATGTGGCAAAACGAAATTCAATTAGCGCTGCAACTTTCTGGTGTGATTCACCTTAATGCTCGATTTAATGAACCCCTGCTGCCAAGTGATTCTTGGCAAGGTCCAACTGCGCGCACTGCACCGTCAATTAAAGAAGCAGAAAAGTTGGTAGCGGCTGATTTACTAAACAATAAAAAAGGTGTTGTCATCAGTAGCGGTGATCAGGTTAAACATGCTGGTGAGATTGCGCAAAAATTGAATTGGCCGTTAATTGCTGAACCCGCAGCTACAGTGCACCCTAATTTGATAGCCAATGGCGCGTTAACTGCAAATAAATTCAGCGAGCAAATTGAGATTGTGGTTACGGTTGGAAGAGTAGGTTTATCGCGAATTACCAATACGCTGATTAACACAAAACCAAGAATTGCAGTTAAGTTGCCAACTTCCCTAACAAATGTTTCTGCTATTCGGCAAAGCACAGCAGAGTTGGACCTTGAATCGCTAACTGCGATCGGACATGAGTGGCTTAATGCCTGGCAAGATGAAGCTGAACCGCTGCATCAAAACATTAATGAAATTTTGCAAACAAGTGCACTTGGCGGATTAGATGTAGCGTCTAGTTTGTATCAGAATTTAACGTCGCAGAATCTATTGCATGTTGCAGCAAGCTTAAGCTTGCGTGATTTGGATTATTTAATGCAGCCCAATTCGATTGGCCAACTAACATCTAATCGTGCGGTAAATGGAATTGATGGCATCGTTGCTACCGCAACTGGTGCTGCAATTGCGTGGCAACGAAATGGTGGCGCGCAGGCGTACTGCTTACTTGGTGATGTTGCGCTGCTACATGACTTAGCGAGTCTGACAATCCCAACAACTGAATCCACTCCCAACTTAAGGTTGATTGTGATTGATAACAATGGTGGCGGCGTATTTAGCACAATTGAGCAACGTGGTATCGCCGGGTTTGAGCGAGTATTTGGCACTCCGCATCGGGCAAATTTAGTTAAGTTACTACAGGGATTAGATATTCCAGTTACTGAGATAACCAACAAGAGTCAATTGAATCAAATCTATTCGGATCAACCAGGAATCTCAGCAGCAGTTGTTTCGGGTGTTGATCGGGAGATTGAAGCAGATTTACGAAAACAACTAGTTAACTTAACGCGTTAAGAATTGCTTTGAATTTTGCTGCCGATTCGGCTAATTCTGATTCTGGCGTTGAACCCGCTACAACACCGCAGCCGGCATATAGCCGAAGCGAATTCGTATCAAGCTGAGCACATCTAATCGCAAGACCTAAATCGCCATCGCCATTGCCATCAATCCAACCAACTGGACCGGCATATCGACCGCGATCCATACCTTCAACTTCTGCAATTAAATCTCGTGCTCGCTCAGTTGGCGTACCGCAGACAGCTGCTGTTGGATGCAGCGAGCCAGCTAAAACTAGCGCTGGTGAATCATCAGCAACAACAGCTGTAACTTCAGTAGAGAGGTGTGCAACATTTGCCAGCTGCAACACAGTTGGCGCAGATGGCACAACTAAATCGGTGCAATGCACAGCAAGTGCAGCTGATACTGATTGAACCGCATAATCATGTTCTTGTTGGTCTTTGTCGCTTGTTAGTAATTTTGCCTGAAGTAACTCGTTGTTATCGCTGTCTTTGTTTTGAGTGATAGTGCCAGCAAGTACTCGAGAAATGATGTTGTTGCCACGTTTGCGAAGCAACATTTCCGGGGTAGCACCAACTAAACCATCAACATAATAGGTCCAGCAATCTGGAAAAGTATTTGCCAAATTTTCTATTAGATATCTGACGTCAATCGCATTCTCGGTATTGACCACTAAATCTCTGGCGAGCACCACCTTGTCAATATCGCCATGATTAATTTTTGCTACCAGGTCGGCGACAATTTCACCCCATGCTGCCTCAGTGAGGCTGCCACCAGCAATCTCAATTGCGCCAGGTGAGGTTGGTGCTAATTGTGGTTTCTTAAGTTCTGCAAGTGCCGCAAGTGGATCAGTGCCATCGCTGGTGGTGATCCAATTTTTTCCATCTGTTTTACCAACCACAATTCTTGGCACAATCAAAACACTTGGTGTTGGTTGCGCTCGAAAACCAAATGAAGCAAATGCAAATGCGCCAGTTCCAGTTACCTTAACTGAATCGGAAACTCTAGAGTTAGTTACAACTTCGCGCCACCATCGATGCGCTCGGGAAAATCGCTCCTGGCCTAAGATTTCAAATGAAACCGTCTCGCCAATTGCAATCATTCCGGTGCGCTCCCGCAGCCAAACTGCAATCTTTTGCTCTGGTGTTGATTTTGGTAGTAACCGCAGCAAATCACCTGGATCTGAAATTTCTTTAGTTTGAAAATTTAGACCAGGAGCTAATTGCTCAACAACCGCGAAGTTATTCACTAAATAAGCCTAGAGCCAAGCCGCAGATCCTGCGCGATTGAGTAGGTAGGGCAGAATTGCGCTATGGAGAATTTTCGAGCGGATCTAACCAAACAACCTGATGAAGTTCAGGCTATGTTTGATCGAGTCGCAAACCGCTATGACTTGATGAACGACCTGCTCTCGCTTGGTCAAACTCGCAGTTGGCGACGGGCAACGGTGCGGGCTATCAAGCCTGCTGCTGGTGAGTTGATTTTGGATTTGGCTGCTGGCACCGGAACTTCTACCGCAGCAATAGCCGAATCTGGCGCAACTGCAATTGCCTGTGATCTTTCGCTTGGCATGCTTGAAGTTGGAAAACGACGTCATCCAGAGCTGACCTTTGTGGCTGGCGATGCGCTAGCACTGCCATTTGCTGATGACTCATTTGATGCGGTAACCATTTCATTTGGTATCAGAAATGTGAACGATGTGGCCAAAGCTCTGCAAGAGATGTATCGGGTTACCAAGCCTGGCGGCAGATTGGTCATTTGTGAGTTTTCCACGCCGGAAGCCAGCTGGTTCCGCAACCTCTATCAAAATTACTTAATTCGGGCGCTGCCTAAGGTGGCAGGGAAGTTTTCCAGCAACCCAGTTGCCTACCAATATTTGGCGGAATCCATCCTGGCCTGGCCAAATCAAGCCCAATTTGCCTCACAAATTCAGCAAACTGGCTGGTCCAAGGTGGCCTGGCGATCGCTAACTGGCGGCATTGTGGCGCTACATCGAGCGGTGAAGTCAGAGCCAAAATGATGTGGGAACAGCCACATCAATGGACAGGCCGGGAGCCTAGGTAGCCCCCTAGGATTAGGGGGAGTTAATTGAAATTTGCCTAGAAGGAGCTTGCTGTGGAATTAGCCTGGCCGATCGTCGGTCTGGGGCTGTTGGCCTTTGGCTTTGGCGCATTCTCGGTAATTGCTTCGGCAATTATTGGGCCGAAGAAATACAACAAAGCCAAGCTTGATGCCTATGAATGTGGCATTGAAGCAAC
>CAYXYW010000039.1:0-8863 GCA_964469855.1 uncultured Bifidobacterium sp.
CAAAACTTCTGATATTTATCATGAAGAACAAGGTGTGTTTGTGAATCTGCCATCGCCATTTAAAGCAACTCGATATCACTCCCTTGCAGTTAAAAAAGATACCGTGCCTGATATTTTAGAAATTACCGCCTGGACTGATAATGATTTAGTAATGGGCATGCGCCACACCAAACTTGATGTAGAGGGTGTGCAGTTTCATCCAGAGAGTGTGTTAACTGAACATGGCCATATGTTGTTTGCAAATTGGCTAGTTAGAACCGGTGACAACTCAGCACCAGAGCGCGCCAAAGGTTTAACTGCGGTTATCTCAACTTAAGGCGCAGTTGGGGTCTCTGGTTCTGGCTCAACTGTGCCATCAGACGTGGCAACCGTAATTGAAACTCTAGAACCAATCTTTAATCTAGTTCCCGCTGCTGGTGATTGCGCCAACACGGTACCTGGCACAGCCGTTGCTGATGGCTGCGGCACCACTACAACTTGATAACCAGCAGCACCCAAATCGCTTCGGGCCTGAGCTTCTGGTAACCCTTCAAGTGCTGGCACCACGCCAAAGCCATTTGAGATTTCGATTGAGATTCTGGTGCCAACCGGAACTGAGCTGCCAGCTGGCGGCACTGAACCCACCACATAACCTTCTGGTTGATCGTTATCAACTGAGGTGATGTTGCCAAGCTGTAAATTCACTGAAGCTAATACTCGTCTGGCATCTTCTGCGCTAACTAAACCGGCGACGGTTGGCACAATTATTTGCGTTGCACCAGCAGAAATAGTTACGTTAACGCTAGTTCCTTCAGCAACGCGAACACCAACACCAGGTGATTGATCAATAATTGTGTTCTCTGGCCGATCGGATTCTTGTGGCGTAATGCTGCCTAACACTAAGTTGTAATCGCTAAGCACAGTTACCGCCGCTTCGGCACTTAGCCCAGCAAGATCTGGTACTTCAACTTGATTGCTGCCACCAGGATTTAAACTTGAGCCATAAACCCAGATCGCAATTGCTGCAGTTAGAAATACGCCAACTGCACTAAGCACCCAAACCCACGGATTAACTTTTGATTTCGTTGCCACAGGCTTAACGGTACTAGTTGAATAACTCATTGGCACAGTTGGCAACACCGCAGTTACTTTATCGCCAGCAAGTGCCCGATCAATATCAGTTCGCATCTCAGCAGCGCTTTGATAGCGCTCAGTTGCATCTTTAGCTAGCGCCATTTGCACAATTACATCAATGTTTGGATTGATATCTGGATTAATCTCACTTGGCGAAATAACTAAGCCGCTAACATGTTGATAGGCAATTGCAACGGCAGATTCGCCGGTGAAAGGTGGTTTGCCGGTTAACATTTCATAAAGCAAACAACCAAGTGAATAAATGTCACTTCGGGCATCTGCTTCACCACCACGAGCTTGCTCCGGTGATAAATACTGCGCAGTTCCCATCACAGTTTGAGATGCAGTTAACGTATTACCAGAATCTGACATCGCGCGAGCAATACCAAAGTCCATCACTTTTATTGCACCAGATTTAGTGATCATCACATTGCCCGGTTTGATATCTCGGTGCACAATGCCATTGCGATGCGAATAATCCAGCGCAGTTAACACATCTCGCGCAACTTGCAGCGCGCGCTCTGGCGTAAATCCTGCGCCGCTTCGCAAAATATCTCTGACGGTTTCACCTTCAACCAACTCCATCACAATGTATGGCAGTGATGCGGCATCAGTGCCGGTGCCAACAATGTCTTCACCAGAGTCATACACCGCAACAATTGTGGGGTGGTTCAAACCTGCAGCAGCTTGTGCTTCGCGACGAAACCTTGCTAAGAAAAGTGGATCTGAAGCTAATTCCCGACGCATTAACTTGATCGCAACTTTGCGACCCAACCGAATATCGTTAGCCGCAATCACATCTGCCATGCCACCACGGCCAATGATTGCGCCCAACTCATAGCGCCCACCTAATAAGCGCGGTTGCTCGGTCACGATGCTGCCCTTCTGATTTTCATTGCCAATCTTGCCCTATTTCCGTCCAAGTAGTTCTACCAGTACTTTCTGCGCAATTGGGGCGGCTAACTGATTTCCGGATATTTCAGGCGCTAATTCGCTTGCCTGATTGCCCCCAGCAATCACCACGGCAACAGCAACCGTTGGCGCTTCAGCTGGGGCAAAGCCGATAAACCAAGCATGCGGCGTGCTGCCGGGCTTGGTTTGGGACGTTCCAGTTTTGCCGGCAACTGAAACATCTGGGATCTGCGCTGCCGTGCCAGTGCCGGCACTCACCACCTGCAGCATCATCTGTTTTAGTGCGGCGGCAGTTGTTGGCTTGATCGCGCGATTAAATACATCAGAATCAGTTTCTGATAGCAGGGTGAGATTTGGTGCAAATGATTTGGCAATCAATTTTGGTTGCATCACCACACCCTCATTACCAATTGCTGCGGCAACTTGCGCCATTTGTAGGGCAGTTGCTTTAACATCAAACTGCCCTAGCGCTGAAAGTGCTAACTCAATACTTGATAACTCAGTTGGAAAACTGCTTCGAACTGCACCAGCAAGTGAGAAGTTATCACCAAAACCAAACGCTTGCGCAGTTCGATTAATTCGCTCTTCACCTAACTCAATTGCTAATCTGGCAAATGCTGTGTTACAGGAAACAGCCATTGCTTCAGCTAACGTCACTTCACCGGACTGATTACACGGTGCAGCTTGCCAATTATTAATTCTTCTAGAACTACCTGGTACTTGATATTGCGCTGGTGCCGGAATTTTGCTGGTTAAGTCATAACGACCAGATTCCAAAGCAGCTGCTGCCACAATTAATTTAAATGTTGAACCCGGTGCCCAAGTTTCAGCATAAGCCCGATTCAGTAATGGTTGGTTTGGATCTGAAATTAATCGACGCCAACTAGTTTGCATAGTTTCGGCATTAGTAGTTGATAGTAAATTTGCATCGAAACTTGGTGAAGATGCGCTTACTAATATTTTTCCAGTGCGCGGTTCAATTGCAACTACCGCACCGACTCTATTGGCGAGTAGTTGATAAGCAAGTTGTTGTGCCGAAGCGACTAGAGTTAATTCAACCGAGCCACCTCGTCTTGCCCCACCATCTAATAGTTGTCGTAACCTATCAACCGCAAGCGCAGCTGCGGCACCAGATAAAAGTTGATTTTCACTCTGTTCAATCCCAGCAGCACCATAAATTGATGATAGATAGCCAACTGGATGGGTGAATGCTGGTGAGACATATCGCCGCTCATACTTAAACCGACCAGTTGTTTTATCAGAATAAGCAACTGGCTGGCCAGAAACAATAATTGCGCCGCGATCAATGTCATATTGCTTAAACAAGCTACGTTTATTGTCAGCGCGATTATTTAAACTACTTGCCTCAAACACCTGTAGATAAGTTAAATTTGCTAGCAACAACAACAGCGCAACCCCAAATCCGGTTAGTAGTTTGGTTAATTGTGGTTTCATAGTGAGATCGCTCGGGTCTGATCATCGGTTAATCCAGCTGGCAAATTAGTCACCGTTCGATTTTGATCTTGCAGTACCAACAACAGCGCAATCAATAACCAAGACGCAACTAGCGAGGAGCCACCAGCGCTAAGAAATATGGTGGTTAGCCCAGTTAGCGGTAAAGCAGCGGTGACACCACCGATAGTGATTAATACCTGCAAAAAGATAAATATCGCAATGCCAGCTGCAATTAACATATTGCCTGCACTTCGCATATTTCCCGCGGTCTTGACTGCATTTGCGATTATTAAGCCATAGAGCAGCACGATTGCAGTTGCGCCAACTAAACCTAACTCCTCAGCAATTGCGGTGAAAATGAAATCTGATTCCACATAAGGCACTAAATTTGGATTTCCTTGACCAAGGCCAGTACCAAATATGCCACCGGCTGCTAACCCATAAATTCCCTGCACTACTTGAAAGCCATCACCAGCAATATCCGCAAACGGTTCTAACCAAATGCGAAATCGAGCGGCAACGTGATCAAATCCAGCAGCAGCTAATCCGCCACCAACAACTAATAACGCGCTGCCAATGATTAACCAACTACGGCGAGCAGTTGTGACATATAACAGCAGCACCGCTGCGATAAAAAACAGTAACGATGTTCCTAAATCTCGTTGCCCAACTAGCAAAATCAGCGCAACTGCCCAAACAACCAACAACGGACCAATATCTTTTGGTCTGGGTAACTCAATGAGGGCAAATTTACGGTGGATAAAAGTTAACTGTGCTTGATGTTTTGCTAGATAGCCAGCAAAGCCAATAATTAAAACTACTTTGGCAAATTCCGCAGGCTGCATACTTAGCGGACCAATGCGCAGCCAGAGCGTGGCACCATTAATGGTTGCGCCAATTACTGGCAAAAACGGCAGCGCTAGCAAAATTAACCCAACCAACATAAATACCAATGGGGTGCGCAGCAGCACCCTGGTGTTAGGTAGTTTGATTAAAGTTAAAATGACTAATGCCACACTAATTGCAACCCATAATGTTTGCTGCAATGCACCAACACCACCAGTTAATCGATAAATCATCGCAACCCCAATACCACTGAGCAGTGCTGCGGCCGGAACTAATTGTTGCTGTGCTGTATGTCGGAATTTAGTAATCACATAATGCATACCAAAAAACATTGAACTTAGTGCTAGCGGAATAAAGATTCCAATAGGAGCTAAAAAGCCACGAGCCGAGAAATCAATGATTAAGAATGCTGCCAGAATAACTAGACTGACAATAATTAATAAGTTTCGTTCAACCGATCTCATCGCTATGGCAAACAACTGCTGGGGTTAGAGTTGCAAGTAATGGAGCGCTCCGCTAGTTGCTGCAATGTTTGTTCAGCTTGCGCCAGTGACTCAACAATCACCCCGCGCTCTAACTGCTGCTGCTCAAATAACGGTAATGAGGTGGTTGGAATTTTTGAAACAAGCGGCGTGCGATACAACTTTAAGCCAAATATTTGCTGGGATATTCCCTGATTAACTACAACCACACCATCCTGCGAAGCTACTTGCCATTGTCCCGCCCACCAGCGTTGTAATCCAAAGCCGGCTAGCACCACAATCAAACTAGCAATTAGCGCAACTAAGAAGGGATTAAATCCAATGTGCCTAGGCACTTTAACCGTTGGCGCTCCTTCAGCAGCAGCACCAATAATTGTTACGCCTCGCGCATCTGCTGCTTGGGTGGTGCCAACTAAATCAGCCACAATCACAGTTACGTTATCTGGTGCACCAGCAGCTTGCGCTGCGGCAACTAATTCACTAACTGCGCTATCTCGATCTTTTTGCAGCGCGCGCAACATCACATCAGGTTCGATCACGCCACTTAACCCATCGCTGCAAACTAATAATCGATCGCCGGCTTCAACTTCAACTTCGGTGACATCAGGGCTGATATTGCTTTGCGCATCAACTGCTTGGGTGAGTAAAGATCTTTTTGGATGAACTTTCGCTTCCGCTTCGGAGATCTCACCAACATCAATTAGCGACTGCACGTAAGTGTGGTCTCGAGTTAGCGACATTAACGAACCGTTTCGATAGCGATAAATTCGAGAGTCGCCAACATGCACCACAACTATTTTGTTCTCATTTATCGCGACTGCACTGACGGTGGTGCCTAAACCAGCGCGAGATTGATCTGATTTTGATAAATCTGCTAATGCAACCTTGGTTCGTTCTATTGCTCGAACTAAATTGTTATCTGCCAAATTTCCTTTAACGGCAACAGCAGCAAGCTCTCGAATTATGGTGGTGCTGGCAATTTCACCAGCAGCATGACCACCCATGCCATCAGCAACTGCGAGCAGTCGAGGTGAAATCAAACCGGAATCTTCATTATGGGTGCGCACTACGCCAGGATCGCTGGATCCAACGGCAAGAAAACGCAGGCTCATGACTCCACCTTACGGATAGTCATAGTGTTTCGTCCCATTTTGATGCGCACTCCTGGTTTGATCAGCACCGGTTCAGTTAGTCGTTCACCTTCCACCCAGGTGCCATTGGTAGAGCCTAAATCCTCCACCACATAACCGTTTGATTGCGTGCTAATTCGCAGATGGCGGCTGGAAATGAAGTCATCTTCTAAGGTGAGATCACAAATGCTGGCGCGCCCAACAGTGATCGGCCGTTTTGCAATAGCCACTTTGGCGCCAGCTGCCGGACCTTCCACCACCACTAATTCTCGCGGCTCTAACTGCACTCGCTTTGGTTTAATCACACCGTATTTCTTGTCTGCTACCGCATCTGTTCGTAGCAGCAAAAACATTCTAATAATGGCGAACCAAAGTAAGGCTAAGAAGCCAAACCGGAGAATGGTGATGACTAAATCAGTCATTGATAACTTGCCCCAACAGTTCCTAACTTGAACTGGGTCGGCTCAGTTAATTCAACTTCAGTGATTCGCTGATCATTATGCCAAGTGCCATTGGTGGAATTTAGATCACGCAACATGATCTTGCTGCCAATTGTGATTTCCGCATGAATTCGAGAAATTGCTGGATCGGAAATTACAATGTCTGCATCTGTTGATCTACCAATACGATTAATTGGTTTTACTAACGGATGAGTTATCCCGTTAACAGTAATGCTATGAGCTGGTGTTGCCGGTGCTGGTGCGGAATTGCTAGTAACTGCAGCAACTTGTTCAAAGCTGACTCTAAATACGCCAGCTTCAAGATCATTATCTTTCATCACCGTTACAACTACCGGACCAGTTAAGGTGTAATGCTGTAAGTTGGCATGAGTGCTTGCTGTTTCCGCAAATTCTTTTTCTAGGGTTTTTAGATAGTCTTCCATCCGGTTGTAATCATGCTTTGCTAAATCAACAATAAAATGATTTGGTGCAATTAATCTGCCATTATCTAGTTCTTGTAAATGTTCATCCATCTCGCGCGTAACTGCGGCAATAATTTCAACCGGTTGAACTTCTTCATCAAAAGCGGCAGTTAGCGCACCAGAAAGCATGGAATCTAATCGCTGCTCAAACTGATCTAGTAGTCCCATCGGCGCTCCTAGTTAGCAAGCCACAACTAAAGTGATTGCTCTAATGGTTGTCGAGCCAGGCGAACTCGCAGCGGATTAATTGGTAGCACGCCAGGTGGAACTGCAACCAACTCTGGCATTCGATGCATTAAATCAGCAAATGCATCGCTGCTGCGATGCGCATCAAGTGCTTCTTGATCAGTAAACCATTCATATAGCCAAATCACATCTTCATCACTGGGATCAAGCGCAATAACAAATGCTTCGGTACCTGGTTCTTGGTCTAGATTCTCACAATATTCATTGAGTGAATCTAATAGCGCGAGCCGCGCCCCAGGGTGAGATTGGATCCGAACCAGCAATCCGATTCGGCCAGCGAGTAACACATCCATGGCATCTGACATAGGAGTATTTTGCCTTACTTTCCTTATTCCACGAACCCGAGTCGCCGGCCCTGTTCCCACAAGTATTCACGGGCATCTGGATGAGCGCAGTTCGCGATCAGCGAACTTGCCTGCTCCCGCTGACTGCGACCAAACATTGCTGCCATACCCTGCTCAGTAACTATTGCGCTGTGTTGAAAATGCGTGGTGGGTTCAGTAAGTAACGGCACGATGGTGGAGCAGTTTGCTTTAGGGTGCCAAGATGGCAACGCAATAAATGCCTGACCGCCTTTGGCATGCATTGCACCAACAATGAAATCGGTTGAACCACCAAATCCAGAATAAATTTTATTTCCAATGCGACTGGCATTTGCTTGATCAAGTAAATCAACCTGAAGTGCTGCATTAACTGAAGTCATCATTGGCTGATCGGCAACTTTGGCTGGATTATTAGTTTTCTCAGTTTTTAACATATGGATTCGTGGATTTCGATCCATCCAGCGATATAGCTCAGGTGAACCAAACGCAAACGAAGCACGAATCGGAGTTTCTTTATCTAATCTGCCTCGCGATTCGAGTTCTAACACGCCATCACTGAACATCTCAGTCCAAACCTTTAAATTAGTTCGCTCTTGCGCAACAGCAGTTAAAAATGCATTTGGTATCGCGCCTATTCCCATTTGCAAAGTGGAACCATCTAATACTTTAAAGGCAATTCGATCGCCGATTTCTCGGGCGGTATCAGTAAGTGGTGGTATTGGATGCGCATCAACTGGCGTATCCACCTCAATGATGTAATCAAATACATCTAAATCAATCTCACCATCACCAAAGGTATAGGGCATCTGCTCATTAACTTGACCAATGATTAACCCGCCACGCTGCTTAACTGTGGCAATTACTGCTGGAATTACATTTACTTCAATGCCAAGTGAAACTTTCCCGTCATATGCTTTTGAGGTGTGAAGTAGTACTACATCAGCTGGTCTGGCAGTTGATAACAATTTTGGTACCAGTGAAAGCCGGCAAGGCACATAATCAAGTCTGGCGCTGTTGCGCATACCTGCGCCAACAAAAACTGTTTCGTGCACTACGCCGTCGCGATCGGGAATGCCATTTTGAGCATTGAGCATATGGAGCCGGTAATGCGAGACTTGCTTATCAAATGCATCCAACAAAATCCAAGGCGTTGCAGCATTGCCACTAACTACCACTCGAGGATTTTCAGGCAGCTCAATTAAGGCATCAGGTAAGCGCTCTACCGATATTTTTCGCATGACTGAATTATCCGCCTAATTTCAGCGATAATCTCCCAGTGAGCACATTTTTGGGTCAAAAAAGACCGTTAGTTATCGCACATCGTGGTGCAAGTGCGCTCGCACCGGAAATGACAATGGCTGCTTATCTGCAAGCAACCCAAGATGGTGCAGATGGCTACGAGTGTGATGTGCAACTTACGAAAGATCACGTACC
>CAYXYW010000040.1:0-8833 GCA_964469855.1 uncultured Bifidobacterium sp.
GGTGTCCATCGTGGTTAATCAAGCTGGTTCCAGTAAGCGCAATCAACCGCGTGCCGCAACTCGAAAGTCTTATTCAGTCCGAGGTGGTTCCGGCGCCACAAATCGCAGCTCGAAATCCTCTGATAAGCCAAAATTTAATCCGAACAGCGCAAAATCGTCCACTAGCAGCAATTTATCTTCATCTACGCGTCACAAAAAAATTAGGGATGACGCTGAAGGCCAAAGCTCATTGCGTAAGTCATCTAATGCAAGATCAAAACCAAGGCAAAGCGTAGATTCGAAATCATTAGATTCTGCTACTCGGCCAGATCGCAGTAATCGTGATCGGCGAAGTCCAGCCAATTCATCAACTCGCAAACCATTTGAAAAAAATCAATCAGCAAGCAGAAGAACTGATTCTGCTGCTCGAACAGATCGCAGCAGCAGTGAACGAGGTTATTCGGATCGTGCTAAACCGCGAAGCTCAGCAGGTCGATCGGATCGAACCGGTTCGATTAAACCAAGTTCTCGCGATACCAAATCTAGTGAGCGCAGTGGTAGACCAGAATTCAGACGAGAAAGTAAACCTGGCGAGCGCGGGGGTAGTAGATCAAATAGTGATCGCCCGCGACGTGAAGGCATTGGAAAACCTAAAAGCAGTTCGGATCGAGAGCGTGGCGGCAGAGATAGGGGTCAAGAGCGGCCACAGAGATTTGACACACCGAGAAGATTCCGTGGCGATCTACCAAGACGAGAGCGCGATCAACGCGCACGTGGTAATGCGCCAATAATTGATGACGATATCACTGGTGATGAACTTGGCGAAGAACTCAGCAATGAACTAAGAAGTTTGCCCACTGGATTGACAATTACCGTGGCACAGCATTTAGTAATGACTCAGCGATATTTAGAAATCAATCCAGAATTAGCGCTAGTGCATGCTAAACATGCAAAAGAATTGGCTGGTCGATTTCCTACAGTTAGAGAAATAGTTGGGGTGACATTTTACGTAAACGGATTATGGCAAGAAGCGCTTAATGATTTTCGTGCAGTAAAGCGAATGGCAAACGCAGATCATCTGATTGCGATGATGGCAGATTGCGAACGCGGCCTTGGTCGACCTGAAAAAGCAATCGCATTTTTAGCGGAGCATCGTTCGTTGTCAGGTGTTGATCGAATTGAGGCAGCAATTGTCGAAGCAGGCGCAAGATCAGATCTTGCACAGCATGAAGCAGCGCTGCTTGCGCTGAAGATCCCGGCTTTAGCTGGCTATCCTGCAGATCAAACAGCTTATGCCAGATTGTGTTTCACTTATGCGGAAATTTTGCGAAAACTGCACCGCGAAGATGAAGCACTGATTTGGTTCAAAAAGGCCGATAAAGCTGATCCAGCCGCAACCGCCGCCGCCGAATTTCTAACAGATGCACAAGAGGAGATTTACCTGGAAGATCTGGATGCTGATCCGGAGAATCAGAGATAGTCTGCTGCCAAGGAGATTTCTATGACCAATAATGATGACACAATCCGAGCTTTTTTAAGTATGGGTGCGCAGGTTGCTGATGAAGTTCGCCGAAGATTGGATGAAGCGGCTGCCAAGGTTGGTCAGCCCAGTTCATCAGTGGATGTTGACCAGATTGTGGCTGAAGTGTTAGCAAAACTAAAAGAGCAAATCGCAACGGAAGTTGAGCGCGCTATCACTATGATTGGGGTTGCTCGCGAAGATGAATTGGCGGCGCTACGGAACCGAATTGAAAAGTTAGAGGGTAAATGAGCGATCAACTGCCGCTACCAAACACTCCAGCACTTCCGATATCGGCAACTGGAATTGCTGAAATAGATTCTGCTATTGCTGAGTTGCGAAATTTAGATGAATTGGAGATTACTGACCATGCAGCGGTATTCACTCGGATTCATGCCCAATTAAGTTCGGCGTTAACTGATATCGATAACTAAGTTGCGACGCCTCGACCTAGAATTAACTAAACGGGGATTAGCCAGATCCCGTGGCGACGCGAAAGAGTTGATTGAGGCGGGACAGGTTCTAGTTAACGGTTTTGTTGCCACGAAAACCACCACCCAAGTTAATGAAGATACCAATATTTCAATAAATACAGAAACTAAAAATTATGTTTCTCGCGGTGCCGGGAAATTACTTAGCGCTATGACAGCCTTAAATGTAAATGTAATGGGAAAAATTTGTTTAGATGCTGGTGCTAGTACCGGCGGCTTTGTCCAAGTCTTGTTGGAATCAGGTGCGACTAAAGTTTATGCAGTAGATGTGGGTTACGGTCAACTAGCTTGGTCATTACAGCAAAATCCAAGCGTGATTGTGATGGATCGAACTAATGCAAAGAATTTATCCCAATCGGATTTGCCGGAATTTATTGATTTCATCACTGCGGATTTGTCTTTTATTTCGTTAAAAACAGTGTTACCTGCTTTGGCTAGTGTCGCTGCTGATCAAGCGGAGATGTTGTTAATGGTTAAGCCCCAATTTGAGGTTGGAAAAGTAGAAGTTGGTCGCGGCGTGGTGCGCAGTCGGGAACTTCGAATATCTGCCATTTTGGGAGTAGTTGAATCGGCTAAGCAGCTAGGCTGGGTAGTAATTGGTGCTGTGGAGAGTAAAGTGCACGGACCAAATGGCAACCGAGAGTTCTTTCTGCATCTAGCCAAGGATGGGGCAGAATTGACTCAGGCTGAAATAACAGTTCAGATTTCAGAGGAGGATTAATGCGCAATATCGCACTTTCCGTTAATTGGAATCGACCTGCAGCTGTTACTGCTGCGGACAACTTATGCAACCTGCTAACTAAAGCAGGAATTAAAGTATTTTCCATCTCAGAGCCTGGCATGGTTCAAGTCGCCAATTGTCAGTTTGTCACAGAAAACGAATTGCCCAATTTAGAATCAGTGTTGGTGATTGGTGGCGATGGCACCATATTGCGATCGGCTGAGCTGGCCAAACAATTTGATCTACCATTATTGGGAATTAATCATGGACATGTTGGTTTTTTAGCTGAAGCTGAAGCTTCAGATATTCCACAAATCGCCGAAGCAATCGTCGCCAAAAATTGGAGCATCGAAGAACGTTTAACTCTTGATGTTTCAGTCCGACATGAAGGTAACCTAATTTGGCAATCTTGGGGATTAAATGAAGTTTCTATCGAGAAGGCAGCAAATGCCCGGATTGCAGAGTTAATCACCGCAATCGATGATCATCCGGTTTCTCGTTACGCCGGAGATGGGTTGATTGTTGCCACGCCAACTGGTTCTACTGCATACGCGTTTAGCGCCGGTGGGCCCATTGTCTGGCCCAGTGTTGCTGCTGTTGTGGTAGTTCCGCTATCTGCTCATTCGCTATTTGCCCGGCCATTGGTAGTTTCGCCACAGAGTAAAGTTGTAGTTGATTTAATCTCACCTGCATCAGTCTGGGCAGATTCACGTCGCGGTGGGGATATCCCTGCTGGAGCTCGAATTGTGATCCAACGATCCGAACAATCCATTAAATTTCTTAAGTTAACTAATGCGCCGTTCACTGATCGATTAGTTAGGAAATTTGATCTTCCAACATCCGGCTGGCGCGGCGCGCTTGGTGAAAAATAGCTAGGAGCAACATGCTCTCCGAACTTAGAATCAATAATCTTGGTGTTGTCGCGGCAGCAGTTTTGAACTTTGGTGCTGGCTTAAATGTATTAACTGGTGAAACGGGTGCTGGCAAAACCATGATTCTCAACGCGCTCACCCAAACCTTGGGGGAGAAATCAGATACCAAATTGGTTCGAGTTGGCGAAGCTAAATGTTGGATAGAATCAGATTGGGATTTATCTGAATATCAAGGCAATGTGCTAAGCAAATATGAGGATATGTCAGATAGTTCAGAGTTGACGCTAGGTAAAGTAATTGAGGCTTCTGGCAAATCCAGGCCAACAATTAACGGTTTAACAAGTAACTTAAACACCATATCTGAGATTTCAGATCATTTGATTAGAATTTTTGGCCAAGCCGATCAACAATATTTAACCAAAGCTACATGGCAATTAAGTGCATTAGACGCGATGGGCGATAAATCTTACAAAAAAGTCCTTTCCGATTATCAAAATTGCTTTCTTGAATACCAGAAAATTCAAGCTGAGCTTAATGATCTGAGAAAACTTGCGGAAAAATGGGAAAGCGAGCAAAGACGTATTGCAGTTGACCTTGCAGAATTTGATGAAATTTCGCCCAAGCCAGATGAAGATGATCAAATCCTGTTACAGATAAAGAATTCAGAATCTGTTGAGCAATTAAGGGAGATAATTAACGAAATTCAAGGGTTTTTCGAAGATCGCGGAGTTGGGGGAATTAATCATCAAATCAATTCCCTGCTTAAAGCTATTGCTAAGCTGGACGAATTTTCTGAGTTTTACACTGCGCTTCAAGGAGTACCAGATCATCTAAATGAACTGGAACGTAAAGTAATTCAACATTTATCTGATGATCAATCTGGTGCCAGCTTGGAAGATTTATTCGCTAGAAAGGCGCTGATTCAATCCTTAATTAGAAAACACGGCATGCCACTCTCAGAGATCATTGACAAGATGAACAGAGAGCGAGACATGCTTGAAGGTGCGGCAGATCCTGCATCTGAAGTTGAACGATTGACATCCATCAGTTCAAATCTTGCAATTCAATTAACAAAATTAGCAAACGAACTTACAAAATCCCGTATTGTGCTTGGGCAGAAATTAGATAAATTGGTTTCAACTGAACTAACTGGCTTAAAAATGGCAGGTTCAAAATTCATAACCGAAGTGGTTGGGCTTAAGGCGGGTGCGCTGGAAATTTCTGGTTTGAAATTAGATCGTAGCGGCGCAGATCAGGTAATTTTCAACATCACACATGGCTCATCTGCTGCTGCTCGACCAATTGCAAAAGCCGCCTCAGGTGGCGAACTCTCCCGAATTATGTTGGCACTTCAGGTTGTGCTACCCGCTGAAAATCCTGATTTAACTTATGTATTTGATGAAGTAGATGCCGGAATAGGTGGCGAGACGGCTATAGAGGTCGGTCGGCGTCTTGCAAAATTAGCAAAGTCCAATCAGGTGCTAGTAGTGACGCACCTACCTCAGGTAGCGGCATTTGCTGATGTCCATTTTCGAATAACCGGAGATTTAGCCTCAGGGTTGAAAACATCAGACGTGGCTCAGCTCGCAGGAGTTGATCGAGTGGCTGAAATAGCAAGGATGCTAGGTGGCATGCAAGATTCTGCAGCAGCGCTTTCCCACGCTGAAGAATTGTTGTCGCTTAACCGATAGCGCCACACCGCTGGCTGGATTGGTTTTTAGCTCCAATCTTGGATAGAGTTGAATCCCGTGAAACCATCAGATTCCGGTCGTACTGTTCACCTTTTTGTTACTGGCGGCGTAGCCTCCGCTTTAGGTAAGGGTTTAACCGCAGCGAGTCTAGGCGCGTTATTGCGGGCACGCGGCCTAACTGTTGTAATGCAAAAACTTGATCCCTATATAAATGTAGATCCAGGAACGATGAATCCATTTCAGCATGGTGAAGTGTTTGTAACTGAAGATGGTGCCGAAACTGACCTTGACATTGGGCATTACGAACGTTTCTTGGATGTAAATCTCTCTAATCAAGCAAGTGTTACAACCGGCAAAATTTACAGTGCAGTAATTGCCAGAGAGCGCCGAGGTGAATACTTAGGCGATACAGTGCAAGTTATTCCACACATTACTAACGAGATTAAATCTCGGATAAGAGCCATGGTCACACCCGGCGTAGATATGGTGATCACTGAAATTGGCGGAACTGTCGGTGATATCGAGTCGTTGCCGTACCTGGAGGCAGTTCGGCAACTACGACATGAATTGGGTCGGGAAAATACCTTCTTTTTACATGTCTCGTTGTTGCCGTTTATTGGACCTTCAGGTGAGTTAAAAACAAAACCAACTCAACACTCTGTGTCACAGATGCGATCAATTGGTCTACAACCTGATGCGATAGTACTTCGTGCTGATCGTGAAGTGCCAGAAGCGATTAAACGGAAGATTTCATTGATGTGCGACGTTGATCAAAAGGCGGTTGTTGCTGCAGTTGATGCACCAAGCATTTATGACATTCCGCGTGTGCTTTTCGAGGAAGGTTTAGATTCTGTTGTGATGAATAGATTAGGTATGGAAAACACCACACCTGACTGGTCGCAATGGAACGATTTGCTGGATCGAGTTCATAATCCTAAGAATGAAGTCACTATTGCGATGGTAGGAAAATACATTGACCTGCCTGATGCTTATCTTTCAGTTGCTGAAGCGTTGCGAGCTGGCGGTTTTGCTAATTACGCCAAAGTGAATATTCGCTGGGTGGCAAGCGATGATTGCGCTACTCCCGAAGGGGCAAAAAAAGCACTGCAGAATGTTGATGGGATTTGTGTTCCAGGTGGATTTGGCGTTCGAGGTATTGAAGGAAAATTGGGTGCCTTGAAATATGGCCGAGAAAACATGGTGCCAACGTTAGGCCTATGCCTTGGTTTGCAATGCATGGTTATTGAAATTGCTCGAAATGTTCTGGGCCTAAGTACAGCAAACTCAACAGAATTTGATCAAAATACAATTCATCCAGTAATTGCAACAATGGAAGATCAAGTTTCCATTGTTTCTGGTGATGGTGATCTAGGCGCAAGCATGCGGCTTGGTTCGTATGATGCTTCTTTGGTAAAAAATTCTTTGGTAAACAAGGTTTACCAATCAGAACAAATTTCAGAGCGTCATCGCCATCGCTACGAAGTTAATAACGAGTATCGGGAACAAATTCAAGCTGCTGGTTTGCATATATCTGGCACATCGCCCGACGGGAAATTGGTGGAGTTTGTTGAATTGGACGCCAAGGAACATCCGTTTTATGTCGGGACTCAAGCACATCCTGAATTCAAATCGAGACCAACGAAACCACATCCGCTGTTTACCGGTTTTGTCTCAGCTGCCCTAACGCGTCGTGGTTTGTGATGCAAATAAATCACCGCTGGGATGGTGAGTTTGAAGATCAACTGGTCCCAGATTTTGAACTAGCTATCGAACCCATCTGGCAGGGAAGAGTTATTCGGGTGCAACGGGAAAAATTTGAAATTTTTGGTATTGAAACCACGCGCGAGGTAGTAGCCCATCCTGGTGCAGTTGGTGTTATTGCGGTGAATCAAAAGAATGAGATCGCACTAATCAGACAATATCGTCAGCCGGTACGTTCTTTTTTATTTGAACCAATCGCGGGACTGCTCGACCAGCCCGGCGAAGAACCGATAGCAGCGGCTCGTCGAGAGTTACTTGAGGAAGCAGGCTTGTTGAGCGAGAACTGGTCACATTTAATTGATTTGATTGTTTCGCCTGGCGGCTCAACCGAGGTTATTCGATTCTATTTAGCGGAGGAAGCAAAGCCTGCTCCTGGTGGCCGAACCTGGAGTGCGGAAGCAGAAGAAAAGGAAATGCCGTTAATTTGGGTAAATGAGGACCAGTTTGTTGCTGCGGTGCTTTCCGGAAAGATTCACAATAGTGTTGGAATCTCGGCAATATTCACAGCATTTGCGAAACTGAAAGAACCCAGCCGTGAGAATCCCGACAAAAACTGGCTGTTATTCGATCGACTTGCGTCTTCTGGCGGACTTGGGTTGAACCCACTAAATTAGTGGTCAAGATAGAGGAAATATGAAAATAGGAATTCCAAAAGAAGTTAAGAATAATGAATTTCGAGTAGCCATAACACCAATAGGTGTCACGGAGTTGACCAAACTCGGTCATCATGTCGAAATTGAATCCGGCGCCGGACTGGGATCAAACATTACCGATGAGGAATACCGCACCGCTGGTGCAGTGATAGTTTCGTCTGCGGGAGATGTTTGGCAGAACGCGGAATTGCTATTGAAGGTAAAAGAACCTATTGAATCTGAATACAGTTTTCTCCGAAAAGATTTAGTGTTATTCACCTATCTTCATCTTGCAGCTTCAAAACCATGCACCGAAGCGTTGCTGAATTCGGGCATCACCGCTATTGCATATGAAACAGTGAAGAATTCCATCGGTGGTTTGCCGTTGCTTGCTCCGATGTCAGAAGTTGCAGGTCGGTTATCTACTCAAGTTGGCGCAGAAACTTTAATGGCGCCAAGGGGTGGCAGGGGCGTTTTGCTGGGGGGAGTGACCGGAGTTGCTGCCGGAAAAGTGGTAATTCTTGGTGGTGGTGTTGCTGGTTTAAATGCTGCAAAAATGGCCGTAGGGTTACAAGCTGAAGTTACGATTTTTGACAAAAGTATTGATCGATTGCGTGAGATTGATAATCTGTTTGATGGTCGAGTCCAGGCGAAATATGCAAACGTATTGGATATCGAGCAGGCAGTGTTGCAAGCTGATTTGGTCATCGGAGCTGTTCTGATTCCAGGAAGCAAGGCACCAAAATTAGTGACCAATGAAACTGTGGCAAAAATGAAGACTGGCTCGGTTTTAGTAGATATCAGTATTGATCAAGGTGGTTGCTTTGAAGATTCAAGGCCAACTACACATGCAGATCCAACCTATCGGGTGCACAACTCAATTTTCTATTGTGTCGCCAACATGCCAGGTGCAGTGCCACACACCAGCACTTATGCGTTAACAAATGCAACCTTGCCTTATGTGATTCAGTTGGCCCAGTTAGGCTGGAAAGAAGCTTTAACTCGTGATCCCAATTTCCTACCAGGACTGAATGTTCATAATGGAAAGATTTATTACAAGGCTGTTGCTGACGCATTTGACCTGCCAGCGGCTGATGTAACTTCGCTTTAGTATGACGAAAGTCGATCGAGTAAAGAATCTGTACTTAAACCACTTAACTGTGGAAC
>CAYXYW010000041.1:0-8827 GCA_964469855.1 uncultured Bifidobacterium sp.
AACAACTCGGGCGCCGCGAGTTAATGAGGCGCATGGCATTGATTACTTCTTTCTTACTCGTGCAGAGTTTGAACAGATGATTTCAGCCAATGATTTATTGGAATGGGCAGAATATGCCGGGAATTATTACGGAACGCCAAAACAACCAGTGCTAGATCAGTTGGCAAATGGGAAATTGGTCATCCTGGAGATTGAGTTAGCTGGTGCCCGGCAGGTGAAAGAAAAACTGCCCGACGTAATTGACGTTATGGTGCTGCCGCCATCAATGGCATTACTGGCTGATCGTCTTAATCAACGAGGGACTGAAAGTGAAGCGGAGCAGGCACAGCGGCTTAGGCTGGCGGCGGCAGAGTTGGCAGCCCAAGGGGAGTTCAGATTCCGGATCCAGAACGACACCGTGTCCGGCGCAGTAGCCCAACTGCTACCCTTACTCCCTACCCAATCATCAGACTAAGGAAGTGCGATGTCCGGAGTAAATCAGCGTCCAGAGGGAATTACTTATCCACCCATTGATTCGCTGTTGGAAAAGTCTGGTTCGAAATACCAATTAGTTATTTACGCTGCCCGTCGCGCTCGGCAAATCAATGCTTACTATTCCCAACTTGGTGAAGGCCTTCTTGAATACGTCGGTCCGCTAGTAGATAGCCACGTGCAAGAAAAAGCATTGTCTATTGCGATGCGCGAAATAGATGCCGACTTGTTGAGTTATGAGCGCACTGAACCTGAGCAGAGCGAACCAACCGAGTAGTTAGGGCGGTAAATGCCCAAAATAGTTCTAGGTGTTTCCGGCGGAATTGCTGCGTACAAATCCATCTCGTTGGCGCGACTATTAATTGAATCAGGCCATGAAGTCCAAGTTATACCGACGCCAGGCGCACTAAATTTTGTTGGCAAAGCAACCTGGGAAGCGATCACTGGTAAGCCTGTTTATGCAAATGTGTTTGAAGCCACAGATCAAGTAGCGCATGTCAGTATCGCCCGATCTGCAGATCTCGTAGTTGTTGCACCGGCAACTGCGGATTTAATGTTTCGAGCTGCTTCTGGAGCATCTAACGACATGCTCTCTGCAGTTATTTTGACTACAACTGCACCGATTATTTATTTTCCTGCTATGCACACTGAAATGTGGCTCAACCAAGCAACTGCAGCTAATGTAAAAACATTACGCGATCGAGGTGCGCTAGTCATTGATCCAGCAGTTGGTGCATTAGCACGCGGCGATCAAGGCTTAGGTAGATTGCCAGAACCTGAACAGATCTCTGCACTTATTGGATCCTTTTTAGCGAAATCGAATATGGCATTTGATTTCGTTGGAAAGGAAGTTTTGGTTACCTTAGGCGGTACTGAAGAATCAATTGATCCAGTACGAGTTATTACGAATCGCTCAACTGGCGAGATGGGCGCATCACTATGCCGCGCACTGTATCTGCGTGGCGCTAAAGTTACAGCTGTTGTTGGTAATCACACCGCAACACTGCCGCACGATATTGAAATCGCACAAATCAAATCAACAACAGAGTTGGCAGCTGTTTCTCAGGAATTTGCCACGACGGCTGACATAATCATCATGGCTGCTGCGGTCAGCGACTTTCGAGTTTCTCAGTCAGAAACCAAGATTGCCAGAGAAGATAACCAGACCCTTGAATTAAAGCCCACCGAGGACATATTGACGCAACTGGTGGAGAAGCGAAGGCCGAACCAATTCATTGTTGGATTTGCAGCGCAAACTGAAAACCCAATTGAGCATGGTAAAGAAAAATTAACTCGGAAGAGATGCGATTTGGTAGTGGCCAATATGGTTGGTCCAGATAGCGGTTTTGGAGCGGTTGCAACCGAAGTACATATCATTTCCAAGATCGGCGTTCAGTCATCGGGCAAAGTAACTAAAGACCAAGCGGCCCACCTCATTTTGGACGAAATTGCCAAGAATTTGACGCTTTCCTAGTAGGGTTCCCTCTAAATTAAGTTGCAGGAGAAATTTTGACGCGTAGATTGTTCACTTCAGAGTCAGTTACTGAGGGTCATCCAGATAAGATGGCGGATCAGATTTCCGATGCCATTTTGGATGACCTGCTAGCGCAAGATAAAAACAGCCGCGTTGCTGTTGAAACTTTACTTACTACAGGTCAGGTACATGTAGCTGGCGAAGTTACCACGCAAGGTTTTGCAGATGTTATGGCCATTGTTCGAGATGTCGTACTAGAAATTGGTTACGACTCCAGTGCAAAAGGCTTTGATGGACAATCATGTGGTGTGAGTGTGTCTATTGGCTCCCAGTCACCAGATATCGCGCAAGGCGTGAACGACGCGCTCGAAGAAATAACTGGTTCAAGTGATCCATTGGACAAACAAGGGGCCGGCGATCAAGGACTTATGTTCGGTTATGCAACGGCTGAAACACCACAATTGATGCCACTTCCTATCATGATTGCTCATCAACTGGCCCATCGATTAGCTGAAGTGAGAAAAAATGGCGAAGTACCATACCTTCGTCCAGATGGAAAAACTCAAGTTTCAATTGAATATGATGGCGACAAAGCAGTAAAAGTAGATACCGTTGTCGTGAGCACGCAACATGCACGCGATATTGATTTAGCAAAGACTCTAGCTCCAGACATTAAAAATCAAGTTGTGGATCCAGTTCTTGCTCAGGTCGCCAGTGATACCGGTTTGGAAATATCAGATTTGAATTTGTTTGTGAATCCAACTGGAAAATTCGAAATCGGCGGGCCAATGGGCGATGCTGGTTTGACCGGTCGAAAAATAATTGTTGATACCTATGGTGGTATGGCAAGGCATGGCGGCGGTGCTTTTTCTGGCAAAGATCCTTCAAAAGTAGATCGCTCTGCGGCCTACGCCATGCGCTGGGTAGCTAAAAATATTGTTGCGGCCGGACTTGCCACCAAGTGCGAAGTTCAAGTTGCATATGCAATTGGGGTGGCAAGACCAGTTGGACTTTATGTTGAAACATTCAATACCGGTGTGATTTCGGATGTAAAGATTGCACAACTGGTAACTGAAGTTTTTGATTTAAGGCCAGGTGCGATTATTCGGGATTTGGATTTGTTGCGACCAATTTATCGTCCAACTGCTGCGTATGGACATTTCGGTCGATCGGAATTTGCCTGGGAGCAAACTAATAGAGTTAGTGAGTTGAAATCACTCCTTTAGATTGGAGTTTGATCTGAACCAAAATATTGCAAAGGTTGTGATTGACTCACCGCTACCGCATCTAGACCATTCTTTTGATTATTTAATTCCAGATAGTCTCTTGGATGTAGTAAGGCCGGGAATTCGGGTTCGTGTTCCATTCCGTAATAGACGCGTTGACGGGTATGTCACGGCATTGTCTGAAACCTCAGAGGTTTCTGGGAAGCTTTCCTATTTAGAGAATGTTGTTTCTAGTGAAGTTGTTTTAACTTCAGAGATTACACAACTGTGTCGCATTGTTGCGCAGCGAACAGCAGGAACCTTACATGACGTACTACGTGCAGCTATTCCACCACGGCACGCCAGAGCAGAAAAAAGAGTATTTGAAAAGCAAATTAATGATGTGGGTCCAGATATCACTAAACTTAAGGACTATCCAGATTTAATAGAATTCCTCAACTCGCCGCAGAAGCAAATCGCAATCTTAAATGTAAGTGTGACGGATCGTTACAGTGCAGTAATCGCCACCCTCATTGAACAGGGTTTACGAAATGTATTGATCTTATTACCGGATCAATTTGATGTAGCGCATATTCTGCTTAATCTTGACAATTCAAATCTGCGAAGTCAAGTGGCGGTCATCACTTCACAGCAAGCGGCAGAGCAAAGATATAGTGAGTTCTTAAAGGTGCTGCGAAGTTCGGTGAATATCGTTATCGGAACTCGAAGCGCTGTTTTTGCACCGATGAATCCTATTGAAACCATAATCATTGTGGATGATGGTGATGATCTATACACCTCACCGCAGGCGCCATATTGGAATGCCAGAGACGTTGCGTTATGGCGCAGCGAATTGTTTGGTACAAAATTGATTTTGATGTCCCATGCCACCTCAATAGAGGGATTTCAATTACTTGAATCTCATCAAGCTGTTTTGATCAATCCTAATAAAAAGGCAAGGCAAGACATTGTCGGGATAACTGGTGATACCTGGGTAGACATGATGGAACTACAGCATCAATCTGCACGTTTTCCTGCATCGGTTTTCACTTCGATACGCAAAGGACTGAAATCGGGGTCAGTTTTGATTTCCGTGCCAAGGAAAGGGTATCTGCCGCTTATCGCCTGTGACAATTGTCGAATTATTATTCGATGCCCGCGTTGCAACGGAGCAATATCATCTATTTCCCATCAGGAAGCTGGGCAATGCTTACGTTGTGGAGGTCTATCCGGCTCAACGGCCTGCGATAAATGCGGTGAGACTAAATACCGTGCGTTAATTTCGGGAATTGAGCGGACAACTGAAGAGCTTGGTAAGGCTTTTCCGAATGTAAAGGTTCGTTCGGTAGATAACGAAAACCGAGCTTCATTCGCCTCGGCTAGCAACCAACTCATTCTCGCAACTCCTGGCATGGAACCGGTTATGCCTTATTCCGCTGTAGTAGTGCTGGACGCATATTTATTCCTGGCAATTCCTGAAGGTAATGCACGAATTCGGTTTTTGAGACATCTGATGAACTTGCGTAGCATGCTAACCGAAAGTGGCAAGATGATAGTTGTTGGTGAATCCAATAACGACGTTCTGCAGGCATTTATACAAAACGATCCGAGCAAAATTGCTCGTGAACTCTTCCGAGAACGTGAGCAGACAAAGTTGAACCCTTTCGCTAGAACTGCTGAAATTAAGGGCAGCTGGCAAGCTTTGTCGACGCTAGCCAAGAAGTTGCCAGATTATGCTCAAGTTTGGGGTCCAGTTGCGGTTTCAAGAAAGCAGACTGAGAGACACGAGGCAAGTATGTTGATTTCAGTTCCACGTAATCAATCCATAGAATTAGTTAAGCGTCTTAAATCTTGGGTGGTAGCTCGAAGTGCCAATAGGGAATCGGCTGTTATGGTGAGAATAGATCCCGATGATATTTAGTTGATTTAGTAAGATTGGCTACATGACATTGAGGGATATTAGATTGTTAGGCGATCCGGTGCTGACCGTGCCAACAGCTCCGGTAGTTAACTTTGATAAGGAATTGCGGACTTTAGTAAAAGATCTAGGTGAAACCATGCTCGATGCGCCTGGTGCTGGGTTAGCGGCTCCTCAAATAGGAGTGTCATTGCGGGTGTTTACCTTTATTACCGAAGACATGGATGAGCCAGGCCATTTAATTAATCCGATATTGGAATTATCTGAAGAAGAACAAGATGGAAATGAAGGGTGCTTATCAATTCCAGAAGTTTCTTTTGATTGCATTAGAGCTTTATCTGCAGTAGCTAGAGGATTTAATGAATATGGAGAACCAGTTGAAATTCATGGCACGGAATATCTGGCTCGCATTTTGCAGCATGAAACTGATCATCTGGATGGAATTGTGTTTTTGGATCGGATGGATGCACAGCGTCGTAGAGAAGCGATGCGCGCTATCCGAGAAACAGATTGGTTTCAATCAGGGGCGCAAGTGAGGATTAGTCCGCATGCCCAAAACGGTGTGATTAGATAACGAATGCGAATTGGATTTGCTGGCACTCCAGCTGTTGCGGTTCAGGTTCTAGAATCGCTGTTAAACACTGAACACGATCTCGCTTTGGTGATAACTAAACCTGACGCTCAAGTGGGTCGAGGAAAACGGTTGGAACAATCTGAGGTGTCAGCCTTCGCTGAATCGAAAGGGCTCAAAGTCATAAAGCCTAATGATCTGACTGATATGAATTTGATTACTCTGATTAACGAAATGAATCTAGACCTAATCTTGGTTGTTGCATACGGAAAAATTATACCCGCTCAGTTACTCCAGCGAACTAAATTTGGTTGGTTCAATTTGCATTTTTCTTTGTTACCAAAATATAGAGGCGCCGCCCCCGTCCAGCACTCACTACTTGCCGGAGATACAGTCACGGGGGTGACACTGTTTAAATTAGATACCGGGATGGACACAGGTGCGATTTACCGTCAGTCTGAATATCAAATATCTGAAGATGACAATGCAATATCGGTGCTGACAAATTTAGCCGTCCTAGGCAATTCCTTAGTACATATGCTGTTGGCAGATTTAACTCGCGGTGAGTTGCAGTTGTTTGATCAAAAAGAACAGCAAGCTTCATATGCTGCAAAAATTCAAAAGCAAAGTGTTCGTATAGATTGGAGATCCTCAGCCTTTCAGATTCGAAATTTAGTCAGAGCTGCGGCTGCTGGACCGATCGCTTTTACTGAAAATGAACAATCCCGGATCCTGATACACGAAGTAGCGCAATCCGAAACCAGTGAATTACTGCCGGGACAAGTTGAGCAGCTAAATGGCGAAATTTTTGTCGGTACTGGTTCGGGCGATCTACGTCTACTGAAAGTGCAACCTGCAGGCAAAAAGGTGATGTCCGCTAGGGACTGGATAAATGGGTTGAGGAACAGCGAGATTTTATTCTCATGAGTTCACCTCGAATATTGGCAATAGAAGCAATAGATAGAATCAAACATGATGGCGCATATGCAAATTTACTCTCAAATGAACTTTTAGCTAAAGCCAACTTCTCACCACAGGATGCTGCTTTTTTTACAGATGTAGTTAATGGAACAGTTAGATATTTAAGATATATAGATTACATTCTTAATCAATGTGTAACTCGTAAACTAGATGAGATCGAATCCAATCTTCTGATTATTCTGGAGTCGGCTGCATATCTATATTTGATCAGGGATAAGGCGCAACACGCAATTGTTAATGAGGCAGTGCAAAACGCTAGGGAATCAATTGGCGAACGTGCTGTTGGCTTTTGCAACGCGGTATTGCGCAAATTGGTAAGTCGCACTCCTGCAGCTTGGCAAGAAACACTCACTGTGATTGAAGATCTAAACGTGCGATTGGCGACCGAATTTTCAATCCCAGATTGGATATTCGATCAATACAAAATGCAGATGCCAGACGATCGAGAACTTAGATATTTTTTGAACACATTGAATACACCACCTCAAGTTTCATTGCTAAGGCCACCAGGCAACAGATCAGCGGTTCGAGATTTGTCTCCTGGCAATTGGTCACCGTTTTCATATCGCGAAAATCGTAGGGGAATTCTTGGAAGCACTTTGTTAGATTCTGGATTCATCGTTCAAGATGAGGGAAGCCAATTAGTCTCTCTAGCTACAGTTACCGCACCTATAGATGGAACTGACGCAAGATGGCTAGATATGACTGCTGGCCCTGGCGGGAAGGCAACATTCCTAGCTGCAGCAGCAAATATTCGAAACGCAAAATTGATAGCGAATGAACTACACCCACACCGGGCAAGACTGATTTCCAACACCATGAAGAGATTGGATTTATCAATTGAAGTTACTGTTGGAGATGCATTAACTCAATCTTGGGGTGAAAAGTTCGATCGGGTGCTATTGGATGCCCCGTGTACTGGACTAGGGGCAATTCGAAGGCGTGCTGAATCGAGATGGCGGAAGCAGGAATCCGATTTAGTCAATTTAGTTGATCTGCAGAAGCGGTTAATCAATAAAGCAATCTCAGTTACCCGATCTGGTGGCATCGTTGCCTACACCACATGTTCACTGCACCCGCGAGAAACAACTGAGGTGGTCGAATTTGCTTGTAAAACTTCGAATGTTGAAGTTATCGATGCCACGAAACTCGTTCCTATGATTCCAGTAGCTAGAGGACCATATTTGCGATTGTGGCCGCATATCCATGACACCGATGGGATGTTTATGGCGGTCCTCAAAGTGGGTTAGGCTAAGACCATGTTGATTACGCCCAGTATCCTCAACGCTGATTTCGCCAATATTAGGTCTGAAATAGACAGAGTTTCTGATACGGCTGATTGGCTCCATCTAGACGTAATGGATGGACATTTCGTGCCGAATCTTTCCTTTGGGTCAGCAATGGTACGTGCGGTCAAACAAAACTCATCATTGCCAGTTGACGTGCACCTAATGATCACCGAACCGGAGAAATGGGCAATGGAGTATGTATCTGCCGGTGCAGACAATGTTTCATTTCATTTCGAAGCGACTGACGATTCGGTTCAGTTAGCAAAGGAACTCAAATCACAAGGCGTCACTGCGGGGTTGGCGATAAAGCCAGCAACACCCTTTAATGCTATTGCTGACATATTATTCAATTTCGATTTGCTATTGATTATGACAGTCGAACCAGGCTTTGGTGGGCAAAAATTCATGACAGATATGTTGCCAAAGATTCAGACTGCACGAGAATTCATAACCGCCAATGGTTTAGACATAAAGATTCAAGCCGATGGTGGGGTAAACCTAGAAACCATTAAGAGTGCTGCAGAAGCAGGAGCTGACGTGTTTGTTGCTGGCTCAGTAGTTTATGGATCGAAAGATCCAAGTCAGACCATTAATTCACTTAGACAGATCATAAGTTCCTAATGAATCAAATGGTTTCACCTGCTGAAATGATCGCAATGCAACATGCGATCAACTTAGCTCTGAATAAGGATGCGCCGCTTGGACCAAATCCCCGCGTGGGTTGTGTTTTTCTTAATCAGAAAGGTGAGTATCTAGCCGAAGGATTCCATAACGGAAAAGGCACTTTACATGCCGAACGATTAGCTATTACTCAAAGCACTTCCGATTTAGCTGGTAGCACAGCGATAGTTACGCTAGAGCCTAGTTATCAACCTCAAAAAGATACTGATTGTGCGCGTTCATTGGTTGCTGCTGGAA
>CAYXYW010000042.1:0-8748 GCA_964469855.1 uncultured Bifidobacterium sp.
ATCACTTTGCATCTAAGTCATATAACCGTTGGTTTGCCGAGCTTTATATCAAGCGAGTTTATGGCTGGAATAAATACAACTGGAAGTGTCTGGACAAACTTTGGCAGCTAGAAAGTGGCTGGAATGAGTTGGCAAAGAATCGACGCACTGGCGCTTATGGCATTCCACAGGCACTGCCAGGAAACAAAATGGCTGCGATGGGTAGGAATTGGAAAAACAATCCTGAAGTCCAGATTAAATGGGGCGCCTCCTACATAAAAAGCCGATACAAATCACCTTGTAAGGCGCTGGCGTTTATGGAACGACGCGGCTGGTATTAATTCTTAACTGGAATTGATAGTGCAATTGGTCGCAACGTATCGGCATAAAAATCATTACCTTTATCGTCAATCACAATAAATGCTGGGAAGTTTTTAACTTCAATTTTCCAGACTGCTTCCATTCCTAACTCTGGGAAATCCAGCACTTCTACGTTAGTAATGTTGTCATGCGCTAATCGTGCGGCAGGCCCGCCGATTGAACCAAGATAAAAACCACCATATTCTTTACACGCATTAGTTACTTCAGCGCTGCGATTGCCTTTGGCCAGCATCACCATAGAGCCACCAGCTGCTTGGAATCGCGCAACATATGTGTCCATTCGCCCCGCCGTGGTTGGACCAAACGAACCGCTTGGCATACCAGCTGGCGTTTTGGCAGGTCCAGCGTAATAAACCGCATGATCTTTAAAGTATTGCGGCAGTTCTTCGCCGCGATCCAGCATCTCAGCAACTTTGGCATGTGCTAAGTCGCGCGCCACAATTAATGTGCCAGTTAAACTCAATCTGGTTTTAACTGGATGTTGGCTTAGCTGATATCTAATCTCTTGCATCGGTCGGGAGAGATCAATTGCAACAACTTCTGAATCATCCGTTTCAGTTACTTCTGGAAGATATTTTGCTGGGTCAGTTTCTAGTTGTTCTAGGAAAATTCCTTCTTTGGTAATTTTGCCCAAAATTTGTCGATCTGCCGAGCAGGAAACGGCGATCGCAACTGGGCAAGATGCGCCATGTCTTGGTAATCGAATTACTCGAACATCATGACAGAAGTATTTGCCACCAAATTGCGCACCGATGCCAAAACTCTGCGTTAATTTCAAAACTTCTTGTTCTAATTCTAAATCCCTAAAGGCATGCCCTAACTCACTGCCTTGAGTTGGCAGCGAATCCAGATAGCGAGCTGAGGCTAACTTTGCAGTTTTTAATGTGTATTCTGCTGAAGTGCCACCAATCACAATTGCTAAGTGATACGGCGGACAAGCAGAAGTGCCAATCGCGCGCAATTTTTCATCTAGCCATCTAATTATCTTCTTTGGATTGAGAAAGGCAGTTGTTTCTTGATACAACATAGACTTGTTTGCAGATCCACCACCTTTTGCGATAAAAAGGAATTGATACTCTGCTGCTTTGATCAGATTTGTGTTTGCGCCAATTTCAACCTGAGCTGGCATGTTTGTGCCGGTATTCTTTTCATTGAACATACTCAATGGTGCTAACTGAGAATATCGAAGATTCAATGTTTGGTATGCCTGGTACATGCCTTTACTGATCGCGACTTCATCATTACCAGGTGTTAACACATGCATGCCGCGCTCTGCTTTAACAATTGCGGTACCGGTGTCTTGGCACATTGGCAGCACCCCGCCGGCTGCGATGTTGGCGTTTTTCAATAGATCCAGCGCCACGAAGCGATCATTTGGACTTGCTTCTGGGTCATCGATTATTTTACGAAGTTGCGCTAAATGAGATGAACGAAGCAGATGTTGTGAATCTTTAATCGCTTCAAAACTTAATTTCTCAATTGCCTCAGGAGAAACATGAAGAAATTCTTTACCATCAACGTTGATGGTGCTTACGCCATCAGTTGAGATTAACCGATACTCCGTGGTGTCATCGCCTAGTGGCAGCAGCGGGGTGTAATTAAATTCAGTCATCTTCTTCCTCGTCATCCGTCTCTAATGCAGTTAATTTTGCTTGTGCAGCTGCCAAAAACTCATCACAAATCCTGGCCAATACTTCGCCCCGCTCCCAAAGCGCAATTGACTGCTCAAGTTCCAATTCGCCTGATTCCATTAACTCAACAACTTCGGTTAGCGCAGCTCGGGCTGCTTCATAGCCTAACTTGCTGGGGTCGGCGCCGCCTGGCAACTTGATCTCGCTCATGCCCACACTTTACGCGCCTTAGGCTTAGCGGGTGAGTTTTGGTGCAGATCCCAGCAGCGCAGTTCCGCTACGTGAGGTAGTGGCGCGGCTTCGGGATCACCTGAAAAAACTGCCGGCAGTGTGGGTAGAGGGTCAGTTAGCTGAAGTTAAGGACCGACCGGGCTCGCAAGTGATATTTGCCTCATTTCGCGATTTACTTACGGATGTTTCCGTTTCCACTGCGGCAACTAAAAGTGTGCTGGGCGGCGATAGCAAATATTTAGTTGAAGGAAATAGAGTGCTGTTGCAGTTGCAGCCAGAAGTTTGGCCCAAGCGTGGTGAATTACAACTTCGGATTTTGGCAATCAGACCAGTTGGTATTGGTGAGTTATTAGCACGACTCGAAGCACTAAAGCAGTTATTGGCGGATGAAGGCTTGTTTGATCCAGCCCGAAAGAAGCCGTTGCCATTTTTGCCAACAAAAGTTGGTTTAATTTGTGGCCGAGCCAGTGCGGCAATGCACGATGTAATAGTCAATGCAAAAGTGCGCTGGCCACTAGTGCAGTTTGAAGTTAGAGAAGTTGCAGTTCAAGGGGATAACGCGGTTAAAGAAGTTTCAGCTGCGCTAACCGAACTAGATGCTGATCCAGCAGTTGATGTCATCATCATCGCCAGAGGTGGTGGCTCATTAGAAGATCTATTGCCGTTCTCTGATGAAGGACTTGTTCGATTAGTTGCCAAAATTTCTACCCCAGTAGTGAGCGCAATTGGACATGAGCAAGACACCCCAATACTGGATTATGTTGCCGACTTGCGTGCCTCAACACCAACTGACGCTGCTCGCAAAGTTGTGCCCAGCATGACTGACGAAAAAGAATTCATCAGCAATTTGATTTATCGATTACAGCGAGAGGTATATTCAGCAATTAGAGATGAGCAAGCTGGATTGTTTGAGTTGCAACGTAGTTTGCTACAACTACATCCAAAAGTTCAATTACAACAACAGCAACAATGGCTCAGCGAGCAGCGATATTTACTTCGTGGCAATATGAAATCCCAGCTAGCCGAAGAAATAAATATTGTTACAACTGCGAGTGCAACAATAAAAGCGCTCTCGCCTGCGGGAACTTTAGCTCGCGGCTATGCCATAGTTAGATCAGCGCAAAATGAACTAATCACCACGCCGCCTGCTGCTGGAACTGTGCTCGCCATCACTGTTGCGGCAGGTGAATTCCCAGCCGTTGCTGGTGAACAGGCGAATCACTAACTCGCCCTCTATTCTTTCGCCATGGCGAAAAAAGTTCTAATTGCAGCACCCCGTGGTTATTGTGCTGGTGTTGATCGAGCGGTTATCACGGTTGAACAAACCTTGGATCTGTATGGCGCTCCGGTCTATGTCCGCAAACAAATCGTGCATAACAAACATGTAGTAGAAGACCTGGAAGCTCGCGGGGCAATATTTGTTGAAGAACTAGATGAGGTGCCGCCAGGCAGCACTGTGGTGTTTTCAGCCCACGGTGTATCGCCTGCAGTACATGCGCAAGCAGCAGAATTAAATTTAAAAACAATTGATGCCACCTGTCCGCTAGTAACTAAAGTTCATCAAGAAGCAAAGCGATTTGCGGCTGAGGATTATCAAATTTTGTTGATTGGCCATGAAGGCCATGAAGAGGTCGAGGGCACTGCAGGTGAAGCGCCCGAACATATTCAGTTAGTTGACGGTTTAGACGCAGCAGATTCAGTGAAAATTGATCCGAACCGGCCGGTTGCTTGGTTGTCGCAAACAACGCTTTCTGTTGATGAAACGCTAGAGACGGTGGATCGGCTTCGGGCTCGGCTGCCGATGCTGATTGATCCACCAAGTGATGACATTTGCTATGCCACGCAGAATCGGCAAGGTGCGGTAAAAGCAATTGCGCCACAAGTTGAGTTATTGATTGTGGTTGGGTCTGGCAATTCCAGCAACAGTGTCAGGCTGGTTGAAGTTGGTTTGGAGGCTGGCGCTAAAGCGTCTTATCGCGTTGATAACTTCACTGAATGCAAAGATGAATGGCTTACTGGCGTTGAAACAGTTGGGTTAACTTCAGGAGCATCTGTGCCAGAAGCATTAGTTGACGGTGTGCTTAATTGGCTAGCAGAGCGAGGCTTTGCTGACGTGGAAGAAGTTAAAACTGCAGAAGAGCGATTGGTGTTTGCTACTCCGCCAGAACTTCGCAAAGCGCAGAAAGCTGCAACTAAGTAATTATTTGCGGTTAGCGATTTTATATAGCAAGTAACTTAACACAAACGCAGTAATCACAAATGGTGCTAAATTCGACAAGCGCGTGAAAACTGTTGCGCCTAATTGATTAATTGGATTTGCTGACCTAGCAATGCCAATTAAATCTGGCAACGTAATTGCAACTAAATAGGCAGCAGGCGGGGTTGCTACTAAATAAGCCAGATCAGCTTTATTCAATAACCCTCGACCAACCAATACCAAGGCAATACCAACAATTCCGGTGATCATGCCAATTTCACCACGTAGCCAATCTTCAATCGCTGCGGCAAGGCTCAACGCAGCAAACATAATCAAGATGAACCGGCCAGTGCGCGGGGTATCAATTACCTCAGGCAGCACGCGGCGGCGCGATGCCACTGCTGGCCGGGCTTGATCTGCCAGCTCGCCGGATGCACCAATTGCTCGATAAAGCTGACCTGGTTTCTGTGCCATATCTCCCATCGTAATCACTGTCTCTAGGATTGCCGTTATGGCGCTCACAATTGGAATTGTTGGCCTGCCCAATGTGGGCAAATCAACGCTATTTAATGCACTAACCCGCAGCAATGTATTAGCCGCAAATTATCCGTTTGCCACGATTGAGCCAAACGTTGGTGTTGTTGGTGTGCCAGATGCTCGACTAGATGTTTTGGCCAAAATGTTTGGTTCCGAAAAGATTCTGCCAGCAACAGTTTCCTTTGTTGATATTGCTGGTATTGTGAAAGGCGCAAGTGAAGGTGCTGGGTTAGGAAATAAGTTCCTAGCAAACATACGAGAAGCAGACGCTATCTGCCAGGTGATTCGTGGCTTTGCTGATCCAGATGTTATTCACGTTGATGGTCGCATCTCGCCGAAAGATGATATTGAGACCATCAATACTGAGTTAATTTTGGCTGACCTGCAAACCTTAGAAAAAGCAATTCCACGACTGCAAAAAGAAGCTCGCAATGACAAGAGCAAGCAGGCGGCGTTAACTGCAGCAGAAGAGGCGCAGAAAATACTTAACGACGGCAAGACCATATTTGCGTCAGGGATTAACCGCGAGCCGCTACGAGAACTCTTTTTACTTACTGCAAAGCCTTTCTTGTACGTATTCAATGTGGATGACGCTGGATTAATGGATGCTGCAGCAAAAGCGCAGATGCAAGAACTTGTTGCGCCAGCAGAAGCAATATTTTTAGATGCCAGATTAGAAACGGAGCTGCTAGAGCTAAGCGACGATGAAGCGCTTGAATTGTTAAGCAGTGTTGGGCAGAGCGAATCTGGATTAAGCACGCTGGCTCGAGTTGGCTTTGCCACCTTAGGACTGCAGACTTATTTAACTGCAGGTCCGAAAGAAGCTAGAGCCTGGACTATTCCAAAAGGTGCCACCGCACCAGAGGCTGCTGGCGTAATTCACACGGATTTTCAGCGCGGATTTATTAAGGCGGAGATAGTTAGTTTTGCTGATTTAGTGAAATCTGGATCAATGGCAGAAGCTAAAGCTAAAGGTTTAGTACGAACTGAAGGCAAAGAGTATGTCATGGCCGATGGCGATGTCGTTGAATTTAGGTTCAACGTTTAAAGCTGCTTGAACATCTCCAATTCAGTTTTTAATAATGTTTCAGTCACCGATACCTGTGGTGTCATATGAGTTACGTTTGATAACGGTAGGAATTGGTGTTGCAATCCTAAGTTGATTAAATGAGCCGATAGCTGCAGACTATGTGCTGCCAATACGTTGTCATCAGCTAAACCATGAACAATTAACAACTTGCCAATTTTGCTGGGTTGTAAGGTTAGCAACGAATTGCGATCATAAGTTGCTGGATCATTTGCGGGATGACCTAAATATCGTTCGGTATATGCCGAATCGTAGAGTCGCCATTCTGTAACTGGTGCGCCGGCAACTGCAACTTTAAAGATATCGGGATAGACCATGGTTGCTAGCGCACTTAGATAGCCACCAAATGACCAACCACGAATTCCAACACGATTCAAGTCCAGCACACCAGGCATTTCTTGATCAGCTTGTTCCAGTGCTGCTATTTGGCAATCAAGCGATGCGGTGAAGTTTTTTGTGATGGCATGTTCCCAGTGCACATTAACTCCAGGTGAGCCCAGCCCATCTGAGATGATGACAGCAAAGCCTTGATCAGCAAACCATTGATCGAGCGCATATTTGCGCTTAGTGCCAAGAACTAATTGGGCATGTGGTCCGCCATAGGGCGCCATAATCACTGGCAGCGGACCAGTTGGGTTCGCTGGCAACAAGACTACGGTGCGATTGGTTTCAGTATCTCGCAATCGAGTTAGATTGAGATTTATATTTGGTGCGAATGAAAAATCTGGTAATGAAAGTGACTGCGCTGGAGTTATTACTTGATAAATTGGATCTTGACTAAAGCTGGTTGTCATAGTGACCATTACGGTTTCAGTTGCAGCTAGCAAACTGGTGTAACTCCCAGCAGGAGTTAGCTCAGTTATTTCGCCATCTTGCACTTTTAGAACTTGGTTAAAGGCAGAATCGGTGGTTGCTTCAATTAGCGCATATTCAGCATTACTAAAACCAATGTTTCGGACGTACCAATTTGTTGGCGTTACTGGCTCACCATTTCGGTATAGCCTACGTTGATTACCATAAAAATCATCGCGAACATCCCATCTAACATCACCATGTGCCCGATGCAGCTTCGGTGAACTTTCCACCCAAGTTTGTTGTTGCACCATATCAAGAATTTTGGCACCTGCTGACAGATCAAACTTCAGATGATGAAGTTGCTGCTGACTGCGATCCAACACAATTGCATAAACGCTGTTGTTATCGCTCCAACCTGCTTGAGACAAATAGGGGAAGTTTTCAATATCCCAGGAAATAGCTTGGGAGCCAGTGCGAGCGGAGAATATTCGAAGTCCGATTCGTGGGTTTTCGGTTCCAGCAAATGGGAATTTATGATCAGCAATTGGTTTAGTTGGTTGTGCTAAATCAGCAAGTGCAATTTTGCTAACCATGCTGTCATCAAAATACTGCACCAAAATGCGCTCACCATCTGGTGAGAACCAAAATCCAGTTGACCTGCCAAATTCCTCAGCACTGAGAAAATCGGCTAATCCCCAAGTGTGCTGATCATTTGGCGTAATTTGATAACCAAGATGCAGTGCATTTGTTGGAACAACCCAAACCGAGCCATTGCGGACACAGGCAATAGTTGCGCCATCAGAACTTAACTGTGGGTCAAATACATCAGTTAAGTCAGCTAGTTCTATTTTGATTTCATCATTTATGTGCAGCACAAATAAAGTGCCATTCAACGAGAAAACTAATTCAGTTCCAGACTTAGATACCGAAAATGAAGTAATGCCAGCGCCCGATTCACGAAGTCGCTCGCGTCTTGCTTTTTCGGCATCAGGCAAATCAGCATCGATAGCTACATCAGCGGGATTAAAAATAACCCGGATCTCACCAGTTTGTAAATTTAACTGTTTGAGTTGCAATACCGGATCGGTGGGACCGGTGCTTTGTAGGAAATACAGTCCCGCAGATGTGATCGCAACGGACCTCGGTGCGCCACTGCGAAAGCGACCAGAAGCGGCATATTGACTGATAAAGGATTCGGCGTTACTCACCCGCATAACGTAGCGGGAAAGTTGTGAGGTTGCTGTGAGGGTCTGGGGGCTTAGGCTATGGCTATGCAGATTACCTCTTGGTTGAGTTCGGCAATCATTGCTGTGCTAACCAGCATGGTTGCGGTGTTTATGAGTTCGCTGGTTTATAGCGATATTCCTGTTGGTTCAGCAATAGCTGCAGTATTGATCTTTCTTGCAACAAGATACTTAAAAAATTCTCGGCAATCGTTCTGGCAATCAACGTTAGTGATTATTTTTTGGGGACTTATTACATTTCGTGCCGCAACCCCAACAGCTATGGGCGATTTGATTTTGATAGATGATCAGTTCACTTGGTGGTATGTTGGATTAACCGGTAGCGCAGCGCTGATTTCGCTGGTTATACCAACTAAACAGGCGGCAAAATCGCCCGACGCAGCTGCGTTCCAGAATTAGCATCACTTACCTCATAGCCCAAGCTAGTTAGTTCATCTCGTAGTTTGTCACTTTGATCCCAATTCTTTTCTGCTCGCGCTTCAGCTCTTGCAGTTAGTAACGACTGCACGTGTTCGGGCAGATCAAGTTCAGCAACAGTTAAATTCAACTTCAATAGATCCGCAGCAGTTGCGATCGCATCTGCTCTAGCTTGCGGTGACTTTGCCAATGATTTCTCTTTAGCGCGAAGTGCTAGTACTGCTTCAGCAGTATTTAAATTATTCAGCA
>CAYXYW010000043.1:0-8652 GCA_964469855.1 uncultured Bifidobacterium sp.
GTTAAAAGGAGCATCGAAATCGCCGAGGAAAACGGCGTTGATTTGGTTCTTCCGGTTGATTTAGTGATAGCTGCTGAATTTTCGGAATCGGCGGAAACGAAAATTGTAGATGTTTCCGATATTGATCCAGATTGGATGGGACTTGATATCGGACCTAAAACACGGGAATTGTTTGCAGCTAAAATTATGGAGTCTGGCTCTGTTATTTGGAATGGTCCGGTTGGAGTTTTCGAATTACTTCCATTCAGTGGCGGCACGAAAGCGATAGCTGAAGCGATGGCGAATTGCAATGCTTTTACTGTGATTGGTGGTGGCGATTCGGCAGCGGCAATCAGACAGCTTGGAATTGCTGAGGCAAAGTTCAGCCATGTTTCAACCGGTGGCGGTGCATCCTTGGAGTATTTAGAAGGTAAAGAATTACCTGGATTGTCAGTTCTGATGGAGGAAAAGTGAGTCGCAAACCGTTAATTGCTGGTAATTGGAAAATGAACTTAAACCATCTAGAGGCAATTGCACATGTGCAGCGGTTAGCTTTTTCACTGAAAGATACAGATTTCGATGCGGCAGATTTTGCGGTGTTTCCACCGTTTACCGATATCCGTTCAGTGCAGACGTTGATTGATGCAGATAAGTTACGTATAACTTATGGCGGACAAGATTGCGGAATTGCCGATAGCGGAGCCTTTACCGGCCAAATTTCAGCGGCCTTTCTCGCGAAATTGGGTTGTAGTTTTGTGATCCTCGGCCACAGCGAACGCAGATCAATCAACCATGAAAACAACTTAGACGTATTTGCAAAATTGAAATCAGCACTAAAACATAAACTCACCCCAATTCTTTGCGTTGGCGAAAACTTAGAACAACGGCAGGCTGGTACTCATATTTCCTTCACGCTGCAGCAACTGGCAGAGTCTCTCGGTGATTTGAATAAAACCGAGATCGCAGCCATTGTGATTGCATATGAACCGGTCTGGGCGATCGGCACTGGCGAGGTAGCAACGCCAGAAGATGCTGAGGAAATGTCAGCAGCATTACGGGAGTGGTTGGCGGAGAAATATGGTGACGGGATTGCCCAAAAAGTTAGGTTGCTTTACGGCGGTTCCGTTAAATCTGGTACTGCACCCGGTCTAATGTCTATGCCTAACGTGGACGGCTTGCTAGTTGGGGGAGCATCTATCGATCCGGATGAATTTGTCGCCATTTGCAGGTATCGATTAGCCCAGGTCTAGGGCTCAGGCTACAATTCCGATCTTCAAGGAGCAGATGTGATACTTACGCTACAAATTTTGTTGACCTTAACTAGCGTTTTGCTGGTGGTATTGATTTTGTTGCATCGGGGTCGAGGCGGCGGTGTCTCTGACTTGTTCGGTGGTGGGTTCTCATCTAGTTTGGGTGGTTCTTCAGTCGTAGAGAAGAATTTAGACCGAATCACAATCGCAATTGGTGTGATTTGGCTGGCTTGTGCCATCGGTCTTGGCTTAATTGTTTAGGAGGGTTGGTTATGGCTGGTAGTGCTATTAGAGGTTCCCGGGTTGGAGCTGGCCCTATGGGTGAAGCTGAACGCGGTGAGGCTGCACCTAGATTTAGAGTTTCCTATTGGTGTGCTGATGGGCATGAATCCCGTCCATCTTTTGCGGTCGAAGCTGAAGTGCCGGAATTTTGGGATTGTCCGAAATGTGGCTTACCAGCATCACGCGATAAGGAAAATCCACCTGCTGCGCCAAAGATTGAGCCATATAAAACTCACTTAGCTTATGTGAAGGAACGTCGCAACGATACCGACGGTGCTGATATCTTGGGTGAAGCGTTAGCCGCACTTAAATCCCGTAAGCGCTAAATCAGTTCTTTAATTTTTGCGATCAAGTTAGTTTTCGTAATACCGAATTTCTCGAATAGGAAATTCGGTGATGCCGATGCGCCATAGTTGTCAACGCTTAGCACAACACCTGAATCACCAACGTATTTATACCAACCAAGAGCCGCACCAGCCTCAATTGCAATTTTTGGTGCACCGCTAAGTAGACTTCGTTGATAAGAAGCGTCTTGCTGGTCAAACCACTCCAAGCATGGCGCAGAGACAACGCGCACTGAAATCCCTTCCAAAGACAGTTCTGCAGCCGCTTCCGTCGCCAAATGAACCTCAGATCCGGTTGCGATCACAATTGCTTGGGGTGAGGAATCTGGTTCGCTAATGATGTATGCGCCCTTAGCTACATCTGGATTCTGGGTGATAACCGGTAAATTCTGTCGAGACAGCACGATCGCTGCAGGTTTTTGATTACGCATAATTTCAAACCACGCAGCTGCAGTTTCATTTGCATCTGCTGGTCGCACCACTGAAATTCCAGGTATGGCACGCAGCGACCACAGTTGCTCTACTGGTTGATGTGTTGGACCATCCTCACCTAATCCAATCGAATCGTGGGAGAACACCCAGATCACTGGCAATTGCATTAAGCATGCCAATCGAATACTAGGTCTCATGTAATCTGAAAAGATTAAGAAAGTTGCACCAAATGGTCTCAATGGACTCGCGAGCGCAACTCCATTATTGAAAGCTGCCATCGCATGCTCGCGGATGCCAAACATGATTCGTCTACCATCTAACGCACCAAATTCGGAATTGGTGCCATGGAATGGGTCAAGTGATTTTGCTGCCACACCATTCGATTCTGTTAAATCAGCACTGCCGCCAATCAGTTGTGGTAATTTCGCCAGCTCCTCAATAACCTGTTGTGAGGCTTTGCGGGTCGCTATGCTGCTGCCTAATTCAAATTTTGGCGGATTTAGCAATTCTAATTGCAGCGAAGTTAGTTGCGAATATTGTTTAGCCAGCTCAGGTTGGCGTTTCTCATATTGCTGCATTGCATCTTGGTGTTGTTTCTGTAGGTCCGAACCGCGCTGGATTATTTGGTTACGATATTCAATTGCAATTTCCGGAACTTGAAATTGTAGATCTGGATTCAAGCCCAATGCTGATTTAGTAGCAGCGACCTCGGCTGCTCCCATAGGTGCACCATGCGTTGCCGCCATCCCGGTCATGTTTGGCGAGGGGTACGCAATTGAGGTTCGCAACGCAATTAAAGTTGGTTTTGCTGATTTTCTAGCTTGACCAAGATGTTTATCCAGCAGTTGTATATCAATTGCACCACTATCAAGCAACTGGATTTGAACGCAATCCCATCCGTACGCCCGGTATCTTGCAACAGTATCTTCATTAAATGATGCACGTGCGTCACCATCTATAGAGATTTGATTATCGTCATAGATGACTGTCAGATTACTAATCTGGTGCAGTCCAGCAAATGATGAAGCTTCACTGGTAACACCTTCTTCCAAATCACCATCGGAGGCAATTACGTAAATGTGCGATAGCAATGGACTATCCGACTCGTTGGGGTCATACCGTCGAGCCAAATGTTGCAGCGACCAGGCCATACCAACGGCAGTAGCTAGGCCTTGACCCAGCGGACCGGTAGTCATTTCCACACCTGGGGTATGTCGGTATTCCGGGTGTCCTGGGGTGAGGCTCTCCGCTTTGCGAAATTGCTTTAAATCTTCGAGGCTCAGCGGATATCCGGATAGGTGCAGTTGTGCATATAGCAGCATGCTGGCGTGGCCGCAGGAGAGCACAAATCGGTCCCTGCCGGACCATTCTGGATTGGTTGGATTGTGCTTCAAGTGTTGACTAAAGAGAAGTTGGGCGACTGGTGCAAGCGCAACCGCAGTGCCAGGATGACCATGACCTGCTGTCTCAACTGCATCTAACGCCAAACCTGCTGCGATATTTGAGATGTCTTGATCCGCCTTGGTGAATGCCATGGTGATAATCCTTACAGTGGTTTTGCCAAGCGTACCCCCTTCGGGTTCAGTTTTTCCTGAGATACTCTGCCCCTGTCATGACAAATTTAGCCAGCCCTGCCACCCGAAGTTACCCGCAGATCTTGCTTGCGTTGGTAAAGCCGAGAATTATTGAATTGTTGCTAGTGACAGCGATTCCATCCTTAATTTACGCAGCAAAGGGATGGCCTAATTGGCAACCTCTAGTTGCTGTTGTGGTTTTTGGCACGCTAGCGGCTGCTGGCGCAAATGCTTGGAATTCAATTATTGAACGCGAAACTGATGCGTTGATGAATAGAACTAAATCCCGACCATTGGTTACCGGAGAGCTGACAGTTAAGCATTCAGCCATTGTGGCCTTTGTATTAACAACGCTTTCTATTCTCGGCATGTTTACGATGACAAATTTTGCAGCAGCAGCATTAACAGCAGCAGCTATCGGGTTTTATGTCTTGGGATACACAATTTGGCTAAAACCTCGCACGAATCAAAACATTGTTTGGGGTGGGATCGCAGGATGCTTCCCTGTGGTAATTGCAGATGCCGCAATTACCGGTTCGGTTACCACAGCCGGCTGGTTGATGTTTGCGATCATCTTCTTCTGGACACCAGCGCACTATTGGCCGCTGGCAGCTCATTTCAAAGAAGATTACGCTCGGGCGAAAATTCCAATGCTGCCAGTGCAGCGCCCTGCGCAAGTAGTTGCTGGTTGGACTTTTTTTTACACTGGTATCACGGTTCTTATATCACTAGTTTTCTATTTGGTTTCAGAACTTGGTTTGACTTATCTGGTTGTTGCGATAATTGCTGGATTGGGCTTTATTTACTTTAGTGGTAAATATTTGCGAGACGCATTAGCTGGAAAAGACTCATCGTCAATGCAAGTTTTTCATTATTCGATTACCTATCTAGCAATCTTGTTTTTGAGCATTGCAATAGATGTGTTGTTATGACAGTAATTGGTTATGTTACGTATCAAAACAATCCTTTAGATCCTGACCCAGACCTCGACATTCCAGTTCTTACACAAGCCCTTGCTGAGCAAGGTTATCGAGTTGAATTAATTGATTGGCAGTTATGTAATGCACCGGAGAATTATGATGTGCTATTAATAAGGAGCACCTGGAATTACGCGCAAAATCTGGATTCTTTTACCTCATGGCTTTTGAACGCAAGTAGTGAAACGCAAGTAATTAATCCCGCCTCGGTAATTATAAAAAATATAAATAAAAGCTACCTATTTGATTTGGAAAAATATGGAGTGGATGTAATCTCTACATCGATAATTTCAAGCCTTGATGATTTGAACTTCGAATCTTGGCCTAACTCTGAAATAGTATTTAAACCGATCATTGGAGCCGGCGCCCGTGGCGCATTTGTTACCAGAAGCGAAGTTGAGGCATTCAACAAGGTGAAACAGCATTTTCAAGCCAGCCCAATACCGCTACTTAAGCAACCATATTTAACTGAAGTGGATACCGCAGGTGAAATCGCTGTTGTGTGCTGCAATGGCGATGCTCTGCATGCAGTGATAAAAAAGCCAGCTTTAACTCAAGGCGGTCACGGCGACTTTGCGGGAAACGTGTCTATCTCAGAGGAATTAAAGATCTTTATTGCAAAAATAATGGAATTTGAGATTGAATCCCAGCCAATTGGTGAACTTTTCTACTCCAGAATTGATGTGGTTCCCACTGAAGAAGGCTACAAGTTAATGGAATTAGAGTTGTTTGAACCTACATTATTCTTGGATACAAATCCTGCCTCAGCCAAGATATTTGCTGCGAGCCTTAAATCACACCTTGCTTAACCAGCAGTTGGTATTTCGTTAGCCAAACCAGCAACAACATCGCAAGCGCCACATGTACTGCAACAAGTGCCCAAGGAAGTCCAGTAAACCATTGAGAGTAGCCAACTACTATTTGTGCCACTACTACACCGGATATCTTCATTAAGTATGCATTACGTCGTAAAATGAAGTTTGCTAATAAAAGACCGGTGAAAAGCCAAACCGCATCTGCATGTAGCCAAGCCATCGTTGCTACATCCAAATTGAACCGAGTAGCAATGTCGTCCCCGGCATGAGGACCGGAACCAGTTGTTATAACGCCAAGGAAAATTATTACTAATCCGTTAGCAAACAACAGTTTGCTGAATATTTCGGCTTTACGTTCTGTTTCTACTCGCTGCGGATATTGGGCGAATGCTCTATTTCTAGCCGCAATAATGATAATGAAAACTGAAACTAAGAAATGTGCGGCCACGGTAAATGGATTTAGATCCATCAATACGGTAATACCACCAATAATGGCTTGCACCACGGTGCCCAACAGCGGTACAGCGGCAAGAAACAGAAATTTGCCTGGCAATTTTGATTTTGTTATATGGTGCCGAAGAATGTAAATCAGTGAAGCAAGCGCGGCGATTGCTACCACAAATGTAAGCAACCGGTTGCCGAATTCAATCCATTTGTTCAGCCCTTCGACCTGACTTGGTTCAGGTACAAAGGAGTTGGCGGTGCATCTGGGCCAAGTGGGGCAGCCCAGTCCGGAACCGGTTAGGCGCACTAAGGCTCCGGTCACAACGATTCCAGCTTGGGTGAACAAGGTGAGGCCCAAAAGGCGCAGCCCAAGTCGCGGCAGCAGGGAAGTTTCACTCTTCATTGTGCCCAAGCCTAGTCCTCCAGTTGCGGGAGTGGGTTATTTACGCAAGACTTTACTTGTGGAATTCCTCACCCCTGGACCCCGTCGAGTCGTTGCCGCCTTGCTAGACAAAGGTGCTGCAACTGCTGCCGAATTAGCAGCTGAACTGCAGCTCACGCCCGCGGCTATTCGTCACCATCTAGATTGGTTATTGACCAAAGAATTTGTGACGGCAAGTGATCAACCAGCATTTGGACCTCGGGTTACGCCAGGGCGAGGACGACCGTCTCGATATTTCGCACTAACCGCTGGCGGTAGGCAAGCGTTTGATCAGCGTTATGACGATCTGGCTCATGCGGCATTAACCTGGGCGCTTAAGGTTCATGGCAAAACTGCTATCAATGAGATTGCCCAGATTCAAATGGCAAACCAGCGTTCAAAATGGGAATCGGGAATTTCAGCTAACGGATCCCTTCGGAATCGCACTGAAGCGTTAGCAGAAGTGTTAGATCATGAAGGTTACGCGGCATCGGTTGGCGATACCGAAGGTCCAGTGGTGCAATTGAGTTTTCATCGTTGTCCCATTGAGAGCGTGGCGAAGGAGTTTCCAGAAATTTGTGAGGCGGAAATGTGCGCCATTGGTGAAACGTTAGACGCGCACGTCACTAGAATTGCAACTATTGCTACCGGCGCTGAAATATGCACCGCAATTATTGCTAAACCAGAAGATTTACAGAAACACATGAAGCAAGCAAAAGTGAGAGAAGGTGCACTATGACAACCGTTGATGCCGCGCTTGAAGGTCTAGGCAACTACGAATATGGCTGGGCAGATAAGAATGATGCTGGTGCAAATGCGCGCCGCGGCTTGAATGAAGACGTGGTGCGAGATATCAGTGCCAAAAAGAATGAACCTAAGTGGATGCTGGATTTAAGGTTGAAGTCACTTGAGTTATTCAACAAAAAACCCATGCCGAATTTTGGTGCGGATTTAACTGGTATCGATTTTGATAACATTAAATACTTTGTCCGGTCAACTGAGAAGCAAGCTACTTCTTGGGAAGAATTACCGGAAGATATCAAGAATACTTATGATCGACTTGGAATTCCGGAAGCGGAAAAGCAGCGTCTCATTGCTGGTGTTGCTGCACAATATGAAAGTGAAGTTGTTTATCACAAGATCAGAGAGGACCTTGAGGAACAAGGAGTGTTGTTCCTCGACACTGATACCGGTTTGCGCGAACACGAAGATGTATTCAAACAATATTTTGGTTCAGTAATTCCTGCTGGCGATAATAAATTTGCTGCATTGAACACTGCGGTTTGGTCCGGCGGATCGTTTATTTATGTGCCAAAGAATGTTCATGTGGAAATCCCGCTACAAGCCTACTTCCGCATTAATACAGAAAATATGGGTCAATTTGAACGAACTTTGATAATCGTTGATGAGGGTGCTTACGTGCATTACGTCGAAGGTTGCACTGCGCCCATTTATAGCTCAGATTCGCTGCATAGTGCTGTTGTGGAGATCATCGTTAAAGACAATGCCCGCTGTCGTTATACAACAATTCAGAATTGGTCAAATAACGTTTACAATCTTGTTACGAAGCGGGCAACTGCTGGACGTGGCGCAACCATGGAATGGATTGATGGCAATATCGGTAGCAAAGTAACTATGAAATACCCGGCGGTTTGGTTACTTGGTGAGCACGCAAAAGGCGAGACTCTTTCAGTTGCTTTTGCTGGCCCAGGACAGCATCAAGATGCTGGCGCAAAAATGGTCCATGCTGCACCAAACACTTCCAGCAGCATTGTTTCTAAATCGGTGGCAAGGGCTGGTGGACGCAGCAGCTATCGCGGATTGGTGCAAATTGATGAAGGCGCGCATGGCAGCAAATCAACGGTTCGTTGCGACGCATTGTTAGTTGATGATATTTCCCGCTCTGATACCTATCCTTACGTTGATGTTCGTGAAGAAGATGTATCGATGGGTCACGAAGCAACCGTTTCAAAAGTTTCGGACGATCAACTGTTTTATCTAATGACGCGTGGCATGGCGGAAGATGAGGCCATGGCAATGATTGTCCGTGGATTTGTGGAACCAATCGCACGTGAGTTACCAATGGAATATGCGATTGAATTGAATCGCCTTATTGAACTTCAAATGGAAGGTG
>CAYXYW010000044.1:0-8553 GCA_964469855.1 uncultured Bifidobacterium sp.
GTAAATGGCGTTGCCATTGACGAGGCAATCGGAATCATCCTTACCGCGGTAGAGAATAGAAGCCAGGTTTAAATGAGTGCGCCTACTGATTGGGAACGGTTGTGGGCGCCGCATCGACTGCCATACCTGCAAGGTGTTGATAAGCCGCAAGGTTGTGTGTTTTGTGGTGCCGATTCAATCAGCTCGAATTCAGACTTAATTGTTAAGCGTGGGCAGCATTGCTATGTCGTAATGAATCTTTATCCATATAACTCTGGCCACCTGCTAGTTTGTCCTTATCGACATGTTGCAGAGTTAACTGAACTAACTGATGCTGAAGCAGGCGAGTTGCACCAATTAACTAAATCCGCTATGCAGGCATTACGACAAGCATCGGGAGCTCAAGGATTCAATATCGGTCTAAACCAAGGTACCGTTTCTGGTGCCGGAATTGCCGACCATTTGCATCAGCACATTGTGCCTAGGTGGCAAGGCGATACAAATTTCATGCCGATTATTGGCAGCACAAAAGTGCTAGCCCAACTATTAACCGATCTGCGAGATCTTTTAGTACAGGCTTGGCCCGATGCTTGATAACGAAAAAGCACGAACGGTGGTGGGCACCGTTACCGATCCGGTAGCGAATTTTCTGCTTAAGTTAAGGTTCACGCCTAACAGCATTACCGTACTTGGAACTATTGGTATTTCTAGCGCTGCTTTAATTTTCTTTCCAGCCGGTGAGTTCTTTGTTGGTACGCTGATTATTTTAGTTTTTATTTTTTCTGATTTGCTTGATGGCACCATGGCTCGGTTGAGTGGAAAATCAAATCCGATCGGTGCATTTTTGGATAGCACGATGGATCGGATTGCAGATGCCGCACTGTTTGGCTCAATTGTGCTTTTTTATGCAACTGAAAATTCAATACTGGTTGTGCCCGCTCTAATCACCGCATTTGCTGCCCAATTGACCTCGTACGTTCGCGCAAAGGCAGAAAGTCTTGGCATGACAATGAAAGTTGGCATAGCGGAGCGTCCAGAACGAATCATTTTGCTTCTTGTTGGAACTGGTTTTACTGGCCTTGGCCTCGCCGTTGCGCTCGATGTTGCGATAATTTTGCTATCAGTGGTCACAGTAATTACTGTTTTGCAACGCGTTGTTCTCGCTTATCGAGCATCGGCATGACTGCAATAATTTTTTTAGTTGGGTGGCGCGTGATTCGGTTCTTGCCAACCAATATGGCTCGATGGCTATTTTCGAAGGTTGCATTAATTGCGTATCGCCGATCGGGCAGAGGAGTCATTCAGCTTCGTAAGAATTTAGCTGTTGTAACAGGAGAAACTGGAGACGCGTTAGAGCAACTAGTGAAAGCTGGATTAATTTCGTACAGCAGATATTGGGTGGAGGCGTTTCAGCTTCCCAGCTACAGCGACACTCGGGTGAATCAGATGGTAAATATTGAAAATCCAGAGATCTTGTTAAATCCAATTAAACAGGGTCAAGGTGTGGTGGTTGCTGTTGCGCACTTAGCAAACTGGGATTTGGCAGGTCGCTGGTTTGCGATGCGGGCTGGTGAAGTTATTACTGTTGCGGAACGGCTTAAACCTGAGCGAGTTTTTGAAGCGTTCTTAGATTATCGAAAATCTATTGGTCTAATTGCTTATCCCGCTGCAGATAGGGCAACTGTTCCAGCACTGAAATCAGCGTTGACGGCGGGTAAATTAGTAGCGTTAGTTGCCGATCGAGATATGTCATCGAGTGGAATTGAAGTGGAATTCTGTGGCGAAAAATGCACTATGCCATCTGGTCCAGCGGCGCTGGCATATGCAACTGATTCGGTTTTGACAACCGCCTGTTTGTTTAATGAACCAAACAAACTTGCAGGTTATGTTGATCCACCTATTGTGTTAGATAAATCGCTCTCTCGTGAGGATGCGATTATCAAGGCAACTCAAGAAATGGCTGATCGCTTCACTAAGTATGTGCAAGCACATCCAACTGATTGGCACGTATTGCAACGATTGTGGCGAAGTCATGCGTGATCTCTTAAACATCGGCATGGTTTGTCCATATGACTGGTCTGTGCCAGGGGGAGTTAAGTCCCATGTAATTGGGCTATCGGAGCGGTTGCGTGAGCTAGGACATCAGGTTTCGATTTTCGCTCCAACCACAAATGATGATTCCGATGAAGTTGTGTCAGCTGGTGATTCGGTACCGGTGCCATTTAATGGTGCGATCTCAAGAGTTAAATTCGATCCAGTCGCATTTCGACGAGCGCAGCAATGGTTGCGCAAAAATGATTTTGATGTGCTGCATTTACATGAACCGCTCAGTCTCAGCATTTCACCAATTGTGGCTTGGACTGCAAGTGGACCAATTGTGGCGACACAGCACGCCTCATACGACTATTCGGTAGCGGTCAAGAGCGGCAGATTCTTAGCTAATTCAGTATTGGAGCGCTGCACGGTGCGAATCGCGGTTAGCGAATTAGCTCGGCGTAGCGTATTGGAAAGCGTTGGTGGCGATGCATTAATCATTCCCAATGGCATTGATGTGAGCTATTTCCGGAACGCAATTCCAAGTCGGGCCTTTCCAGAATCAGATTTTCAGATTTTGTTCATTGGCAGGCTCGAGGATGAACGCAAGGGTCTTGCCGAATTGTTGGTGGGTTTTGAAGCGGCGCGAGATGCTGGCTTTGAGATTAAGTTGGCAATTGTTGGCATGGGAGAGTTGCCAGCGGAATATGAAGAACTCTCGGCATCAAGCAGAGCCGCAATAAAAGTAATTGGTCCGGTTTCCGATGCCGAAAAGGCATCATTGCTGCGAGGCACGGATTTATTTATCGCACCTAATCTTTCTGGTGAATCCTTCGGCATCATCCTCACCGAGGCAATGTCAGCGGGCGCCGCGATAGCGGCATCAAATATCGAAGCTTTTCGATTAGTACTTGCTGAAGGAAAAGCCGGGTTGCTATTTGAACCAACCCCAGCAGGCATTGCGGCTGCGTTGATCAATGCCATATCGAACCCGGCAAAAATGGCTGAACTTGCTGAAATTGGATCAAAATTAGTTTGGCGATACGACTGGGACTTAGTCACTGATCGAGTGCTTGATTGCTATGACTCAGCCCGCCTTGCTGGAGAGCGAGTTCGCGAGGATTTGGCACATTTGTTTATTGGCCGATGGGGTCGCCAGATGCAGGGTGTTGGATGACAACTTTCATTTTGTTGCTGACATCAATATTTATTGTGCTGCTGTTTGCTTCACAGGTGGCGGGTCGGTTAGATCGATTGCATCGCCGTGTTAGCAGCGCTAGAACAACGCTATGGCGCAGATGCAATGAACGTTATGAGGCTGCCCTGACAACTGGGGTAGCGGAGATTATTAACGCTGCAAATCAAGCCAAAATGGAAGCTTCGGTGCAGTTGTTCTCCGCTCGACATTTATTTGCCGAGTCGGAGCTAACTCGAATCTTGCAGCAGCGCAGTGCTGAGTTACCAATTCAATTGGCTCAGGTTCGTTTGCAGGATGCGCGTCGCATGTATAACGAAGCAGTTAGATCCACTCTCTATTTGCGAAGTTGGCGAATTGCTCGATGGCTTCGGCTTTCTGGACGCGCCACTGTGCCTCGCTATGTTGATTTTGATGATTCCATCTTGCAAATATTTTAATTTTGTTGTGGTGTTGCCAAACCATTCACCAATAGAACAAAATATCCCCCTCGCGTCAGACGTGACGCCATGATCGGGGAGGTAACGTGGCCGTAAAAAAGGCTACAAAAAAGCGAGTTGCTAAAAAATCTTCAGCAAAGCGTGCACCAAAGAAATCAGCAAAAAAGGCTACTAAGAAGACTGCGAAGCGAACTGCCAAGAAGGCTCCTGCTAAGAAAGCAAAGAAAGCAGTAAAGAAAGCCAAGAAAAAAGCAGTAAAGAAGTCTGCAAAAAAGACCGCGAAGAAGACTAAGGCGCCCAAGAAGGCCAGCAAGAAGTCAGCTAAGAAAGTAGCGAAGCCAAAGAAAGCAGTGAAGAAGGCCAAGCCAAAGGCTAAGAAGGCGGCGAAAGTATCTAAGCCAGCTGCCGCAGCACCGGTTGAGATTCCGGCGCTACCAAACCTGCCAACTTGGTAATCCGTAAGTAACGCTTATCAGGGCGAGGACCGCAATGGCGGTTCTCGCCCTTTCGCGTACCATTGCCCCGACTAAGGGGACCTAATGACTGAACTTCGCACCGGAACACCAACAGTTAAACGTGGCATGGCAGAAATGCTTAAAGGTGGCGTGATTATGGATGTTGTCACGCCGGAGCAGGCAAAAATTGCGGAAGATGCCGGCGCGGTTGCAGTAATGGCACTAGAGCGCGTTCCAGCTGATATTCGTGCTCAGGGTGGAGTTGCTCGTATGTCCGACCCAGACATGATTGAAGGAATTGTAAATTCGGTTTCGATTCCCGTTATGGCGAAAGCTCGAATTGGTCATTTCGTGGAAGCACAAGTTTTGGAATCATTAGGTGTTGACTACATTGATGAATCGGAAGTTTTAACTCCCGCTGATGAAGCTAATCACATTGATAAATGGAAATTCACTGTTCCATTTGTTTGTGGCGCAACAAATCTAGGCGAAGCACTGCGCCGCATCACTGAAGGTGCCGCAATGATTCGCTCCAAAGGGGAAGCAGGCACTGGAAATGTGGTTGAAGCAACAAGGCATATGCGACAAATTTTGGGTGACATTAAACGGCTTTCTGTATTGAGTGAAGAAGAGCTTTTCACTGCAGCTAAGAACTTACAGGCACCCTATGAAGTCGTAGCTGAAGTTGCACGTACTGGAAAATTGCCTGTTGTGCTGTTTACCGCGGGCGGTATTGCAACACCTGCAGATGCTGCGCTCATGATGCAGTTAGGTGCGGAAGGTGTATTTGTTGGATCAGGTATTTTTAAGAGCGGCGATCCAGCAAAGCGAGCAGCAGCAATTGTGCAGGCGACCTTGCACTACACCGATGCGAAAAAAATTGGAGATGTTTCTCGTGGCCTAGGTGAAGCTATGGTTGGGATAAACATTGACACTTTGCCAGATTCGGAGAAATACGCGTCTCGCGGTTGGTGAACTAATGAATTTCGGCGTTCTTGCGCTGCAGGGTGACTTTAGAGAGCATATTGCTGCGCTGGCGAAATTTGGTGTAACTGCAGTTGAAATTAGATCAGTTGATCAGTTAGCTCCGATTGATGCATTAATTATTCCCGGTGGCGAATCCACCACGATGTCGCTTCTGGCGAAATCAACCGGCTTGGATCAGGCTATTGCTGCGAAAATTTCGGCAGGAATGTTTGTTTATGGATCTTGCGCTGGCATGATCTTGCTTGCATCAAAAATAATTGATGGCAGATCAGATCAAATCTCATTTGGCGCAATTGATATTTCAGTTCGCCGAAACGGCTTTGGCAGGCAGGTAGACTCTTTTGAAGGAGAGATAGCAAGCAAATTAGGCGATAGCTTAACTGGAGTTTTTATTCGAGCACCAAAAGTTGAATCTGTTGGCGCAGGGGTGACTGTGCTGGCGGAGTTAACTAGATCCGATGAGGTCACGCCCGTTATGGTTAAGCAAGGTAGAGCTATCGCCACTAGTTTTCACCCGGAACTGGCAAATTTCAGTTGGGTGCATAAGTATTTTGTTGACCTAGTTGAAGGTAAAGTCACTTAGCGTTAGGTTATTGAGTCAGATAGAGGAGTAAGCATGTCAGGCCATTCCAAATGGGCGACCACAAAACACAAAAAGGCAGTGATAGATGCCCGACGTGGCAAACTTTTTGCCAAATTGGTGAAAAATATTGAAGTTGCTACTCGTATTGGTGGACCTGATCCAGATTCCAATCCTTCACTTTATGACGCTATTCAAAAGGCAAAAAAATCTTCAGTGCCTAACGACAATATTGATCGCGCGGTAAAGCGCGGCGCTGGTCTTGAAGCGGGTGGCGCCGACTATCAAACTATTTTGTATGAAGGGTATGCACCAGGCGGTGTTGCCGTATTAATCGAATGCTTAACTGATAATCGCAATCGGGCAGCAAGTGAAGTGAGAGTTGCCATGACTAGAAATGGTGGCTCAATGGCCGATGCCGGATCTGTGGCATATTTATTCAATCGAAAAGGCGTTATTTTAGTGTCAGCGGTTGGTGTTGGTGAGGATCAAATATTGGAAGCCACACTTGATGCAGGTGCGCAAGAAGTAAATGACCTGGATGGTACTTTTGAAATTATTTGTGAGGCAACGGATTTAGTTGATGTGCGATCCGCTTTGCAGCAAGCTGGAATTGATTATGAATCCGCAGATGCGCAATTTGTACCTTCTATGACTATTCCAGTTGATGATGACACCGCAGAGAAGATTTTCAAGTTAATTGAAGCCTTAGAAGATAGCGATGAAGTTCAAAACGTTTTTGCTAATTTTGAAGCTTCCGATCGAGCGTTGGCCCAGGCATAGTGCGGGTCCTTGGCGTTGATCCGGGTTTAACGAGGTGTGGCCTTGCTGTAGTGGAGGCAGAGCCTGGCAAAGGTGGCAAATTAATTCATCTAGAAGTCGCGATGAGTGATGCAAAATTAGATCCTGCTGATCGATTGTTTGTCATTGCGCAACGGATTCACGCCGTGATGGACGAATTCAAGCCAGAGGCGGTCTCACTAGAGCGGGTATTTGCGCAACAGAATTTGAAAACTGTAATGGGGGTAGCGCAGGTGGGTGGTGTTGTTTTGCTCGCTGCTAGAACCCGAAATATTCCTGCTGCTACTTACACCCCAACTGCGGTGAAATCAGCGGTTACCGGTTCTGGCAGAAGCGATAAAAAGCAGGTTGGCAATATGGTCAAATCGCTGCTGAATTTGCCGGAAATTCCGAAACCCGCCGATGCAGCGGACGCGATTGCGCTTGCGCTCTGCCATGCTTGGCGAATGTCTACTGCTGGTGCCACAACTCAGCCTTTTCGGCAGCGAACCGTGCCCAAAGTAAGGCGATCATGATTAGTTTTCTGCACGGCAAAGTGGTTGGCATAACTGGAAATTTAGTAGTTGTCGAGTTGCCTGGCGCAGGTGTTGGGTTATCTGTTTCCGTGTCAGCCGCCGTGTTGAGCAATCTATATGTTGGTGAATCCTGTCAGCTTAAAACTGAATTTATTGTTCGTGAAGATGGCTGGCAGTTGTTCGGATTTAGCTCTGAAGAAGAGCGGATTTGGTTTCGTTTGTTACATGGGGTTTCTGGAATTGGTCCTAAAACTGCGATGGCAACGTTAAGCGTTTTAGGCGTTACTGGTTTAGCAAAAGCAATTTCAGAAGCAGATGAAGCTGCCTTAGTTGCAGTTCCTGGTTTGGGAAAAAAGAGCGCTGGGCGAATTATTTTGGAGCTACGCGATAAAGCTAATAGCACCGAGCATCCGGCATCCCACACTGATGTTGTCGCTGCACTAGTTAATTTGGGCTGGAGTGAAAAGGTAGCGAGAGAAACTGTCGCTGAGATAGACAGTGAAATTTCAGATACGGCAGAACTATTGCGCGCTGCGTTAGCTAAGTTGGCTAAAGCATGAGCGAAGAAGAATTAATTGATCCAGTAGCGCATGATGACGATGTGTTGATCGAAACAGCACTTCGGCCAACCAATTTGGCAGAGTTTGTCGGCCAACTTCGCGCTCGGGAACAATTAAGTGTTGCGCTTAAGGCAGCAATAGCCAGAGGTGCTGCGGCAGATCATATGTTGATGAGCGGACCTGCTGGATTAGGCAAAACCACGCTCGCCAGCATCACTGCTAAAGAACTTGGTGTGCCATTGCGAGTCACGTCAGGTCCTACCATCACGCATGCGGGTGATTTAGCTGCAGTGTTGACTTCGCTTAATAATGGTGAAGTTTTATTTATTGATGAAATTCATCGTACCGCTAAGCCTGCACTAGAAATGTTGTATTTGGCCATGGAGGATTTCCGAGTTGATGTCATGGTTGGCAAAGGACCGGGTGCAACCGCAGTGCCGCTAGAAATTTCTCCGTTCACTTTAGTTGGGGCAACTACTAAAGCGGGAACTTTGCCTTCACCGCTGCGGGATAGATTTGGGCTAACTATTCATTTAGATTTTTATGAGGTTGCCGAACTGGAACAGATTATTTTCAGAAGTGCCTCGTTACTACATCTCGAGATGGATACTGCTGGCGCTGCGGAGATTGCAATGCGGTCACGCGGAACGCCAAGAATTGCAAATCGTTTGCTACGTCGAGTGAGAGATTGGTCCAGCGTGCATGCTGATGGCAAAATATCCTTGACGGCAGCAAAAGCAGCGTTGGATTTATATGAAATTGACCCAGCCGGGTTAGATCGGCTAGATCGAGCGGTATTGCACGCTTTAGTTACGCAATTTGGTGGCGGTCCGGTCGGGCTTTCCACCTTAGCGATAGCAGTTGGTGAGGAGATGGCCACAATCTCTGAGGTTGTTGAGCCGTACTTAGTGCGCCAAGGATTGTTGGGCCGAACTGCCCGGGGCCGGATTGCCACTGATCTGGGTTATCAGGTGGTGGGAGGACAGACCCCCAATCGTGAGACGCAG
>CAYXYW010000045.1:0-8549 GCA_964469855.1 uncultured Bifidobacterium sp.
TACGCTAGAGCCTTGTTATCAACCTCAAAAAGATACTGATTGTGCGCGTTCATTGGTTGCTGCTGGAATATCGAGAATTGTAATCGCACAATCAGATATTACCCCGCAGAGCCATGGTGGTGCTGATTATTTGCAACGAAATGGAATAGAAGTAATCAAGCACGTTATGCTTGAAGAGGCGAGTGGAATTAATCCTTGGTTCACAATTGCTCAGAACCAAGGTAGACCCTATGTGCGACTAAAGGTTGCAAGTTCGTTAGATGGTAAAGTGGCAGCAGCTGACGGTAGTTCAAAGTGGATAAGCAGTGAGCAATCACGAAATCTGGTGCATGCCCTTCGGGAAGAATCTGATGTAATTATCTCGAGCACAAAAAGCGTTCTGCAAGACAACGCACAATTAACAGCAAGAACACCAGCGGGAAAGTTACGAGCAAATCAACCTTCGGTGTTGTTGTTGGGGAAGCAATCTCCTCCGAAAGATCACCCAATCTATGCCACTGATCATGTCGTCTCAATTTCAGACGAGTCTGATTTAGCCAAAATTTTGGATCGAATCTGGAGCGATCAGCAATTATCAGTGTTGGTTGAAGCGGGACCTACATTAAGTACGGCCTTTATAGAATCTGGTTTAGTTAACGAGCTAATTTGGTTCACTGCGCCCAAGCTAATTGGTACTACCGGACTAGATGCAATTATGGATATTGGAGTCAGTAAGGTAACTGACGCAATGGATCTCCACCTCTACTCGAGCACCACAGTTGGTGCAGATATCGTTTCTGTTTATCGTGTTTTGGCGGTGAAATAGTGTTTACCGGATTAATACTTGGCACGGGAAAATTAGTCTCAAAACAGTTATTGGAAGATTTCGCCAAACTAAAAATTGAGTATCCGACGAGTTTTCCACCCTTGCAATTAGGCGATAGCATTTCGGTAAACGGTGTATGTTTAACTATTTCCGATATAGATCACTCGTCAAATCATTTTGATGTTGATGTCATGGGCATCACACTTTCATTGACCAACATGTTAGATATTACGGATGGTTCAATTGTGAATCTAGAACTCGCAATGGCAATAGGGGATCGATTTGGCGGTCATTTGGTACAAGGGCACATAGACGGCAAATCTCAGCTGTTAGATATAACAGAGCATTCGGATTGGTCAACATTTCGTTTTAGTCTTGATAGTTCAATTGCAAAATATGTTGTGCTAAAAGGTTCTATTTGTCTCAACGGGGTCTCATTAACAGTTTCAGGTGTTGGAGAAGATTGGTTTGAAGTGTCATTAATCCCGACTACGCTTAATCTAACAAATTTCGGAGAAATGAATGTTGGGTCATTGGTTAATGTTGAAGTTGATTTAATTGCAAAATATGTAGAATCCATGTTGAAGGACAGAAAATGACATTACGATTAGATTCGATAGAGGCTGCCCTAAGGGAATTTGCAGATGGAAAACCTTTAGTGGTAGTCGATGATGAAAATCGTGAAAATGAAGCTGACTTGATTCAAGCTGCTGAATTGTCCACGACAGAATCAATCGGCTTCATGGTTCGCCACACTTCAGGCGTCATCTGCGTGCCAATGCTAGATCGCGATTTAGTTCGATTGAATATTCCACCCATGACGCTATTTAATGAAGATCTCAAGCAAACAGCCTTTACTGTTTCAGTGGACGCAGCATCTGATATCACAACTGGCATCAGCGCTGCTGATCGAAATAGAACAATACATATTTTGGCGAGTGAGCGATCAAAACCAACAGATCTGCGAAGGCCTGGTCATATATTCCCATTGCGGGCAGTGGAAGGTGGAGTGCTTAGACGAGCTGGACATACCGAGGCAGCTGTTGACTTAGCAGTGCTATCTGGATTGAAACCCGTTGGTGTTCTTTGCGAATTAGTTCATGATGATGGATCTATGATGCGAGCTGACGATGCTCGCGATTTTGCGGATGCAAATGGGCTGTTTATGATTTCAATTGCTGACCTCATTGCTTATCGAAGAGCAAATGAGAAACATGTTGAACAACTTTCAGTTGCAAATCTTCCCACCGAATTTGGTGATTTCAAAGCTTATGTATATCGCAGCACGATAGATGGAAGCGAGCACATTGCCCTTGTCGCCGGAGAAATAGCAGAAGACACCCCGACCTTGGTAAGAGTGCACTCCGAATGTGAAACTGGAGACATCTTTGGTTCGCTTCGTTGTGATTGTGGTCCGCAGTTGCATGCGGCTCTCTCCGCAATTTCCGCCGCCGGCCAAGGTGTGTTGGTTTACATGCATGGTCATGAAGGGCGCGGAATTGGGTTGGCGAATAAATTGCGTGCATATCAATTGCAGGATCAAGGCCTAGATACAGTTGATGCTAACGTAGCTCAAGGTTTACCTGTTGATGCTCGTGATTACGGTACCGGCGCCCAAATACTTTATGACCTTGGGGTTCGAAAAATGAGGTTGCTAACTAATAATCCTGCGAAACGAGCAGGTTTAGTTGGATTTGGGTTGGAGATTGTTGATCGTGTGGCTCTCCAGGTGCCGGCAAATCGACATAATGAAAAGTATCTAGCCACAAAACGTGAACGGATGGGGCACGAATTCGCCTAGCCAGTAGCATTGGCAGCGTGAGCAATAACGGCGCGCCGCAAACCCCAGTAATTGATGCATCTGGATTACAGATAGCAGTGGTTGCATCCAGTTGGCATGAGACGATTATGGATGGCCTTATTACTGGCGCTTCTAACTATCTTCGTAACTGCAATGCATCCTTCGAAATATTTCGCGTACCTGGATCATTTGAATTGCCATTAGGTGTGAAAATTGCGTTAGCAAATGAATTTGATGGAGCAGTCGCCCTAGGACTTGTACTGCGAGGAGATACACCGCATTTCGATTTTGTCTGTGATGGAGTCACTTCAGGTTTAATGCAATTGATGCTGGATACCGGAAAGCCGATTGGTTTTGGATTATTAACCTGCGACACTGAAGAGCAGGCAATCGTGCGATCAGGGTTAACGGATATGAAGTCCAATAAGGGATTAGAAGCTGCCCACGCGACCGTCGAGATGTCTTTATTAAAGAAGAAGTTGAGTTGAGATGACGTTCGAAGAGTTATATAAACTTTTGGAATCTAAGGCTGAGGCAGATCCAAGCCTCTCGAATTCAGCTAAGTACTTAAGTTTAGGTACACATGAGATCGGTAAAAAGGTCATAGAAGAAGCAGCTGAGGCTTGGATGGCTGCTGAACATGAATCCGCGCAAGCAACGGCAGTTGAGATTGCGCAATTGCTTTATTGGGCCGCATTATTGGCTATCTCCGCTAATGTAAGCCTTGATGAAATATTGAAAGAACTTTAGTTTAGGAATTAGATGCTTAAAGTAGCCATACCAAACAAAGGCCAATTGGCTGAACCAGCTGCGCAGATGCTACGGGAGGCTGGATATTTAACTAAAGTCCAAGCTAAAAACCTGGTAGTTGTCGATCGGGAAAATGAAGTTGAATTCTTCTTCTTACGACCCAAGGACATTGCAGTGTATGTTGCTAAAGGAAAACTGGAATTAGGAATCACTGGTCAAGATATGGTTGTAGATAGCGGTGTATCAGTTACTGAAATACTCCCGTTAGGTTTTAGCCGTGCCTTTTTTGCAATCGCTGGTCCAAAGTCAGATGTAGCGATAAGCTCGTTAGCTACTGCCCGAATTGCAACCTCGTACCCAGGATTGTTGTCTAGTTGGTTAACTCAACAGGGAATTGAAGCTGAAATTGTCAGGCTAGACGGTGCAGTCGAGAATGCGGTGCAGTTAGGTGTTGCGGATTATGTCGCAGATGTAGTCGCAACTGGCACCACACTGCAATTAGCTGGACTTGAATTAATTGGGGAGCCCATTATGCATTCCCAAGCGGTATTGATCTCTGGAAAAACCGGAGATGATGATGAAATTATTAATCGGTTTGTACGACGATTGAACAGCGTCATTGTGGCTAGAGACTATGTCCTGATGGACTACGACATCCCATCTGACTTAGTTGAAAAGGCTTGTGAAATCACTCCTGGCTTTGAGAGCCCGACGGTTTCGGCGTTACGAGATCCGGCGTGGAGCGCTATCCGAGTGATGGTGCCCTCCGAACGAGTGCATCAGGTGATGGATGAACTGTATCAAATTGGCGCTAAGGGCATCTTGGTCACCGAGATATCAGCCTGCCGCCTGTAGTGACCGGGGTGCCTGGGGTATCTGCTAGCATCTGCGCTTGACCGACTAGTTAAATAGTCAAAGTGGAGCATTCCCACCTGCATGCCTGAGGGCTGCTGGTTTGGTCCCTGGCCGATTTTTGGACCAGTCTGGGCTTGCTTTGCTATGGCGTTAGCTAAACAATTGCAAGCATTGGAGGCTTTATCAGCGCTGAACCAAGGATCAATGACCGCATTCGCGTGGCAGAGGTCAGACTTATTGGTCCCGAAGGCGAACAAGTAGGTGTTGTATCAATCGATACCGCGCTGAAATTAGCTTTGGATAATGATCTAGATCTCGTAGAAGTAGCCCCAGACGCTGTACCGCCAGTTTGCAAAGTGATGGATTTTGGCAAGTACAAGTATGAACTTGCACAAAAGGCTCGCGAAGCCAAGCGAAATCAGGTCCAGACCGTTATCAAGGAAATCAAGCTTCGGCCAAAGATTGATGACCATGACTACGTAACGAAAAAAGGGCATGTGGAACGATTCTTGAAGAACGGCGACAAAGTAAAGGTAACCATCATGTTTCGTGGTCGAGAACAATCCAGACCAGAGATTGGACTTCGTCTTCTCTCTAGACTCGCGGAAGATATAACTGAAGTCGGGTTTGTTGAGTCCACGCCAAAACAAGATGGCAGAAATATGGTCATGGTGATTGCTCCAGTTCGCAAAGGATCAAAACCAAAGGCCAAAAAGACCGAAGCAGCAATTGCTGAAACCGAGAATTAGGAAGGAAGAAAAATGCCAAAGATAAAGACACATAGTCGCGCTAAGAAAACTTACCGCGTAACCGGCACCGGAAAAATCACCCACGAGCAGAGCAATATGCGTCACCTGATGACCGGCAAGCCATCCAAGCGCACTCGACGATTGGAAAAGGACGCTGTAGTAAAAGAACCTAACGTAAAGCGAACTTTGCGACTTTTGGGCAAGCGCTAATTTTTATTTTTTAAGGAGAAAAATCATGGCAAGAGTAAAACGTGGTGTTAATGCGGCTAAAAAACGTCGCACAACGTTGGAGCGGGCAAGTGGTTATCGAGGTCAGCGTTCTCGGTTGTACCGAAAAGCAAAAGAACAAGTAACCCACTCATTAGTTTATGCTTACGGCGATCGCCGCACTCTTAAGGGAGATATGCGTCGACTTTGGATCACCCGAATCAATGCTGCCAGCCGTGCAAATGGCATGACCTATAACAGGTTTATGCAGGGCTTAAAGGCTGCAAATATTGAAGTTGATCGAAGAATGTTGGCAGAGATAGCCGTGTCTGATCCGGACACCTTTACCAAACTAGTTGCTGCAAGCCGGGCTGCTTTACCAAACGCGTAAGTTCTGGCATGGCGGGAACAACAGCTGCAAGCTTGGTAAAGCAAGCAAAACGGCTGAAGCGCAAAGTGGAACGGGAACGTGCTGGACACTTCATTGCCGAGGGCGCGCAAATAATTGAAGCGGCCATCATGGCTGGTGTCGAAATTATCGGTGTGCTTTATCGTGAAGACACCGATCTGCCGGCATTTATTTCAAATGTGCCAGTATTTTCGATATCAAATAGCAATTATCAGGAAATAAGTGACACAGTAACACCCCAGGGTATTTTGGCGATAGTAAGCAAACCAAATTATGAATTAGCTCAATTACCAAAGTCGCCTAAGACGCTTATCTATTTGGAAGAAATTCAGGATCCAGGAAATTTAGGCACCATCATTCGAACTGCTGACGCATTTGGTGCTGACGGCGTGCTGTTAAGTCCGGGCTGTACAGATCCATTTAATGAAAAGTGTGTACGCAGCTCAGCAGGGAGCATTTTCAATATTCCGGTAATTAGCGATGTTGACCTATCGACTTTAAGTAAGATCCGACAAGAATTGGGCTGCAAACTTGTCGTTACGGATTTAAAAGCGCCAGATTTGTTAACGGATCCCTCAATTTACGACAGGCAACCGGTTATCTGGGGGATTGGCAATGAGGCAAATGGTGTTTCGCCGGAGTTGAAGCAGGCTAGCGATAAGTTGGTGAAGATTCCGATGCTTGGAAAGGCGGAGTCTTTAAATGCCGCCATCGCAGCAGGGGTGTGTCTTTACGTGTCAGCAGTTCGGATTCTTGCAACAAAAGCATAGGATTGACAGATGAGCAATGAGTCGAATTCAACAATTCTAAATATGTCGCATCTTGAAGATGCGCGGAATTCGGCTGAAGCTGCTATTAAAGAGGCTAGTGACCTTGATTCGCTCAAATCTGTTCGCTTGGCCCACCTTGGCGACAAATCCCCATTGGCGCTGGCAAATCGGGAACTTGGCAAATTGCCTGCCGTGGATAGGGCGAAATTTGGTGCAGTGATAGGCACTTACCGATCTGAATTGCAGGAGATATTCGCTGCTAAGCAGATGGAACTTGAAGCATTGCGAGATGAACTGATCTTGCAATCTGAGAAAGAAGATGTTTCCTTGGCCACGCTGACAATCGATCGCGGCGGCATTCATCCGTTAACTGCAACAATGAATCGTATTATTGAGATTTTCACTGCCATGGGATACCAGGTTGATGAGGGCCCTGAAGCGGAAGCGGAGATTCTGAATTTCGATGCGTTAAATATTCCGGCTAATCACCCAGCGCGATCAATGCAAGACACATTTTATCTGAGCTCAGATTACCCAGGTGTGCTGCTTAGGACTCAAACCTCGCCGGTTCAGATTAGATCTTTAATAAATCGCGAACTTCCAGTTTACGTAATTTCACCTGGAAAAGTTTTTAGATCTGATGATCTTGATCAAACCCACACTCCAGTTTTCCACCAAGTTGAAGGTTTGGTTGTTGACAAGGGAATTGGCATGGCAGAATTAAAGGGAACCATTTCTCATTTTGCCAAAGAAATGTTTGGTTCTGATGTCGAAACTAGATTGCGGCCGTCCTATTTCCCATTTACAGAACCAAGCGCAGAGATGGATGTGTTTTTTAACGGTCGTTGGGTTGAATGGGGCGGCTGCGGCGTAGTGAACCCAAAGGTGCTAGCGGCAGTTGGTATTGATCCATCCGTTTACAGCGGATTTGCGTTCGGCATGGGTATAGAAAGAACGCTAATGTTTCGAAATGGCGTGACTGACATGCGAGATATGGTTGAAGGCGATATCCGGTTCACCAAGATGTTTGGAGCCATTTCCTAATGAAAGCGCCGTTAACATGGTTATCAGAGTTTATTAAGACCGATAGTCAAATTACTGCCTCGTTAGCTGCAACAGCTTTTACGCAACTTGGCTTCGAAGTAGAAGAGATAATTGAAACCGGTGCTGGGCTATCTGGAGATATCAGGATTGGTCGAGTACTTGAGATAGAAGAATTAACTGAGTTTAAGAAACCAATTCGGTTCTGCCAAGTTCAAGTCGGACCTGGACCTACTGATATTAACGGAATAGTTTGCGGTGCTAGCAATTTTAAAGTTGGCGATTTAGTAGTAGTTGCATTGCCCGAATCGGTTTTGCCCGGTGATTTCCAGATCAGCCAGCGCGAAACATATGGAAAAATTTCTAATGGCATGATTTGTAGTTTGCGTGAACTAGGAATTGCTGATGACCATAGCGGAATATTGGTATTAGAAGATGATTTCGAAGTTGGATCTGATGCTATCTCCTCGCTAGCATTGAAAGATAGTGTGTTAGATCTAGCGGTACTGCCTGATCGCGGATATGCATTAAGTATTCGAGGGTTGGCACGTGAATTAGCTATGAGTTTGAATGCTGAGTATGTTGATCCAGTAGTCCGCGTTGAGACAATAGAAGAGGCTAAGTCCAAAGCCATCACGGCACAAATTTCAGCTTTGCAGGACTGCACAGCGCTTCATCTATCTACTCTTGACGGGTTCGATCCTGATGCGGTATCGCCATGGGTGATTCGACGAAAGTTGATGCTTGCTGGCATGAGACCAGTTTCGCTCGCTGTAGATGTTACAAATTACGTAATGCTGGAATTGGGTCAACCGCTACACGCTTTTGATATGTCTAAGGTAAAAGGTGCAATATCAATTCGCTACGCAAATCCAGCGGAGACACTTGAAACATTAGATCATCAAAAACGTATGTTGGCTCAAACAGATTTAGTTGTTGCAGATGAGCAAAAAGCATTATCTCTCGCTGGCGTAATGGGTGGAGTGGATAGCGAGATATCGGAGAACACAAAAGAGATAGTTCTTGAAGCAGCCCATTTTTCAGCCACGAGGGTGGCAGAAACAGCGCGACGTCATGTGTTTTCCAGCGAGGCCAGTCGCAGATTCGAACGGGGAGTGGATCCAGCTATCGCTATTGCAGCATCCGATCTTGCATGTCAGCT
>CAYXYW010000046.1:0-7932 GCA_964469855.1 uncultured Bifidobacterium sp.
GCATCATCGCCCATATCGACCATGGCAAGTCCACCCTGGCCGACCGGATGCTGCAGCTAACTGGCGTGGTGGAAGCTCGCCAGATGCGCGAGCAGTATTTGGATCGAATGGATATTGAGCGGGAACGTGGCATCACAATTAAGTCGCAAGCAGTGCGATTACCTTGGGTTGGCAGAGATAGTCAAGATTACGTATTGAACATGATCGATACGCCAGGTCACGTTGATTTTACGTATGAAGTTTCCCGATCACTTGCGGCATGTGAAGGTGCAATTTTATTAGTTGATGCAGCGCAGGGAATTGAAGCGCAGACATTGGCTAATTTATATCTGGCACTAGCAAATGACATGCAGATTATTCCAGTACTAAACAAAATTGATCTGCCAAGTGCACAGCCAGATAAGTATGCCAATGAGTTAGCCAAAATTATTGGTTGTGATCCTGCAGAGGTATTGCGAGTCAGTGCAAAAACTGGCGAAGGTGTGGCAGATTTATTGCATGCAATTGTGGAGCAAGTTCCGGCACCAAAAGGTGATCCAGCAGCACCAGCGCGCGCATTAATTTTTGATTCGGTGTATGACGTGTATCGCGGTGTAGTGACTTATGTTCGAGTCGTTGATGGCGCAATCAAAGCACGTGATCGCATTTTGATGATGTCCACAAATGAAGTGCATGAATTATTGGAAGTTGGTGTGATCTCGCCAGAGCCAACTGCCGCAGCAGGATTAGTTGCAGGTGAAGTAGGTTATTTAATCACAGGCGTTAAAGATGTGCGGCAATCTAAAGTTGGTGACACCGTAACTATCTCAGGAAAACCAGCCGCGCACCCGCTTGGTGGTTATCAAGAACCAAAACCAATGGTGTTCTCTGGCCTTTATCCGATGGATGGATCTGATTATCCCGCGCTACGCGATGCGCTAGATAAATTGAAACTTAATGATGCGGCGTTAGCTTATGAGCCAGAGACTTCTGCTGCGCTTGGATTTGGTTTCCGTTGCGGCTTTCTTGGTTTATTGCATTTAGAGATTGTTCGAGAACGACTATCCCGAGAATTTAATTTAGATTTGATCTCAACCGCGCCAAACGTAGTTTATCGAGTGCAGATGGATGACGGTACCGAATTGATTGTGACAAATCCAAGTGAATATCCAACTGGCAAAGTTGCAATGGTTTTTGAACCAATGGTGCGGGCAACCATAATTTCGCCATCTGAATTTATCGGCGCGATTATGGAGTTGTGCCAATCCCGTCGTGGCAGTTTGCTTGGCATGGATTATTTGTCGGAAGAGCGAGTTGAGATGCGATACGAATTGCCATTGGCTGAGATTGCGTTTGACTTCTTTGATTCGCTGAAGTCCAGAACTCGCGGCTATGCCTCGCTCGATTATGAATTCACCACTGAGAAATCAGCTGATCTGGTTAAAGTAGATATTTTGTTACACGGCGATGCGGTGGATGCCTTCTCGGCAATCGTGCATAAAGACAAGGCTTATAACTATGGCGTCCAAATGGCAACTAAATTGCGCGAGCTAATTCCACGGCAGCAATTTGAAGTGCCAATTCAAGCTGCAATCGGAGCTCGGATTATTGCCCGCGAGACGATTCGGGCGATCAGGAAAGATGTTCTGGCCAAGTGCTATGGCGGTGACATCACCCGAAAGCGAAAATTGCTGGAGAAGCAAAAAGAGGGCAAAAAGCGAATGAAGATGGTGGGCAAGGTGGAGGTGCCGCAGGAGGCCTTCATTGCCGCCCTTGCCACGAACAATGGCGATGCCAAAACCGCAAAAAACTGATTCTCCTACTTTCGCTACCCGTCAGTTACCCCTACTGTCGATGCACCTGTTACCCAGGAGGCCAATATGTCCATCACCGGAGATCTGAACGCAATTATTCCAACGCCGCAGGCAAATGTGGCGCAGATGTTCGTAAACCGTGTCAAAACGTCACCTGACACTGTCGCCTTTTGGCAACCAACTGATCCTGGTTGGAAAAAATACACTTGGCGCGATTTAGATCAACAAGTACGCGCATATGCTGCCGGTTTGATATCACTTGGTGTGATTGATAACGATCGGGTTGCTATTGCATCAAATACTAGATTCGAATGGATGGCTGCTGACTATGCTATTTTGCTAACGGGGGCTGCCACTACAACTGTTTATCCAACTACTGGAATTGAAGATGCTGCTTACATTGTTGCCGATTCTGGTTCCATCGTTGTTTTTGCCGAGAATCAAGAGCAGGTAGATAAATACGTTGCAATTAAATCTCGCACGCCACGAGTAAAAAATATCGTGGTATTTGATGGTGTCGGCGATGGTGATTTTGTAATCACGCTGGAAGATTTAGGTAAGCGCGGCAAGAGATTGCTAGAGTCAAATCCAAACGTGGTTAATGATCACATAGCTCGAATTACCGGCGACACACTAGCAACGCTGATTTACACCTCAGGTACCACTGGTAAGCCAAAAGGCGTTGAGTTGATGCACAAAGGATTCACCTATCAAGCAGCTTCTATCGAGTCATTGGGAATTTTGACCGATCAAGATGTGCAGTTACTTTGGTTACCGCTTGCGCATTCATTTGGCAAAGTGCTTTCAGTGCTGCAATTGCAAATCGGTTTTCAAACTGCAATTGATGGTCGAGTGCCAAAAATTGTGGAGAATCTTGGCGATGTTAAGCCAACTTGCATGGCGGCAGTGCCTCGTATTTTTGAGAAAGTACATGCCAAAGTTACTGCTGACGTAGCACATGCTGGCGGCGCCAAAGCGAAGATCTTTAATTGGGCGTTCAAGGTAGGAACTAAGGCGGCGCTATCTGGTGATTTGGATAAAGGTAAGAAATCTCCTGCATACAAAGTTGCCGAAAAATTGGTGTTCCACAAACTGCACCAGCGATTCGGTGGCAACATTCGCTACTTCATCTCCGGTGCGGCAGCGTTATCAACTGAAATTAACACCTGGTTTGCTGCAGCTAATTTAAAGATTTTGGAAGGCTGGGGCTTAACTGAATCAGGACCTGCAACTGCAATGTCCAGACCATGGGATACCGCAATTGGTTATGTTGGCGAGCCATTCCCTGGCACTCAGGTGAAAGTTGCCGCTGATGGTGAGTTGTTAATTAAAAGTCCAGCGCTGATGCGCGGCTATCACAATTTGCCAGAAGAGAATGCAAAAGCATTTGATGCTGACGGCTGGCTCTACACCGGCGATATTGGTGAGATTGATTCGGAAGGAAGAATCAAAATTACTGATCGCAAGCGCGATGTTGTTAAAACCAGCTCTGGAAAATTCGTAGCGCCAACCACAATTGAAGTTAAGTTCAAAGCGGTAACTCAAATTGCTTCACATATTTTGGTGGTGGCTGCTAACCGTAACTTTGTTTCAGCTTTGATCGCGCTTGATCCAGAAGGGCTAGTGGCATTTGCGGAGCGCAATAAGTTAACTGGTAGTTACGATCAACTGCGAGAAAATCCTGCAGTCTTAGCTCAACTACAAAGCGAGATTGATTCGCTAAATGCTGGCTTAAATCGCTGGGAACAGGTCAAGCAATTCCGAGTGCTGCCCAAGGACCTATCTATCGAAGCAGACGAACTTACGCCAAGTTTGAAGGTGCGCCGCTCTAGGGTGATGCAGAAGTACCAAGACTTGGTCGATGGTATTTACTCTGAGAGTGCCAATACAGCCTGACGGAGCAACGCCACCACTTGATGGTTCGCTGCCAGCAACTGCGTTAGCAAGTTTGCCCGAACAAAAGTTTGGACTTTACTTGCATGTGCCGTTCTGCGCCAAACGCTGCGGCTATTGCGACTTCAATACTTACACCGCAACTGAGCTTGCCGGTTTTGGTCCAGCTGATTGGCCTGCCGCGATTTTGGCTGAGTTAGAACTAGCTAACCGGGTGTTAGGTGAGCTGCCGGAAATCGCAACTATTTTTATTGGTGGTGGCACACCATCGCTGCTTGAACCGTCTGCATATCAATCGGTGTTTCAGAAGATTAGTCACAAATTTGCTGCTGACATTGAAATAACGTTAGAAGCAAATCCAGACTCGGTATCTAAGTCATCGCTGCAAGGATATTTTGATCTTGGCATTAATCGAATCTCAGTTGGTATGCAAAGCGCAGTAACAAATGTGTTGCAAGTGCTAGATCGGACGCATAACCCAGCAGCAGTCAGTGACGCTGTGTTAACTGCTTACGAGGTTGGGTTTCGCAATTTAAGTTTAGATTTAATTTATGGCACACCAGGGGAGAGCGATCAGGATTGGTTAACTTCGCTAACTCAAGCAACATCATTACCAATAAATCACATCTCGGCATATTCATTGATTGTGGAATCTGGTACCAAATTAGCTGGCTTAGTTAACCGCGGCGAATTACCGATGCCAGATGATGATGTGGCAGCGGCTCGTTATCTGATGGCTGATGAATTTTTAACGCAGCAGGGATTTACTTGGTATGAAATTTCAAATTGGGGAAAGGGTGCAACTTGCCGACACAATGAGATTTATTGGCAGAGCGGCAATTGGTGGGGAGCCGGCCCTGGTGCACACAGCCATATCGGTGGCGTCAGATGGTGGAATCAGAAATATCCGGCAACCTGGGCTAACGCGTTATCGCAGCAAAATTCACCAGCAGTTGGTCGAGAGTTACTAACAGCAGCTGAGCAACAAGCGGAGCAGGTGATGCTGCGATTGCGACAGCGAACTGGCTTGCCAGTTGCCATGGCGGCAAACGCCAACGCGGTGCCAGAGTTGCTGGCGCTGGGCTGGCTAGAGCAGGCCGCGCTCGATTCTGGTCAATTGGTGCTCACCCAACAGGGCCGACTAATGGCAGATCGGGTGGCAGCTGAGTTATTAAGTTGAGCCAGTTTTTAGCACTCGACTTACACTTCTGCTAATGGAAGGGGGAGCCTGATGCAAGACGAGCGAAAATTACGCGTACTTCGAGCCATAATCGAGGATTACATCGCAACCCATGAGCCAGTGGGCTCCCGCGTGCTCGCTGAACGGCATGATCTAGGTGTTTCCCCTGCCACCATTCGAAATGACATGGCCGCGCTGGAAAACGAAGGCTTCTTAGAGCAACCCCATACCAGTGCAGGTCGAATTCCAACCGCACTGGGTTATCGACTCTTTGTTGATCAACTCAGCACGGTGAAGCCGCTATCTGGCGCAGAGCAGCGTGCCATCATGAAGTTTCTCGAGGGTGCTGCTGATTTAGATGACGTAATGTCGCGCACCACTAAAGTGTTATCGCAGCTAACAAAGCAGGCTGCGATTGTGCAGTATCCATCGCTAAGCAAAACTGCAATTCGCCATGTGGAATTAGTTCGAGTGACCGATCGCAAAATTCTAATGGTGCTAGTAACTGAAGCAGGTCGAGTTGAGCAGCGATATCTCGATTGTCCAGCTGAAATTACCGATCAAGATGTATCTGAAATAAGACACAAATTGAATTCTGCGTTAGTTGGAGTTTACCTATCAGATTTTCAGAAGCAGCGGCAAAATATTGCTGCTGCATTTCCTGATACCGATCGAGATTTTGCAAATTTGATCATGGACGTCTTAGTTGAGTTATCTGATCGAGAAGAGGAAGAGCGCGTAGTAATTGGTGGTACTTCAAACTTAGCTCGGTACGCAACCGATTACCAAAACATGATCCGGCCGGTATTGGAAGCGCTGGAAGAGCAAGTTGTGCTGCTGCGGTTGATTGGTGAAGCAGTGGCACCTGATATTTCAGTAAAGATTGGAATTGAAAACCCAACTGGCTTGGAATCTGCTTCAGTTATCACCAGCGGCTATCAAATTGGTGATCACACGGTGGCTCGGTTGGGTGTGGTTGGTCCAACTCATATGGATTACCCAACCACTATGGGTGCAGTGTTGGCAGTTTCAAATTATGTTGGTTCGATCTTGGCGGGGAAGTAAATCAAAATGGCTACTGATTTATATGAAGTTCTTGGTGTCAAAAAGACGGCAACAGCGGACGAAATCAAAAAGGCATATCGAAAATTAGCTCGGGAATTACATCCAGATGTGAATCCGGACGAAAAAGCACAAGAGAGATTTAAGCAAGTTACCGCAGCCTATGAAGTGTTAAGCGATGACAAGCAGCGTGCGGCATATGATCGCGGCGGCTTTGATGAATTTGGCGGATTTGGTGCTAACGGTTTTGACCTTGGTGATTTTGTCAATGCGTTTTTTGGCGGAAATGCCAATCAGCGCGGTCCACGCGCTCGAATGACTCGCGGCCAAGATGCGCTGATTAGATTACGAATAGATTTATCTGAAGCAGTTTTTGGTGTCGAAAAAGAAATAACCGTTGATACTGCAGTTGCTTGTAAATCATGTGATGCAACGGGTTCGGCGAGCGGATCTGAGTTAGTGCAATGCACTATGTGTAAAGGTCGCGGCGAAATAAGTTCCGTACAACGATCGTTTTTAGGTGATGTCAGAACTACCAGAGCATGTCCGCAATGCGCTGGGTTTGGTAACGTAATTGAGCATCCATGCACTGAATGTTCCGGTGAAGGTCGAGTGCGCACTCGCCGCAGCGTGAAAGTTGCAGTGCCAGGCGGCGTTGATACTGGGCTTAGATTAAAACTTGCCGGCCAAAGCGAAGTTGGTGCCTGGGGCGGACCTGCCGGTGATTTGTATGTCGAGATTGTGGTTAACGAGCATCCTTCGTTGAAGAGATCTGGTGATGATCTTCATCTACAAATAACAATTCCAGTAACAGCGGCAGCGCTTGGTTGCTCTGTCTCAATTCCAACCTTAGATGGCAATAAGACGCTAAAAATTCCAGCTGGTATTCAACCTGGCACTGTGCTATCCGTTAAAGCGCTGGGTGCAACCCACCTTCGGGGCAGCGGGCGAGGCGATTTATTGGTTCATGTCATGGTTGAGATACCAACTGAAGTAGATGCGAAACAAAAGAAGCTGCTTGAAGATCTGGCAAAATTGCGCGGCGAAGAAGAACCTACTGCAAGAGTTACTACTGAACTGCAGAATGATGGATTCTTTGCAAAATTGAAAGACGTCTTCGGCAAGTAATGCTACATTTATTTAAGGTAGATCAACTTCCGTCCGATGAATTAACACTTACTGGTGATGCGGGCAAACATGCTTCGGCATCACTTAGATTGCGAATAAGTGAAAAAGTTCAATTCACCGATGGCGCTGGCAATATTGCGGTTGGAACAGTAGTTGAAGTAATTTCAAAAAATGAGATTAAGTTTTCTCTCTCGAATCATGCAGTTGTACCAGAACCAAGACCGAGACTTTCCGTGCTTCAAGCATTACCGAAAGGTGATAAAGCGGTCGAGGCAGTTGAGTTAATGGTTGAAGTTGGCGTTGATCATATTTATCCATGGCAAGCAGTACGTTCCATTGCAAAGTGGGATGAAAAGAAGAAAGTTTCAGCAATTGCTAAATGGCAGACCACAGCAGATGCTGCAGCAGCGCAAGCCAGACGTGCTTGGTTTCCTAAAGTTCATAATTTAGTAACGGATCTACAAATATTGTCGGGAAAGTTTGATCAAATAATTGTTTTTCATGAAGAGAATTCACCAGCAATCCCAGATCAAATTGCTGAAAATGTCCTAATTGTGATCGGTCCTGAAGGATCCATCACTGATACTGAGTTATTGGCCTTAGCAGATCTTGGCGCAGTGCAGGCACGTATGGGAGAATCTATTCTGCGCAGCAGGCATGCCGGTATTGCTGCAGCTGCTGCAGTGCTATCTCGAACGGCAAGGTGGGGAAAATGAGCGAAAATGATTGCTTGTTCTGCAAATTTGTAACTGGTGAGATTCCAGTTACTAAGGTTGCCGAGAATGAAGGTGCAATTGCATTTGCTGATATCAACCCACAAGCACCAGTGCATATTCTGGTTATTCCAAAACAGCACGTGACTGATTTGGCAGAACT
>CAYXYW010000047.1:0-7659 GCA_964469855.1 uncultured Bifidobacterium sp.
CTGGGGCAGCTGCTCTTAGTTTGCTGCTGCTGATTAGTTTTAGTGCTTTGCCAGCAACTGGTGCTATTAAAGCTGGGGCAGTATGCGCTAAGCCTGGGGTTAGTAAAACTGTTAGTGGAAAGAAATTAGTTTGTACTAAATCTGGCAACAAAACTGTTTGGCAAGTTAAAAAGCGCAAAACCAATGCTGGTGCAACATCACCAGCCATCCCAACCACACCGCCTAAAGCAGAACCAGATTATGGTTGGTATGGCTGGAGCTTTAAAGTAAATGATGCAGGGACTTTAGTTAGACGCGGTGGACCAATTACTGATTGGAGCGAGCAACCAACTAGACCTGGTGAAGTGATTGACCCAATTAGGTTAAAAGCGTTTGAATCAATTAAGGCGTATCAATCACAAACTGAAGTTAAACCAGTCACGGTTAATTTTCACTTTGCACCAAATGTGGCAGCTGATGTGGTGACTGCGTTTAAGGTGTTTTTTAACCAATCACAAGATTTCTTTTCTAGTCGAATTCCTGCTGGCACCATATTAGAAGTTGTGATCTCATCTGAGAAAGATGATGATTGGCGAAGAAATAAATACCTATCAGTGCTACCAACCGCTGCTGAAGCAAACAGTTTGTTTGAGCGCGAAGCTGGCATGTTTAACGCAATTAAGGCCACCGGCATAAATAACTCAGGCGGTGGTTCAGTATCTGGCACTAGCAATTCAAAGCTGCTTATTTATGCCGGTGGGGTTTGTTCTTGCTTTAAAGCAGAGAATTTATTGATGTATAACGTGCCGCATGAGATGACCCATTATTTTCAGTATGCCGTAACTCCTAATGTGCCAAAGCAGAACTTCACCCAATCAGGTGGCGGATTAACTGAAGGAAAAATCTATCTGCCACATTCCCTAATGGAAGGATCAGCAAATACTCTTGGTTCAGCGCTAACGGTCAAACACGTTGGTTGGTATTCCGATCAGATGAATTGGCACTTAGGTAGATATAAGCGAGCTGCTGCTAAGAAAGAGTTAACTAATACTGCTGAAGTGATTGAGTTACTCAACAAATCTGAAAGCTACCTGCCATCCCCAACAGGGATGGCAGGTTATGAATACGCCATTGGGCAGTTAGCTTATGAATACTTCATTGCCACCTATGGGGTAGCGGCATATTTAGATTTGTTTGATAGCGTTTATAAGTTACGAGATTTTGAGCAGGCTATGCAGGCCACGATTAAGAAATCTAAGGCAGAGTTTTATCAAGAAGCGGCACCGTATGTGCTGAAGGCGTTTAACGAAGTTAAGCCTTAATCAGTTAGCCACGTTGATTGGGGATTGCCTGACAAAGCGCACATTGTTTGCAGTATGGTTTGGGCTAAAGCGCACATTGTTTGTAGGAGTGAGGGATGGCTCGGATCTCAACTAAAGTCAAGATCGCAGCATTTATCGATGTTGCCCCGGGTGAGATCTTGCTTAGATCCAGTTTTGCTGCCCTGGGCACGCCAAGCCGAATCACTAGAGCGATTAATTCCTTAATCGCTGAAGGAAAGATAGTTCGACTTGGTTATGGGGTTTATGCCAAGGCAGCGCCTAGCTCAATTAGCGGTAACCCAATACCACGTAAGTTTCTAGAAGAGTTAACACCAGAAATCTTTAATCAACTGGGTATTAGTTTTGACTATGGAAAAGCGATTAAGGATTATGTAGCGGGTAAATCTACCCAAGTTCCCACAGCCTTAATAATTTCTACTGGCAGCAGAAGAATTAGTCGCAAAATATCTCTCGGTAGCGGAAGGGTGCTATATGAGAGAGATATCTGGCGAACAGGCAGATCGGATCAGGCTCGCTCGAGCTGAGCGATTAAGTTTCTATCCACCTGCGGCATTAGAGAAAGATATTCACTTATCTGAAATTCTTCGCACTATTGCAAGTATTAATCTCACCGGGTTTAAGTTATCTTTTGGTGGCGGTACTTGCCTCGTTAAGGGATATCAGCTATTTGATCGAATGTCTGAAGACTTAGACTTTAAAGTTGAACCTAACCAAACTCTTTCCAAATCTCAACTTCGAAGCGGATTAACCGAAGCAAAGAGGGCAATAAAAGCAGCAATTTCCGAACAGGGTTTTGGGATACGAAATACTTTAACTAGAAATGAATCAAGTTATTTTCTCATACAGGCTGAATATAAAAGTACATTTGAACCTATCGTTAGCTTACGAACAACTATTAATCTGGAATTTGTTAATTCCAGACTATATTCACCAGTTCGGGTTAGCTCAATTAAGACACTACTTGATGGAATTTATCAAGATAATGTTGAACCATTTTTCATGCCTTGCGTTTCAATGGAACAGATCACCGCCGAAAAAGTTATTAGTTTCTTGCTTAGAAGATACCCAGCAGATCCAACTGAGTTCCCCGACCCACGCTTGGTGCGTCACTTACATGATGTTTACTTTCTATCAAATAGGTTAACGTCATTAGATGATGTTATTGCGGCGTTCAAGCACGTGGTAACTGATGATGCCGCTCGCTATCGAAATCTAATTCCGGAATTAAGCACTGACCCATTTGGGTATTTGAGCGCTCAGGTCTCACGCTTTAGTCAAGATCAGGCCATTGCTAATGATTATCAGGACTTTGTAACAAGTTTGACGCTTGGCACTGCTCCCGATATCCAACAAGTGAAAGAAACCTTTATGGAAGTTGCTAATCGGTGCCTGACCAGCTTGACCTAATAAGAAATTACTTTTGATCAAGACTTGCTATTACATCTGACCGAATATCTCAGCCTGCTTGATTTAAGGTTTGGCCATGACTAAACCACACCAAGCTGGCCAATATGTCTGCCCACGCTGCGGCAGCAATGAGGCTTATCAATCTGAAGAAGTAACCGGGGCCATGGCGCTTAGCTATGACACCCCAGGTCCGGTTGATCCAACCATGGTGAGCGCAATTAAAGGCAAAGTAATGCGCTGCAAGAACTGTGGTGAGAAAACCAATTGGGTGCTTTCCGCTGAAGGTAGACGAGCTAAAGCTCGCCGCGAGACTAAAGCCAATAGCGTGATTGGCATTCTCTTTGGTGTGGTCTTTGCCTTGCTTGGCCTATATTTGATGGGCGCTGCAATACCTGGCACCACCATCATCATGGTTGGCTGTTTTGTAATTGCCGCGGTTTTCTTTGGTGTGGGAATGCTTTCTCGCTCCATGCGAAAAAACATTCCACCCAATTAATTAACTAGTCGGGATAGCCTTAACCAACACCTGAATCCGAACTGGTTTGGCTTTTGCCTTTGGCAAAGTGGCAGCATTCTTTGGTGCAGTTCGATTGAACTTCACTTTCACTTCACTGTTCTTAACTAACGGCGCACATAGTGATGCCGCAATTCTGCTGGCCTGAGTGATCTGTGCTTTCGTTGCAGGTTTAGTTGTGACAAAGCTCTTACAGGTGATAACTGCACCTGACACAACTGACTTAGCCAACGCCTTAGTCTTTGCTAGCTGCGCTGTTGTTGGCTTAGTCTGACTCTTCGTCATGGCCAAATTCAGCACCAACTTCTTAACTGGTTTTTTCACCTCAAGTTCTGGGGTTGGCTTGGATGCTTCCACCATCACACCAAAGGTCTGAGTGACAATTTCATTTGAATTTGTCACACCGTTAATTTGTAGGGTGTGATTACCGGCTGGGAAATTAGCTGGAATTAACAACGCCACATCAAAGCTGCCATCTGGTTTAACTTCTGCTTCACCCAAATAGGTAGGTTCGGAGAAGATCCAGACTTTAACTGTGGTAACTGGTTTAAAGCCAGCACCGGAAAGCGATGCTTTACCGGCTTGTTCAAATACCAGGGTAGTGTTGTCTTTCAGATCCTTAACCGTGTTGTTGTTAGCAACTGCTTTTACTTCAATCGCCACATTACTAAACTCGGTACGAACAATTTGCTTTTCAATCACTCGAACAAGCTCAGTCATGATTACACCATCAACAATGCGCTTCGCACCACCTGATGTTGGTGCAACCGGCCTTCCATCACCAGTTTGTAGTACCGGCTTAGTTGGCGTTTCTTTAACTGAGGTGCTGCCACCACCAGTACTGCCGGAACCGCCAGAGCCTCCTGAACCGCCATCGTCGCTGCCGCCTCCGCCGCCTTGGTTACCACCACCGCCTTGGTTACCGCCGCCGCCATTTTGTGCTGCAGCACTAGTAGTGATCTGCGCTGATGGTGTGGAGGCAACAGAGTTTCCAATGTTGTTTGTGGCAACAACTGTCACGGTATAGGAGGTTGAGGCCGTTAAACCGTTAATGGTGCAAGAAAGTGTGGTGGTGGTGCAACTTTGACCGGTGTTAGTGGTTGCGGTGTAGTCAGTAATTGCAGAACCACCATTTATTGCTGGTGCATTCCAAGAAGCAGTCAGGTTAGTTGCTGCAGAACTTGTGCCAGTGACATTTGTTGGTGCATCTGGCTTTGTTGCCGCAACTAAAATCTCTGGATCTTCAGTAATTTCAATTGTTACCGTGCCATCTTGGGTTGCTCTACCCAAAATGGTGTAGGTATCGCCGATTACTGAGTAGATGACCGCACCAGCTTTGATATTTTCATTCGTTATTGTCATGCTGATTGGCTTATTGGCGGCAGTTGTTGGCACTGAGCCATCAAGAGCTAACCATGAAACCACGAACGAAACTAGATAACTGTTTGTTGCTGGAATTAATGCTTGTGCTCTCGCAGTATTACCAACAAGATCAATATAAATATTTGTGCCATCAGGTAACGCGCCTGCTGGCACATCCACTGCAACTGAGCTAGTGGCATTGCTACCGCGGAAACTTGCGGCAACTCCGTTTTGCTTAGTTAACTGACCAAATCGAGCTAAATCACTTGGATTTAAACCATAAAGTGATAACTGAGTCCATTTGGCTTGCAGATTAACTGGACCTATTGGGGAATATGGCCAAGAAACATCATTTCCGTTATCAGTCCAACCTTCAAATACGAAATTTGCTCTGGTTGGATTAGCAGGTCTCGCTAACGCATTGCCAGTAAAAGTTAGGGTTGCGGTTGCCGATCCACCGTTAGCATTAAATGCCACCGTGAATGCTGGTGTCCACTGGGCGGCAAGTGTGATATCACTGCTACCTACATTCAGCGCATCATTAACGGAAACCGCTTGATTGCCAATTTTCCAGCCGGCAAAGGTATAATTAGCCCGACTAAAACCATTGTTTGACTTAACGGTGAATGACTGACCAGCTTCTTTTGCTGACTCAATTGGTGTGGTACCTGAACCACCATTTAGATCGTAAACAATGTTGTAGTTAACGCCAGACCACATGGCACTCAAAGTGATGTTGCTGCTACCTACGGTATAAGTCTGGCCAGCGGTGTAAGTATTTGTGCCATCTGACCAACCAAGGAAAGTTCGATTGGCATGAGTTGGTGCGGCCGCAACGCTAAAGGTGCCACCGATATTCAAATTGGCAGCACCAGCTGGTGCTGCGCTATTGCCACCATTTACGTCATAATTGAGAGTGTAATTAACTGCTGTCCAAGTGGCAGCTAATGTTATGTCACTGCTACCGACGGTGTAGCTGGTACCAGCATTTCTAACCTGACTGCCATCATTCCAACCAGCAAAGGTGTAACCAGCCCGAGTTGGCGCCGCCGCTAAATTAAAGGTCTGGCCAATAGTTTTGTTGCTTACATTTGGCCTGGTGGTAGATGACCCGTTCATGTCATAGGTAACGGTATAGCTAATTGCGCTCCAGTTAGCGGTGAACGTGATATCACTGGTGCCAACAATCAAAGTTGCTCCCGCACCATACAACTGAGAGTTATAACTCCAACCATTAAATTGATAGCCAGCTCTGGTAGGTGTTGCTGCCACCGTTACCGTCTGACCAATTGTTTTAGGTGTATCTGATGGCTGCGCGGAACTGCCACCATTTAGCAGATAGCTAATGCTGTAGTTAATCGCAGTCCATTGCGCATAAACTAAATATGAATCAGTATCTACAGTCATAACCGCACCAGCAGCATAATTCTGACCTGATTGGTCGCGCCAACCAGTAAAGGTGTAACCAGCTCTACTTGGCGTGCCAGCCAGTGTTACTTGCGCTCCATCTGATGAGAACACATCAGCAGGTGTTGCAGTTGATGCGCCGTTCATGATGTATTTCACCGTAAATACTCGAATCCAAACTGCCGTAAAGAGTAGGTTGGTAGTTCCCATCCGATAACTACTGCCAGCTTGATATTGATTGCTGCCATCAGACCAAGCCACAAATGCCCAAGCAAAGTTTTGGTCAGGTGCTTTAGTTGCTGCCGCTGGCAGAGTGAAGCTTTGGTTGTAATTCTTTGCTGATTCAGTTGGTAGCGCACTATTGCCACCAGCGAGATCAAAATCAATCGTGTAGCCAACTGGCGACCAGATGGCGTAAAGAATTAAGGACGTTGTTGTCGTGTAGGGAGTAGCAACTATGTCAGCCGGGTCAGCACCAGCAGTTGTTGCCCACCCAGCAAAATCATGACCTAATTTGGTCATGCTGCCTTGAGTTGCCAAACTGCTCCCAGCAGTTCCCGTGGTGTAAGTCTCAGAAGCAACTGATGGTGATCCGCTAGCGCCATTACTGTTGTATGTAATTGTGTAGGTGTTTGCGTTCCATACCGCAAATAATGTTGTGGTTTGGGTTGGTGTGTAGTTACCACTTATGGCACTGCCACTATTAGAAGTTGCCCAACCACCAAATGAATAACCGGCACGAGCCAACGTACCCCGGCCTGGCAGCACAATTGCCGCCGAACCGTACAGATATGAATCTGAGGTACGAGCTGCACTACCTGTTCCGTTATTGGCACTATAAGTAATTGTGTAGGTATCTAAGTTCCATTGCGCAATTAAAGTCACATTACTGCTAGCAACCGTAAAGGTGGCATTTGGTTGATAGGTATTGGTGCCATCAGACCAGCCACCAAATGAATAACCAGTTTTAGTTAATCCGGTTGCGGCAGAAACCGTAAATGTCTGTCCGATGGTTCGATTAGCTTGCGTTGGCGCAGATCCCGTTGCACCATTGGTGTTATAGGTAACGGTGTATGAAACCGCAGTCCACTTGGCATATAACGGTAGATTGCTAACTAAGTTAACTGATTCACCATTACCGTAATTGGTGCCTGTGCCATCACTGTTCGCACTCCAACCCGAGAAGGTATAGCCAGATCTGATGAAAGAGTTAGCGGTAAGCGCAGTTGCGGTACCGGCAGTAATTGATTGAGTTGAAGTAGTACCAGTGCCATCGTTTTTGTTGAAGGTTACAGTTAACGAATTAGCCGTCCATTTAGCATGAAAATTCGTTGCAGCGAGCAAGGTGACACTTTCACCATTGGTGTATTGCGTGCCAGTGCCGTTGCTATTGGCACTCCAGCCAGCAAAGGTATAGCCGGTTCTAGTAAATGCATTATTAGTTAACGCGGTAGAAATTCCAGCAGTAATGGACTGGGTTGTCGTCTCGCCAGATCCGTCATTCTTTAAGAAGGTAAGCGTTAACGAATTAGCCGTCCACTTGGCGTAAATAGTTCTAGTTTGGGTTGGTGAATATGGTGACGTTAACGCAGAGCCAGATAAATTTGACGCCTCAAACCAACCAGCAAAGGTGTACCCGGTTTTAGT
>CAYXYW010000048.1:0-7516 GCA_964469855.1 uncultured Bifidobacterium sp.
TCCCTTTTGCACTAAGTGATGATGAACAGCAGAGGTGAGCAGTAATGATGGAATTGGTGCTAAATCCGTTGTGCTATCTCGATCACTTAACATGATAAATGTTTTTCCTGCTGCAACCATAGCATCGACTTGAATGCAGATCTCATTTAATTTTGCTTTAAGCGCTGCGCCACCACCCTCAACGTCATAAAGACCAAAAATTCGAATCGTAGAAAAATCAGCAAGCGCAGGCTCTCGGTGAATGTTGATAATTTTCGCTAAATCATCATTGTCAATTACTGGAAATGGTAAAACTACTTGCCGGGCATGTTCTGGCGTTGCTTCCAGAATATTTCGCTCTTGACCCATACTGCTGGCAAGTGAAGTAACGATCTCTTCTCGAATCGCATCAAGTGGTGGATTTGTCACTTGCGCAAATAGCTGCTTGAAATATTCAAAAAGCAATCTTGGCTTATCTGATAACACGGCTAGCGGAGTATCAGTGCCCATCGACCCCAGCGCTTCACCGCCCGTTTTGGCCATAGGTTGCAGCAATAATCGAAGTTCTTCTTCGGTATAGCCGAAAATCTGTTGCCGGCGTAGTACCGAATCATGAGTATGCACTACATGTTCTCTAGCAGGAATATCATCTAAATAAACAACTTGTTGCTCTACCCATTGTTGATATGGCTGTGCTGCGGCTAACTCACCTTTAATCTCTTCATCTTCAATAATTCGACCTGCCGCAGTGTCCACTAAGAACATTTTTCCAGGCTGTAATCGTCCTTTGCGAATAATATTTTTTGGTTCAATTTTTAAGATTCCGGCTTCAGAGCCAAGAACCACCAGGCCATCATCTGTCACCCAGAACCGACCAGGGCGCAACCCATTGCGATCAAGCACTGCACCGATTAATTCACCATCAGTAAAAGTTACACAAGCCGGTCCATCCCACGGCTCCATTAAGCAAGAGTGAAATTCATAAAAAGCTTTCTTCGCTGGATCGATATTTGTATCGTTTTCCCACGCTTCTGGGATCATCATCAACACAGCATGAGGCAAACTTCTACCGCCCAGATGTAACAGCTCTAGCACCTCATCAAATGAAGCGGAATCCGAAGCATTCGCAGTGCCAATTGGGAATGATCTGGAGATATCCCCACCAAGCAACTCACTGTGCAATAAAGATTCACGTGCTTTCATCCAATTTCTATTTCCAGCAACAGTGTTAATTTCACCGTTGTGAGCAATGTATCGATAAGGATGCGCTAACGGCCAAGATGGGAAAGTGTTAGTACTAAATCGAGCATGAACTAAAGCAAGTGAAGATTCAACTGATGGATTTTGCAAATCGGGAAAGAAGTTACGCAATTGAGAAGAAGTAAGCATTCCTTTGTAAACTAGAGTTCGTGCTGATAGCGAAGGCATGTAGGCGCCGGTTTCGTTGCCCAATCGTTTCCGTAGAAAGAAAGTTAGCCTATCCAGCTCGATTCCAGATTTTTCACCATCTTTACTGGACACAAACAGTTGTAACCTTCTTGGTAGTACTGAGAGTGCGCCGGCTCCAATTCCCTTAATATTAATTGGGACATTACGCCAACCAAGTATTTGTAGTGACTCTTCGGAGGCAAGTTCTGCCACCTTTAACTTTAGCGCTTTTTCAGCATCATCAGTATCTGGAATAAAAACTATTCCAACCGCATAGCTGCCAGGCTTTGGCAGTTCAAAATTAACTTCGTTGCGTAGAAACTTATCTGGTATTTGAATCAAAATTCCAGCACCATCACCGCTATCTGGATCGGCACCGGCAGCTCCCCGATGCTCAAGATTCTCAAGTCCAGTTAATGCCAAATCAACGATCTGGTGCGAGCGCTCACCAGATAGCTGAGCAACCATGGCAACACCGCAGGCGTCACTCTCGTTAGCTGAACGATACAAACCCGCATCTGCTGGAAACCGAGTAAGCGGTGATAAGTCTTGAATTGGCACAGGCGTCTCCTCTAAGAGTTGGGACGCCATTGGCCCAGGCCGAGCAGAATAACAGAACTAAGCTAGAAAGCCACCAGTTATGGTTCCAAGTACGTGAGTAGCAGCTCCTGCTGCAGTGCCTAATAGGAATTGCCGCAACCCACTGCGGAGCCAATTTTCATCGGTAATTTTGCCAATAACTGCACCGGTAGCAAATAATGCAACCGCAGTAATTGAAGCGGCATAAAGGACTGATTTCGCCCCAAACAGATATGGGATGAGAGGCACGATGGCTCCGGTGGCAAATGCGACAAATGATGAAATTGCCGCCACAAATGGATTGACATGTGTGGAAATGAACTGATCCAGGTGTTCTGACGAAGAGCCACTATTTTTCTGTTTTTGTAACAAATTTCGTTGCGATGCAACCGAAACGTATTCACCAGCAGCCATACTGAATGCGCCAGCCCCAAGACCAGCAAACCCAGCAACAATCACTGCCTGCGCCTGGTCTGCTCCCGCTGCAGTTGCGCCGGCTGCAACACCAGCGATAAGTGCGATGTTAGAAACTAAACCATCCATTGCGCCAAAAACTGCCGGACGAAGCCAACCGCCACTCTGACTTGAATCATTAGCAATTTGGTTAGCCATTCTGATCCCTAACATTCTCCCGATAAATCTTACTTTCAGCAGAAGCGCTCTTCCGACTGATGAACCATATCGTGAAACCGATGGCAAGGATGGCTGAAGTGAAGGTATTGAGCCTAAATCCAGCTGCTTCATTGACTGGATCTATTCTTAATTGTTCAATAAATAGCCGACCAATCGAGTAAAGTGCAACATAAAGCAAAAATAATCTTCCGTTATTTATTCGCCATCTTCGCTCAGCGACCAATAGGAAAATTGCAACTAAGATTGCCCATATTGACTCATATAAGAATGTTGGGTGAAATGTTTCAACCTGCTCATAGTCACTTGGGCGAAACTGCAAATCTATTTCTAAACCCCATGGAACTGATGTAGGGCTACCAAATAGCTCTTGATTGAAATAATTTCCCCATCGACCAACCGCTTGCGCAATTACAATTCCCGGTGCTAAGACATCCGCTAACGTCGGCATAAAAATACCGTTTCGTTTTGCGGCTATCCAAGCACCCAGTGCACCAAATGAAATGGCGCCCCAGATCCCTAATCCACCTTGCCAAATTCGAAGTGCATCTAGCGGATCTGCCCCTTCGCCAAAATACAGTTGTGCGTCAGTAATTACGTGATAGATGCGACCGCCAATAATTCCAAATGGCACAGCCCAAACCGCGATATCACTTATTTCGCCGGCCTTGCCACCAAGTTGCCGCCATCTGCGATCGCCAAGCAGTACGGCAATCACAATTCCCGCAATAATCGCAAGTGCGTACGCTCGAAGCGGAAACGGCCCCAGATACCAAACTCCAGAATCTGGACTTGGAATCCCCGATATCAATTTCAAACTTATTCTCCGCGCACAGCAGCTAAGAAGGTCTCCACACTAGTAAATGCGGAGTCTGGTAGCTGTTGACCGTTCAACCAAATAGTTGGTGTTCCTTCAACGCCAGCATCAAACGAATATTTGTTGCTATTAGCAACCCACTCGAAATATTTTCCACTATCAACACAATCGTCAAAACGCTCTGTGTTAGTGATACCAACGCCAGCTCCAAAGAGTTTCAATTCAAGATCAGTCCAACCGGTGCCTTCAACAATTGGTGCGTTTGCAAATAGTGCACTGTGATACTCAGCAGCCTTAGATTCATCTGCAGCGCAGCCTAAAGCATTGGCAGCACGCAATGATGAACCTTTAGATTGCGGCAATCGATTGTCCAAAAAGAACATCGGCTGAAACATTACTTTTACCTCAGCTGAATCAATTAACTCTCTGATCGCTTCGCCAAATGCCGCTTCGAAAGATTGACAGGCTGGACACTGGGCATCTTCGAAGATCTGTAGCAGCGGCGCGGCGGGATCAGCTGCACCTGCCACTAATCCGAAAGTATCTGAATCAGCATTCAACGGGATTGCGGCTGACGGATTTGGCTCAGCGGTTGGGCCAGTGTCAAGCCCGGTATTGCGATTTAAGAAAGCAAATGTCAAAATCGAAACCACAACCACCGCAACCACTCCAATGCCGGCAAAGGTGATCACTTTGGCGCGACGCTCTGCGGCTTGATTTGCAGCTGCCATTTCAGCAGCCCGTTGTTTTGCGGTATTCATAGCTGATCCTTTTGGTATGAGATGCGTTCAGTTTACTCGAGCAGTAGCACGAGCCAGCTGGGCTGCAAGTCTAGCAACTTCAGTCACCGCAGCATCAATATCTGGTGCAGCTAACACTGCCTTAACAAAGGCCGAACCGACTATGACACCGTCCGCAAATTGAGCAATTTCGGAAACCTGTTCCGGCGTATTTACGCCCAATCCCACTGCTATTGGAAGTTCCGAATACCTCCGCACTCTACTTACTAGATCAGCTACAACCTGCGATTGCGCACTTTTAACACCAGTAACGCCCATCAAGCTGGCGGCATAGATAAATCCGGTGGCTGAATTAGAAACTAATTCAATTCGACTGTCAGTTGAACTTGGTGCGACTAAATAGATGTTAGCTATATCACGCTGAGCCGATTCGATTTGCCAGCTTCCAGCTTCATCTGGAATTAAGTCAGGGGTGATAACGCCCACTCCACCAGCTTCAATCAAGTTATTCAAAAATAGTTCAGTGCCATACCTAAAGATAGGATTGAAATATGACATTACAACGGCGCTACCACCTAATGTATTGACATGCGCCACCGCAGCAAATACATCCTGTGCTTTCGTACCATTCTCTAGTGACATCTGCACAGCCTGTTGAATTATTGGACCATCCATTAATGGATCTGAATACGGAAAACCAACTTCAATTAAATCGACACCATTATTCAACAAAGCTTCAAAAATTTTAAGAGAATCAGACTGATTTGGAAATCCTGCTGGTAGATAAGCAATCAAAGCCGCTCGGTTTTCAGTTTTTGCCTTCTGAAAAACTGAAGCCACCTGCTTGGTCATGCAATCACATCGCCGATTGGCAAACCAAACCATTTTGCGGCAGTAACAACATCTTTATCGCCACGACCAGAACAATTAATCAAAATGCTACTGGTAGAACCCAACTCTTTACCTAATTTGATGGCACCAGCAATTGCGTGAGCCGTTTCAATCGCTACCAAAATACCTTCAGTTTTTGCTAAGTCAGCCATCGCATTCATGGCTTCGGCATCTGTAATTGGCTGATAAATAACTCTGCCAACATCTTTTAAGTATGCATGCTCTGGACCAACTCCAGGATAGTCAAGCCCAGCGGAGATAGAATGAGATTCAATGGTTTGACCTTCTTCATCTTGCAATACATAGCTTTTTGCCCCGTGCAAAATTCCAATTGAACCACCAGTGAGTGTGGCGGCATGCCGACCTGTTTCAACACCGTCACCGCCGGCTTCATAGCCGTAAAGCTTCACATCGTCATCTAAGAATGCTGTAAAGATTCCAATCGCATTGCTGCCACCCCCAACGCATGCGGCAACTGCAGTTGGAAGATAGCCAAATTGTTCTAGCATCTGGCTTTTAGCTTCATTGCCAATAATGCTATGAAAATCGCGTACCATGGTCGGGAACGGATGTGGTCCCGCGACAGTGCCGAGCAAATAGTGAGTTGTATCTACATTGCTAACCCAATCACGCATTGCTTCATTGATTGCATCTTTAAGTGTTCTAGATCCATTCGTAACAGGCACAACTTCGGCACCCAGCAATCGCATGCGAGCGACATTTAACGCCTGACGCTTAGTGTCCTCTTCTCCCATGTAAATAACGCATTCCAAGCCAAGCAATGCTGCTGCAGTTGCTGTTGCAACGCCATGTTGACCAGCACCAGTTTCTGCGATTACTCGTTGTTTACCCATACGCTTAGTCAACAACGCTTGACCCAATACGTTATTGATCTTGTGTGATCCAGTGTGATTTAGATCTTCCCGTTTTAACAGGATCTGCGCACCACCAGCTAGTGAACTAAACCGAGTAGCATCAGTAATGGGTGTAGGTCTCCCGGAATAATCCTTATGAAGTGAGGCTAATTCAGATATGAAGGTTGGGTCATTACTGGCAAGCTGGTACTGCTCATCTAATTGATCTAGTGCGTGAATTAGCGCCTCTGGCACAAACCGACCACCAAATTCACCAAATTTGCCAGAGAGGTTAAGTGTGGTCACGACAGTTATGCACCTCGTGGATGCTTTAACGCGGGGTGTGCGCCGGCAGCAACTAATTCATGAACGGCACGTCTTGGATCTTTATCAGTTACCAAAGTTTCACCCACCAAAACGGCCTGAGCACCTAGATTTGCGTATGCCACTAAATCATGCGGTCCGCGCACACCGCTTTCCGCAATTTTGATACAGTTATTTGGAATTAACGGCGCAACTGCAGCAAATTGTTCACGATCAACTTCTAGCGTATGCAGATTTCTCGCATTAACTCCAATCACAGTAGCGCCGGCTGCAACAGCTCTAGGGACTTCGGTTGCATCATGTACTTCAACTAATGGAGTCATGCCTAACGAAATCGTGCGCTCAATTAGCGACACCAACGCTTCCTGCTCTAGAGCAGCGACAATTAATAACACCATATCCGCACCAGCAGCGCGTGCTTCCCACAGTTGATATCCGGTTACTATGAAGTCTTTTCGCAGAACTGGGATGTCAACGCTCGCTCGCACAGCCTTTAGATCTTCAATAGATCCACCAAACTTTCGTTGCTCAGTTAAGACTGAGATGCAGTGTGCGCCACCTGCTTGATACTCAGCGGCTAACGCAGCTGGATCCGTAATTTCAGCAAGATCTCCCCTGCTTGGACTTTTCCGTTTAACTTCCGCTATGACGGCAATATCTTCACCTGCAAGAACTGGTTTTGGATCTAATGCTGGCGCTTGCTTGCGAGCTCGCTCTTGAAGTTCCTCAATTGGCACCTCAAGTTTTCTTGCTGCTACATCTTGCAACACGCCCTCAATTATCTCGCTCAGCACACTCATGGTCTTGGTTTCTGGCCATATCCCAATTGATGCAAAACAAAACTTACAATGGCACCAACAACCGAAATAACCACTCCTGCTTGCCAAAGCAGTGAGTTCTCGATGAAGATTCCCAGTGCGATTAAGGCAGAACCGATAATTACAGTAATCGTCATTACCCAAGCAGCCAAAGTTTGTCCATGTTCGTCATTTCTAGGTAACTGGTAATTCATGTTGACTACTCTCCTACTTCTGCCTGGCTGGATTATGCTCGTTTAAGGCTAATGCCTATTCATCGGGGTCAAGTTAAGCAGTGTTGTCTTTACCTTCGTCCTGAGCGCGCCAAGTGTCGCGATCTGAGTTCAAACTTGGTCGCCGTGTTTGATCCGCTGAATAAGTTTTAACGGAGGCTAGATAAAGAGCGGTTGATATCAGAGCTGCTGCGATAACTGCATAAACTGTCACCCCAAACTCCAGCTGGCTGATTTCGCCAGT
>CAYXYW010000049.1:0-6825 GCA_964469855.1 uncultured Bifidobacterium sp.
CAAGAAATAACTTCTAGGTCTACGTCGAGCATGCGACCAACAGATGCCATGGAAATTCCCCTTCTTAGTGGGTGAATTACACACGTGTTATTCCGGTTTAGTCAAGTTCTATAGGGGAAAATCACCATTTTGGGGGTATAAATCTAGTTAATCACCAGTAAATGGGGACAATTCCGGGCTAATCAGTAGTTAACTGCAGATCGGGCCAAACCCTTGTCCCTGGCGGAATTTCAGCCGAAATTTGGCAGTGTTCTGAAATCACAACGCGAGTTAGCGCCAAATTTGGCGCTAATTGTGAGTTTGCTCCCAATATTGAATCAAACAACTGAACGCCTGCAGAAACTGTTGCGTTCGCAAAAACAATTGAGCCAGAAACCACAGTATTAGCTTCAATGATGGCGTTCGCACCGATCACTGATCCGCCAAAAATTATCGCTGAGTCAGCAATTTTTGCGGTTGGATGAATTAGTGCTTCAGTTTTTGTGGTTATCAGCGGTGATTTCACTTTTTGTTGCACTAGATCTGCTGAACCTTGAATATAAGAAAATGGTGTACCAAGATCAAGAAAATATGAATTGTCTAAGTAGCCAATAAGCGCTACCCCATCATCTAGGGCAGATGGAAACACATCTCGTTCCACTGACGCCACTGCTCCCGTTGGAATTCGATTTACCAGCTCGGTTGAGAGGATGTAGCAGCCAGCATTGATTTGGTCGGTCACAATCTCCGCTTTGGTTTTTGGCTTCTCTAAGAATGCCTGAACCCGATGCGCCTCATCTGTTGGCACTAAGCCAAATGCAGTTGGATCTGGCACCGAAACTAAATGCAGCGATCCGGCAGCATCGCTTGATTCGTATTGCGAAATTTGCTGTGGTAGATCATGGCCGCTCAACACATCACCGTTCAGCACTATTACCGACTCGCCGACAGACAATCCAAGCTGATCTGCGGCATTTCGAATAGCGCCACCAGTTCCTAGCGGTGTTTGCTCCACCGCGACTTTGATTTCAACATCTAAATAATCTTGCGTTGCCAGCCACTCTTCAAAAACTTCGGCGCGATATGACGTCGCCAACATCACTTGATTGATACCAGCAGCAGCAAGTTTGGCAATTTGATGAGCTGTGATCGGATAACCAGCAACCGGCAACATTGGTTTTGGTGTAGTTAAGGTTAGCGGACGCAGTCGAGTGCCCTCGCCACCAACAAGCAAAATTGCTTTGGTGATGCTCAACTTAACTCCCTGCTGGCTTAATGTTGGTAATCCATACCGAACGAGTTGGAATCGCAGCACGCAGATTTCTACCCGAGAGCAGTGCTTTTTCGCCGGTTGATGAGATCGCTCGGAAGGTTCGCACAGAGCCGCCTAGATTGCGGGCCGCTACTTGAACTTTAACCACATCGGGCAACTTAAACAATTGCGCTAACTGTGCTGAGCTGACCGGAACACTCCATTTAACTTGTGGCCCAGCAATTGGATCTATCGAGAATTGATCATCCACGCTTTTTGCCCATGGCCGAGGTGAACCCCATACATCTTCGCTGTTCTCAGTTTTTCCATTTGATCTGGCGAAAAACCATGCGGCGACTGGTTGCTGATCAAGACTTACTACCTGGCCTGCAGTTTCTTTTACCGCTTTGCGCCAGTTTTTGTAGCCAGGCAATTTATAGCGCTCGCTACCTCGCATATTTTGATCGCCAACATGATTAACGTGACATCCACAACTAACTTTTGCGCCAGCATTTACTGCAGTAAGGGCAATGCTGCGCGACGCAATTGCTTGCGCTTGCAACGCTGCTGCTGGCCAGGTCGATGCCATCTCCGCAACTAAATTCAAATATTCATCTTTAACTTGAAGTTTCAATACGGCCTGCACCCGATCTGCTTTGGCAGTAAGTAACAGTGGACCAAATCGATAGACAGCAGTGCTGCCATCGCCGCGAGTTAAAACTAATTCACTTTTTGGATCTGTGCTGCTAACTCCAGCAACGCCAGACCAAGTGATTTCAGCAGTGCTTTGCTGCGCAATTACCACGCCGGCAACAGCAAAATTTAATACTCCAGCAGTTGCTGTAACAGTGATTGGTTCGGTTGCGGCAATCGGTGCAGTTTGGTTCGAAATAGTTAAGGACGTGATGGCAGATTTTCGAATTGGTTTTGCGGCAATAGTTAAATTTGGTTGATTTGCTGCCACGTTAACCAAAATCGGCACCGCATCTTCAACTTGAGTTAGTTGAGCTGCTGGATAGTAATGCGCCAAAATCTCTGCTGCGGTTCTGCCGTTTTGCGCCTGCACATATGCGCCAACTTGACTCATGCCAACACCATGGCCCAGACCGGAGCCGGCAATTAAAAAGGTGGTTGGTGCTGGATTTGCGACCGCGCTGGGGACAGCAACTGTCGCAACCAGCAGCGCCAGCACTAGCCGAAGAATCACCATGCCCAATTATTGACAAGAAAATGTGAGAAAATCTGCCACATATTGCGCGTGGAGCGGAACTCACAGAACTTCCTAACTGAGTTGGCTAATCTCGCCCCTAGGAGACATGAGTGAAGATTAAAGGTCATCGACCATCGCTAGTGCTGCTAAGCAGCATCAGCGCTGTCACTATGGTGATTACTTTAATCTCTGGCGTATTTGGCCTTGCGCTAAAAACTGTTGCGAACGAAGTTAAAACAACTGACATCTCCGCGCAACTCGGTGATCGACCTGCAATACCTGCGCCGCCAAGCGGGCCAATTGACATTTTGATTATGGGCAGCGACACCAGAGCTGGTCAGGGTCGAAAGTATGGCCAGCAAGACTATTACACAAGTGCACACTCGGACACCACATTGTTGGCGCATATTTATGAAGATCGAAAACGTGTTTTAGTTGTTAGCATCCCGCGCGATACCATCGTAAGAATTCCAGAGTGCACGAATTCAGATGGCAAAGTGTTTCCACCAATAACTACTAGATTTAATTACGCCTTCACACAAGGCGGACCTGGCTGCACGGTTAAAACAGTTGAATCCATAACTGGTATCACGATTGAACATTTTGCGGTGTTGGATTTCCGCGGCTTTAAATCAGTTGTTGATGCATTAGGTGGTGTTGAAGTTTGTGTTCCTGAAGATGTAAACGACAACAAGAGCAAGTTATTTATTGATGCTGGCTTACAAACCTTAAATGGTGAGGATTCACTTGCTTATGTTCGAACCAGATATGGACTAGGTGACGGCGGTGATATCTCACGAATTTCCAGACAGCAGGATTTTCTAAAGTCCATGGTAAGGAAGATAACAAGCTCACAGGTGCTACTTGATCCAATCCGACTGTTCCGCACGCTCAGTGAAATTGCAAAATCCTTAACTACGGATCCAGCGTTAGGTTCGGTAGAAAAAATGACATCGCTCGCCCGCAGCGTTGCTGGAATTGATCCATCGAAAATTAGATTCATGACAGCACCAATTTCAACTAACCCCAAAGATCGAAATACTGTCGTATTTTCTACTATCGAAGCCACCAAACTTTGGACTGCGCTAGCAAATGATGAAGGATATGCCGAACCAATTGAATTGACTGCTGATCAAATTCCTGATGTGCCAGTGAACACAGTTTCAGTCACCGTGCTCAATGGCACCAGTATTCCAGGTGCGGCAAGTGAAGCAGCAAACTTATTAAGCGCTGAGGGCTTCAAGATCGTCAACACTAAGAACGCGCCAGAAACTGTTAATGAAAGCTATATCAGAGCAAGTGAGAAGCAACTGCCGTTAGCTCGAACGTTGGCAAAAGCACTTGGCAACAACATAAAAATTCAGTTACAAGATTCGCAGAGCAAGGACATAAAATTATTTATTGGCAGCAATCAGGTAACGGTAGTTGGGTTTCCAGAAGTGAAAGCACAACCTGATACTTGGCAGCAACCAAGACCCTCTGGTGCAGATGAAAAAGATCCGTGCCAGGTTAAGAATTAACGCTCGGCAGATTTTCGGTAAGTAATTTAGTCCAAGCCTCAGTTACCTGTGATAAGCCATATTCCTGACTTATCTCAACTTGTGCTTGTTTTCCTAGCTGCTGCCATGCACCAGCAGCAGTTGCCTGCAGAATGAAGTCAGCTGCAGCCTTCACATCAGCATGTATCCATTTAGCATCGTAAATCTGATCAGAGCCAGGCCACGGCAGAATTACTGGCACCGCACCACTTGCTGCACCTTCTGCTGGCGCTAGGTGGAATGACTCATCATCTGACGTTGATAGCACCCAACCAACTCGCCTTAACCAATTTGCCACATCAGCACCATAATCATCAAAAATTATGCTGCCACGTAGTAATTCACTGCGTTCAACCTCTTCGAAGATATCTCGAAACGCTTTTCGCTCAGCCTCATCTCGCCACACCCATGGCATCTGCCATGGCATTTTTGATTTAATCACTAATTTAAATCGTGGCTCAGCTTTTCTTAACTCTGCCAGAATCTTTATTGCAAGATCTGGACGCTTACGCATCGGTGCAGCACCAATAAGTCCAATGGTGAATTGCGCATCATCAAACTTTGGTCGGTTCAAATCAACTACATCAACCCAGTTTGGCACCATCACTACACGATTCATCGGGACTGACGTTTTTGCCAACGTCAGTTCAGCGTATGGTTTTGAGACACAAACCAATTGATCAACTGCTTTGCCATTAATTGTCTCCGGCCATGGTCGGGAAAGCTCAAACCGATGTAATCTGACTATCAGGCGCTGGTGTGATTTTTTGTGCTTGGCATACCAAAGCGCATTTCCGCCACACCACTCACAAACAATTACATCAGCCCATTTCAACATCGCTTTGCTAACTCGACCTTCATTGCGATTAATCGCTGGCCAATGATCAAATCTCAGCTCGATGCTAGGCATGCCTTGCCAGAAAGCTGCAATTTTGGTGAAGAACTTCAAATCATGACTTGCCACAACAACTCTTAATGGTCTGCCATTTTTAGCAACAAATTCCTGCACCCCAGCTGTTGGTAGCGGTATATGCTGCTCAAGCAGCGCCGTTACTTTTCTAACTGAATTTGCCATTGAGAATTCAGTTGTTGCAGCAGAAATAGTGGCAGCTGCAGCAGCTAATTTGTCAGGTTTAGCAACTACTCCAGCGAGCACCTGCGCCACATCAGAATTCGCATCAACAAAGAATGGGTAATCCACACCAAGCAGTTCCTCATGCATTAAATTGCGATTTAGTAATACTGGCACACCGAGCGAACCAAATTCCAAAACTTTAGTTGATAACTCAAGCGATGCGTCCAATTCTTCAGCACGCCAGGACATGCCAATATGCGATTGTGCGGCCTGGGTCATTGCCTCAGCTCGAGCCATTCCACCATGTGCAATAACACCAGGTGTGCTGGTTAATGCAGTTTGCATTTGATTCGCCCAATTCGGCAGATCTTTTGGATTGTGCACCTTGTCACCAACCATATGCAGCTGGGCAGTGATGCCTAACTCTGTCAGTTTTGCTGGCAGCTCCGTCATCTCCAAGGTATTCCACAGCGGTGCAAATTTTCCGGTATAAACCAGTGAAAGTGGGTTGGTTGCTGTTCCCAAATTTTCTAAGTTTAAATTCGCAGTTACTGGTGGTTGCGCAACAATCGGTGACCAGATTGCGCACTTACCTGCAGTTTGCGGAATCGTGGCTTCGAGCAGCGCGCGTAGATATTCTGTTTGGCACAGCATCAAATGACTGGCTCTTGCAACTTCACCTAACCATTTGCGGCTGTTGGCATCCATTGCGGCAGCTGATTGCGGAATATCAGTTAAATAAGTCCAGAGTTTGCCGTTAACAAGTTCTGATTTGGCCAGCGCTGGCGCAAGCTTGCCGCCTCGAATCAAAATCGCATCAAAGCGCTCTTGTTGATGTAGCTTTTCAATTAGCCCAACTGCCGCTGGCACGGTTAGCGAATCACCTTTGGTAAAAAGTGATTTGAATCTCGATACCGCATCAGTAAATGGATTAATAATGGTGATATTCGGAAAATTTTTCAACGGTACCAGCAATCGATCCGTCGTTGGTCTCGCCTTAAGTAAGAAATAAACATCAACCTCAGCACGAGCCAACACTTCAGCTGCAGATGCTGCCCAAACTGCGGAACCATCAATGATGTTCATATTGACATCGCCGTATAGCAAAATCTTTCGATTAGCCATTGTCCAGCACCGACTTAATCTGAGCCACGCTAAATGAGTCAGCAGTTTCAATATGATCAAACATCAAATCAATAACCGCATGCTCCCAATTCTTTCTTGGTGAGTTTTGCCAAAAAATTACTGGGATGTTGTTTGTTCGTGCTGAGTTAACAATTCGGGCTAGCTGTGCGGCTCGATCTGGCGCTAACGGATTGCCTAAATGTCGCCACACTGAACTTGATTCACCGGCATTTGCTGCGACCACCAGCACTTGTGGCTTAAATGGTAGTAACACGTCTGCCAGATCTTTATCGTATGGCATTAATGGCAGCACGTAGCAATCTTTAGCTAATTGATCTATTAATTCGTCTCCAGCAATAACCGCAACACGAGGGCCGTAATTGAACGGTGTGGCCCGACGCACTCGCTGCAACATCGGCTCCCCTAGTTCAGTTGAAAACTGTCGATTATCTGATTCATGGCGCAGTCGCCACAATCGAACTAGATTCTTTACCGCAACTAATGAGCGTCGGGGATCTTTAGCAATAGCCAACAATGCGGTGCCAACCAAAAACGCGCCTGAATTTTTTAGTTGAGCTAACTCAGCTTCTAGTTTCTGAACCCGATCAGTTAATTCATTCATCGCTGTTCCAAAAATTCAATAATT
>CAYXYW010000050.1:0-6372 GCA_964469855.1 uncultured Bifidobacterium sp.
CGGCAGCTAAGACTGCATCGGCCAACCAACTTAACTCCTCACTTACCTGTTCAAAATTATCTGCGCCTGATAAATCTCTAGCTGCAATTGAAATTACTTGTGCTTGATATCTTCGCTTCAGGGCACTGCGAGCAGCATCGCCTACCAGCTCATCGGTTACTTTTTGAAAGTCATCCACCAGCTCAGATTTTGCCAACGGTCGCTGGGCTATCAGCCATTGCTGCAACTCAGCACGTTGCGCTAGCCAATCTCCCAGTTTCATTGAACTGCCAAGAACAAGGCTCAATTTGCTCAATGTTTCTGGAGCGAGTTGCAGCCAGGCTGAATTGTCAAGGAGTCGAGCGATAACTAAATCTGGATCAGCAGTTTGTGCAGATAACTCAAGAATTTGGCTTAACTGATCTGCCGGCAATCCGGCAGCAACTATTTGTTGTTGCAGCGCGGCAACATCAAAAACCCCAGTTTGGATTAACTTTGTCGCAAGGCCAACATCCCGAGTCACTGCAACCTACTAATGCAACAGGTACTTTTTGTATTCCCATTCGCTAACTTGCTGGCGGTAATCATTCCACTCAGCTCGCTTATTTCGTAGGAAGAAATCAAAGACATGTTCGCCCAAGGCTTCGGCAACTAATTCGCTTTTCTCCATCAGGTTGAGCGCTTCACTTAACGAACCTGGCAAAGATGCGATTCCCATCGCTCTGCGCTCTGCGTCAGTTAATGACCAAACATCATCTTCCGCTTCAGCTGGCAATTCATAACCCTGTTCAATTCCCTTCAGGCCAGCTGACAGCGTCACTGCAAATGCTAAATATGGGTTCACCGCACTATCGAATGCGCGGTATTCAATGCGGGTTGATTGTGCTTTATCTGGCTTATACATGGGCACTCGAACTAATGCGGACCGATTGTTATGTCCCCAGCAAACATGAGACGGTGCCTCGCCGCCACCAAATAACCGCTTATAGGAATTTACCCATTGATTAGTTACTGCAGTTATTTCTGGCGCATGAGTCAAAATACCTGCAATGAAACTTCGACCTACTTTAGAAAGTTGGTAGCGAGCACCAGCTTCATAAAATGCATTTGAATCACCCTCAAACAACGACATGTGGGTGTGCATGCCAGACCCTGGATGCTCTCGAAATGGTTTTGGCATAAACGAGGCATACAAACCTTGTTGCAGCGCTACTTCTTTCATAACTAACCTAAAAGTCATGATGTTATCTGCGGTAGTTAATGCATCGGCGTAACGCAGATCAATTTCCTGTTGCCCAGGTGCGCCTTCATGGTGCGAAAATTCAACTGAGATCCCCATCTGTTCTAGCGTGGTGATTGCAGCGCGGCGAAAATCATTGTCAGCACCTTGCGGTGTGTGATCAAAAAATCCAGCGTTGTCTGACGGCGTTGGCGGCTTACCCTCTTCTCGCTCGCCGCGGAATAAGAAAAACTCAATTTCTGGATGGGTGTAAAACGTGAATCCCATCTTGGCTGCTTTATCTAACGAGCGCTTTAGTACCTGACGGGTATCGGCATAAGAAGGTGAGCCATCGGGCAATTTAATGTCGCAGAACATTCTGGCAACACCTTGTTGCGCACCGCGCCACGGCAACATCTGAAATGTGGCTGGATCTGGCATTGCCACCATGTCAGATTCAGTTACTCGGGTAAAGCCTTCAATGGCAGAGCCATCAAAGCCGATTCCTTCGCTAAATGCGTTTTCAAGCTCAGCGGGCGCAATAGCAACAGACTTTAAAAATCCAAGGACGTCAGTGAACCAAAGTCGGACGAATCGAATATCGCGCTCTTCAATCGCGCGTAGCACGTACTCTGTTTGCTTATCCATGGGTTAAGTCTGCCTTGCCAATCGTTCTCATTAATCGCGCCCCTCTATCTACTGGGAGGCGCTACCAATTACGCTCACCCTCATGGGCAATTTTAGGCTGGCGCTGGCACAGTTGGACCCCATCGTTGGGGATCTGCATGCTAATTCTTTGTTAATTCTTCAAGCCGCCCGCGATGCTGCCACCGCTGATGCTGACTTATTAGTTGCCCCAGAGATGGTGTTAACCGGATATCCAATTGAAGATCTGAGCTTGCGTCCTAGTTTTCGGGCTGCAGCAAAAACAGCGCTGACTGAGCTGGCAGCAGAACTTGTCAATCAAAATTGCGGCGAACTGCCAGTAATAGTTGGTTATTTAGATGATGACCGAAATGCTGCGGCGCTGCTGCATCAAGGAAAAGTAGTTACTAAATATTACAAACACCATCTGCCTAATTACGGGGTATTTGATGAGCATAGATATTTCACCGCTGGCACTGAAGCTATCACGGTTCGAGTTGCGGATGTAGATGTTGCGATTGCCATCTGCGAAGATATCTGGCAAGTTGGCGGACCAGTTGCTGCTGCTACAGAAAATCGAGTTGGTTTATTAGTTGTGCTTAATGGTTCACCTTATGAGCAAAGCAAAACTGATACCCGATTGAATTTAGTGAAACAGCGAGCAACCGAGATTGATGCTGCGGTTGCATATGTGAATTTAGTGGGCGGTCAAGATGAATTAGTTTTTGATGGTGCGTCATTTGTGGTTGACCGCACTGGTAATTTAATCTCAAAAGCAAATTCATTTAAATCGCAGCTGCTGATTTCTGACCTAACTCTCCCAACCAAGTCAGCAACTCAATATATTCCCATTACTAATTCAAGTGATGAGAGGAATCAACCAAACACTATTGCCGCATCACTTGATCCGTTAGCTGAAGTGTGGCAGGCACTGGTCTTGGGATTGCGATCATATGTAGAAAAAAATAACTTCACATCAGTTGTGCTTGGTCTTTCTGGCGGAATTGATTCCGCCGTGGTAGCCGCTTTGGCAGTTGATGCAATCGGTGCGAATCGAGTAAATGCAGTAGCAATGCCCAGCAAATACTCCTCTGCACATTCAATTGCTGATGCCACTGAATTAGCTAATCGAACCGGAATTGGTTTTCGTATTGAGCCAATTCAAGATGTCGTTGATGCGTATCTTGCCCAACTTCAATTTACTGGCCTTGCTGAAGAGAATCTGCAGGCTCGAGTGCGTGGTGCGATTTTGATGGGAATAAGTAATCAAGAGGGTCATCTGGTTCTGGCAACTGGAAATAAATCAGAATTAGCAGTTGGCTATTCAACTATTTATGGCGATGCAGTTGGTGGATTTGCGCCGATTAAGGATGTTCCCAAAACTTTAGTTTGGCAGTTGGCAAAATGGCGAAATGAATTTGCCGCGGTTGCAAATCAGGCCCCACCAATTCCAGAAAACAGCATCAGCAAAGAGCCATCAGCTGAACTGCGACCTGACCAGAAAGACTCAGATTCACTGCCTGACTATTTAGTGCTAGATCAAATTCTGGAAAGCTACGTTGAGGCCGATCAAACCGCGCTGAGCCAATTCGATCAGCAACTTGTTAACCGAGTAATTCGACTTGTTGATGCTGCTGAATATAAACGCCGCCAATATCCACCGGGAACCAAAATCAGTCCGCGTGCGTTCGGTCGGGACCGTCGGTTACCAATAACTAATCGGTGGATCCAGCTGTAGGTTGCTGCCACGGAGCAGTTTGCGTCACCTTAGGCATTTGCAGCACCATCACAATAAGTGCCAGCAAAACTACTCCAGCTCCAATTAACACTGCAGTATGGAAACTTGACATATATGCATCAATAGCTAACTGCTGAATTTGCGCGACAACACCAGTAGGTAATTGACCAGATTCTGCTAATGCTTGGGTAATCCCAACTGCTGCCCCAACTGAATCAGTTACCTCAGCCTGCACTGCTGGGGCCAATGAAATACCAGCATCTGTTAACGCCGAACTGCTTTGATTGGAATAAATAGTTGCTACAACAGTTGATATTGCAGCTACTCCAAGTGCCGCACCAACTTGGCGAACGGTGTTTTGCACTGCTGAACCAGCACCGGCTCGAGCAGCTGGAATAGCCATTGTCATCTGCGCAGTTGATGGTGCGATGGTGTTTCCTAAGCCATAACCCAAAATAAAGAAAATCACCAGCATCTGCCACGTTGCAGTGTCTTGCGTAAGTAAGGTGAACATGGCAAACGCAATAGAAGTAATTATTAAGCCGGTAATGACAACTTTTCGGAAGCCAAACTTATTAACTAGCCGAGCAGAGTTTGGCGCTGCCAGCAACTGCCCGACCGCAACCGGTAAGGTTTGAATTCCTGCTTGTAGCGGTGTAAGGCCACGCACCACTTGTTGATAAAACGCCAGAAACAACAAGCTGCCGCTCATCGCAGCAAAGGTCAGCGTGGTGGCAAAAAGCGGCACGGCAAATGACTTAATTTTAAAAAGCGCCAAATCCAACGTGGCATGATCGCTTCGGTGCTCTAGCCAAATAAATAGCGTCAAAATTGCAATGCCAGCAACTATGCTGCCTAAGCTCTCAAGTGTTAACCATTCCCCAGTATCGCCAGCATGGATAATTCCATAAACCAGCGCAATCAGTCCCACGATTGATAACAGCACACCTAGCGGATCTAATTTGCCTGGCATTGGATTTTTACTCTCGGGCACTAACCATAAAATTCCTGCAACTCCAACAATTACAACTGGCACGTTAATTAAAAAGACGGACCCCCACCAAAATCGCTCTAGCAATAACCCAGCAACTATTGGGCCAAGCGCAACCGATGCGCCAACCGCAGCCGCCCAAAAGCCAATTGCTTTTCCGCGCTCCTGCGGCGGAAAGACGACAGTAATAATTGCTAACGTAACTGGCAGCACTGAAGCCGCGCCAATTCCCATTAAACCGCGAGTGAAGATCAGCATTTCTGGCGACGTTGAGAAAGCAGAAATTGCCGAAGCAATACCAAACAGAATTAGCCCAATTACTAATATCTTTTTTCGACCATAACGATCACCCAGCACTCCCCAAGTGAAAAGCAGCGCCGCAAAAACCAAAACATAAGAGTTAATCGCCCAGATTAGTTCAGATTGCGATGCGCCAAGGGCTAGCTGGATAGTTTTTAGCGCAACGTTGAGCACGGTGTTATCCAAAATCACAACTACGAGTGAAGTTACCAGCACCGCCAAAATGGCCCAGCGTTTTGGATTAGGGGTATAAGTTGAATCTGCAGAATATGACATGGCGACCTTATCTATTAGGGCAAAAGCGTACTGCGTAACCGGCTAATTACAGCCAACATTGGATTGCGGCATAATTGCGCCCGAGCGGAGACTCAGCGTTGAGCTTCGATTCGATGGAGGACTAATGGACGCATCGTCCGCGTTATATGGCGGCAGCCAAACTCGAATTACAGTTTTAGATTTACAAAAAGCAAAACAGCAGTCAGATATCTGGCCAATGCTGACTTGCTATGACGCAATAACTGCCAAATTATTTGATGAAGCTGGTATTCCCGTGTTGCTGGTAGGTGATTCTGCGGCAATGGTGATGCTGGGTTATGACTCAACAGTGCCCATCACCATAGATGAGTTATTAGTAATGGTGAAGGCCGTAACCCGCAGCACAAAGCGCGCATTGGTGGTTGCTGATCTGCCATTTGGTAGCTATCAAGCATCAATCTCAGACGCGCTTAGCGCGGCTACCAGAATGATTAAAGAAGGTGGCGCAACTGCCGTTAAATTAGAAGGTGGCGCCAGGATCGCACCTCAGGTGGCAGCATTAGTTGAAGCAGGGATTCCAGTAATGGGACACCTAGGACTGACACCGCAATCAGTTAATGTGTTTGGTGGCTACAAAGTGCAAGGCAAGGGCGATGATGCTGCGAAATTAATTCAAGATGCCGTTGCGTTGCAGCAGGCGGGTGCATTCGCCATTGTGCTTGAGGTAATTCCAGCTCAATTAGCCAAAGAAGTTACTGCGAAGTTAACAATTCCAACCATCGGTATTGGCGCGGGCAGCGATGTTGATGCTCAGGTGCTGGTTTGGCAAGACTTAATGGGACTCACTGAAGAGCCCGCACCAAGGTTCGTTAAGCGCTATTTCGACTTACGGGAACAGATGAAAATCGCGGTTGATCGTTTCGCAACGGATGTAAAAACTAAAAAATATCCAGAAACAAAACACAGTTATTAAAATAAAATTTGGTAGACATTTTTTGTTTTTGTTGTGTTGAAATGTTAAAAAAATCAAAAAAATTGCGGTTTTTTGCGAAAAAACCGCGACACGCCGCGTTTTTTGCGTGTTACTTAATGGATTTAACTAGGTGTGATAGGGAAAACTTATCCCAGCGCGTCATGGTCCGGATTTGACGCACTTAACCAGGGAGGTAACGTGGCCGTAAAGAAGGCTGCTAAGAAGGCTGCTCCAAAGCGCCGCAAGAAGGCTGCTGCCAAGAAGGCTGCACC
>CAYXYW010000051.1:0-5998 GCA_964469855.1 uncultured Bifidobacterium sp.
GGCGGGGTTAACCCCTTACCTGGGGTTAATCGGGGGCGGCGCGCTGCAGACATACACCAAGGGTAGGCGACCCCCGTAGGCTTTAACTCGTGAGCAGTTCTAATCCCACCCAACTCCGCCAAGCGGTGGCTGAGATCATGCGAATCTCCCCTATCACGGTGGAGTTGGGTCAGCTATTTGCTCAGGCCGGATTTGAGTTAGCGCTGGTTGGTGGCCCAGTTCGCGATGCGCTGCTGGGTCGATTGGGAAATGATCTTGATCTGACAACTAATGCCACACCAGAGCAGATCCTGCAGCTAACCAGTAACTGGGCAGATTCCACCTGGGATGTTGGTGCCAGATTTGGCACGATTGGAATTAACAAACAAGGTTATAAATTAGAAATCACTACTTATCGAAGTGAAAATTACGATGAATCATCCAGAAAACCAGAAGTTAATTTTGGTGATTCATTAGATGGTGATTTAGGTCGACGCGATTTCACGATTAATGCCATGGCAGTTAAATTGCCATCACTTGAGTTTGTTGATCTATTTGATGGCTTAACTGATTTAGCGGAACAAACTATTCGGACGCCACAATCAGCAGAACTTTCATTTAGTGATGATCCACTACGCATGTTACGTGCCGCACGATTCGCATCACAATTAAATTTCACCGTAGCACCAGATGTGATCAGCGCGATGCAGCAGATGAAATCTCGATTGAGCATTGTCTCCACCGAGCGAATTCGAGATGAATTCAATAAGTTGATTTTAGGTGCTAAACCAAGATTGGGTTTAATCTTGCTGGTGGAAACTGGACTGCTTGAAATTTTCTTACCAGAAATTCCAGCACTGCAGTTAGCCGAAGATGAACATAATCGGCATAAAAATATTTATGAACATTCGATAACCGTGCTGGAGCAGGCAATTGCGCTGGAGCAATCGCATGAACCAAAACTAGAGCCAGATTTAGTTTTGCGATTAGCGGCGTTATTGCACGATATTGGTAAACCAAAAACCAGAAGGTTTGAAGATAATCGAGTTACCTTCCATCACCATGAAGTTGTTGGCGCCAAGATGACTCGAAAGCGAATGAAAGAACTGCGTTATAGCAATGAAGAGATCGAGCAAGTCTCACTTTTAGTTGAGTTGCATCTGCGGTTTCATGGGTTTAGCGGTGGTGAATGGACTGACTCTGCGGTTAGAAGATATGTCACTGATGCTGGTGAGCAACTAGTTCGACTACATAAATTAACTCGCGCTGATTCCACTACTCGCAATCAACGAAAAGCTGAAGCACTGCAGCTGGCATATAACAATTTAGAAGAACGTATTGCGCAATTAGCTGCACAAGAAGAACTTAATGCGATCAGACCAGATTTAGATGGCAATGAAATTATGCAGATCCTGCAGTTATCGCCTGGCCCAGAAGTTGGTAAGGCGTATGCCCATATGTTGGAAGTTAGATTAGAACAAGGCCCGCTAACTAAAGAGCAGGCAATTGCGGAGCTTAAGAGTTGGTGGCAATCCCAGCGTTAGCAATTCTGGACCAGAACCAGCCAAGCGTGATTGTGGTTAGCGATACCACTAACAACAGATCAAAGATTTGAATGTAATCGCTCAACAGTGCACAAACTGCAGCACCAATTACCACTGCTGAATTAATTGCCGTGTCATAAATCGCAAATGCCCGTCCTCGATGCGTATCGGGAATGGTCACTTGTAGTCGTTCATCAGTTAACACTTTATTGCCGCCTGGTGCGCAAGTAACCGCAAATCCAGCTAATCCCAGCGCTAATAATGCGGGCGCAAATTGTGCTGCGATGACAGCAATTGCACTAAGCACGCTGAGCAGCAGCAACCAAGTTTCGCGCCTCATTCGATTAACTGCGGTAGGGGTAGAAATCCCGATAGTGCCAGCAACAATTGCGGCAATGGCAAATGAACCTGCCACCACACCTAGTGCTTGTGATTCTTCTTGATAAGTTGCTCGTGCGGTCAATATGCTCGCCACGGTGAATGCACCAAATGCAACTCGTTGCGCTGTAATTGATAACAACGCATATCTTGCTGGTTTAGTTTTCGCTAATACTGAAATTCCCTGAACCACATCTTCAATTGCTTTGGCTCTAGTTGCGTGCCAAGCTAATTTAGTATCAGGTCCAAGTGAGCCGCGAGCAAATCCAGTTGCCGCAGCTGCTGCTAATAAATAAAGCATTGATGCGGTGATTAGCGCTGCGGTAATGGAATCAAAAATTGCGGTGATGCCAACCGCAGTTGCGGCGCCCGTTGCGGCAGCAACTGTGCCCATGGTTGGTAAGTAACCATCAATGGCAACTAATTCTTTGCCGGAAACAATTCGTGGTAGCACGGTGCTTAGAACAGATAACACAAATCGATCAATACCTAGCAACAATAAAATCGTGATTGCGAGCAGCGCTTGCGAAGAACTTCCCAACACAACTAATAACAGCAGCAAACTAACTGCTGCTCGAATAGCATTGCCATAAACCACAATATTTCGCCGATCAATCACATCTGCTATCACACCTATTGCCGGACCCACTAGGGAATAAGGCAGCAGCGTTACTGCCAGCACAAATGCAATCTGTGGCGCTGAAGTTTGTCGCTCAGGTGAGAACAGCAGATAGCCAGCGATGCTGACTTGGATCATGCCATCGCCAAATTGACCAGCAATCCGGGTCAGCGCGATTCGGCGCACCGGTTTGGTCAATCTGAGTTTTTGCATAGCCTCACCGTACAGCCAGCGCAGCATTAATGGATGTGCAATAACCTAATCGCTATGTCCGCCTCACCGATTACCACAGCAATTGCTGACCCAGCAGCGCCCAGAGCGGTGCTGGAGTTTGCGCTTGAGCGCAAAGCAGTGCTGGCCGCGCTGCAATCAGGTGAACCACTACTAGATGATCCATTTGATGCGCATGAGTATTTATTCAAAGCGGCACAATTTCATGGTGAGCTAACCACTCGGGATTGTCCAGTTTGTGAAAGTGAGAAATTAGTTGAGCTGCGTTATGTCTACGGCAAAGAGTTAGGACCATATTCGGGTCGAATTAAATCTGCGCAAGATATAAACGAAATGGCTTATCGATTTGGCAATTTAAAGGTGTTTATGGTGGAGGTCTGCCAAGCCTGCCACTGGAATTACTTAATTAGGTCGTATCAAGTTGGTGATGGTGTGGCTCGGCGGCCACTTCGTCGCTCCCGAGACTGGTTAGATTAAACAGTGGCACCAGCAAAAACTCTCACTCAAGCGCTCGTCCGACTTGGGTTAATGGCAGCACTAGTTGGCGGCTCACTCGGTATTGCGCTGTTCTCTGCCGCCGTGGTGTTCTCCAGCATTCCAACCCCAAACCAAGTTGCGGTGGTGCAATCAACCGCAGTTTTTTATGCTGATGGCAAATCATTAATTGGCAACATTGGGGAAATTCAACGGGTGGATGTTGGCATAGCTGAATTTCCAGAACATGTGAAATATGCCGTGCTGGCAATTGAAGATAAGAATTTTTATGAGCATGGTGGCTTCTCGCCAATTGGTATTGCCCGAGCACTGTTTAATAATTTATTTTCAGATACCACCCAAGGTGGCTCCACTATTACCCAGCAATATGTAAAGAACGCATATTTAACTCAAGAACAGACCATTATCCGCAAGATAAAAGAATTGGTGCTCGCCGTTAAATTAGAAACTATGGCAAGCAAAGATGAGATATTAGAAAACTATCTCAACACTGCTTATATGGGCAGATCGTCATACGGATTTGATGCTGCAGCGCAGGCATACTTTGGTAAATCTGTTCGGGATCTGTCACTTTCGGAAGGTGCCGCACTTGCCGCGCTGCTGCGTTCACCTGGTGGATATTCACCGGAAAACAATGCAGAACGATTAGAGAATCGTTGGAATTTTGTGCTGCGGCAGATGGTTAATCAAGGCTGGGCAACCGAAGCCGAAAAAGAAGTTGCCGCATTTCCAAAATTCAAACCAAAGCGAGTGAACCGGTTAGGTGGACCAAATGGTCATCTTTTGGCATATGTTCGAGCGCAACTTGATGATTTAGGTTTCACCGAACAAGAAATTGAGCTAAATGGCTTACAAGTAATTACGACCTTTGAAAAAGATGCACAGTTAGCACTTAATAAATCAGTTCGAGAAGTTGGCCCCAGACCATGGTCATCTGGTTTGCGCATTGGTGTGGCATCAGTACGAGTTGGCACTGGTGAGATTGTTGCCATGTATGGCGGCAGAGATTACGTACAAGATCAATTCAATAACGCAACGCAAGCACGTGGCCAAGCTGGCTCTACCTTTAAAGCATTTGGAATTGCTGCTGCGTTGGAACAAGGTATTGGTTTTAACACCACCTGGAATGGTGATAGTCCTGCCAAGATTTTGGATTACAAATTAAATAACCTAGGCAAAATTTCTTACGGCAAAGTTACGCTGCTGAATGCGCTAGAAAAAAGCATGAACACGCCAATGGTGGCGCTTGGCGCAATCATTTCACCAGAGCAAGTAGTGCAAGCTGCAGTGCGTGCTGGCGTACCAGAGTCAACACCAGGATTATTACCAGTGTTATCCGCAATGATTGGCACTTCATCACCTAGAGCAATAGATATTGCGAATGGCTATGCCACATTTGCCGCGCGTGGCCAAGTTGCTGATAACAGCGCAATTAAAGAAGTAAAAAACAGCGCTGGCGCGGTGCTTTGGTCATTTACACCAAACCCACAACAAGTTTTTGCAACGGATATTGCTGATGAACTTACGTTTGGTTTGCAGCGAGTGGTAACGAAAGGAACTGGCGCAACCGCACAAGGAGTTGGCAGACCAGTTGCTGGTAAAACTGGTACTAGCGATGACAACTTATCTGCATGGTTTGTTGGCTACACACCGCAAATTGCAACGGCAGTGATGATGGTGCGGGAAGATGAATCTGGCAAAGCAATTTCACTTCGAGGAACTGGCGGATTAGCAAATGTCACTGGTAGCTCATTCCCAGCTCGTATCTTCACCCAATATATGCGAGATGCTCATGCCAAATTACCAGTGCTGAATTTCCCGCCTCGAATTAAAATTGGTGACACCACTGATTACTCCACCTACTTTTTAGGTGGCGAAATCACACCACCTATCGAAGAGGGCGATCCAACTGCACCAAGCAGTGAAGAGTTAGAAATAAATGAAGCACCATAGGAAAAAAAGATGCGAAATATTTCACCAGCAACACTAGAAACACTTCTTAACCGCGAGCGCGCAACTTACTTAGCAACCCATCCGAAAAGTCATGCTGCTTATCAGAATTCACATAACTTGTTTGGCAAAGTGCCAATGACTTGGATGAATAAATGGTCTGGTGGCTTTCCGCTTTATCTTTCCCACGCCAGCGGTAATTCAATAACAGATATTGATGGCAATAGCTATATTGATTTTGCGCTTGGCGATACCGGTGCGATGGCTGGCCATTCGCCGGCACCAACAATTGCCGCAGTTAATAATCGAATGAAAGAACTTGGTGGCATCACCACCATGCTGCCAACTGAAGATGCGCAATGGGTTGGCAATGATCTAACTAATCGGTTTGGCCTACCACTTTGGTCGTTCACGTTATCGGCAACCGATGCCAATCGGTGGGCGCTGCGAATAGCTCGGTTAGTAACTGGTCGTCCAAAGATTTTAGTTTTTTCTTATTGTTATCACGGTAGCGTGGATGAAACTTTTATTACGCTAGATCCAACTGGCAAACCAAGATCAAGACCTGGCAATGTTGCGCCAGCAGTTGATCCAACGCAAACCACATCAGTTGTGGAATTTAATGATTTTGCTGCGCTGCAGCGAGAACTTTCTCATGGTGATGTGGCAGCAATATTGATGGAGCCGGCGCTAACCAATATTGGAATTGTGTTACCAGAACCAGGTTTCCTAGAAAAAGTCAGGGAGGTTGCAACCGCAACTGGCACGTTACTAATTAATGATGAAACACACACTTTTAGTG
>CAYXYW010000052.1:0-5626 GCA_964469855.1 uncultured Bifidobacterium sp.
AGCGGCCCATTTGCTGGGCAGCAAACCTTATCGGGTGGCTATGCCAAGCTCGCTAAGGCTTCACGATAAGCATTGACATCCCGTGCTTCACCTGGGCTGTTCACCACCAGCCAGCGAATCACGCCGGTCTTATCAATTACAAATGAGCCTCTGGTGCTCATGCCGCGTTCCGGTAGAAACACACCATATTTTTCGCTCACTTCGCCATGTGGCCAAAAATCACTAAGCAGCAAATAGTCCAGCTTCTCTGCGTTAGCAAAAGCAGTTAACGAATATGCCGGATCGCAGGAGATTCCCAAAATTACAGTGTCATCAGCGGCAGCGGGCAGATCATCCCTGATCGCACACACCTCACTGGTGCAGATGCCCGAGAACGCAAATGGAAAGAAGAACACCAGCACGTTCTTGCCGCGGTAATCAGATAGCGAAACTTTCTGCCCATTGCTTGCGGTTAAATTAAAATCTGGTGCAACATCGCCCACTTTTAACGTCACGGTAATTCCTATCGCTTTGCTTTCGGGGCAACCAATCTGGTTCCCTGCCAATTTGGTGCTGCATTAATCGTGCTAGTTGCTTGCAACCCAGCAGATGGCGCTGCTTCAGTAATCTCTTCTGGCTCAACAAAGCCAGCACGACCTGGCTTTGGGGTTAGCAACCAAATAACGCCTTGATCAGTTAGCGGATGAATAGCATCCATTAGTGCTTCAACTAAATCATCATCACCATCGCGGAACCAGAACAGCACCAGATCAACTACATCTTCAAAATCAGCATCAACTAGTTCGGCTTCTATTGCAGCTGCTACCGCATCACGCAATTGCGTATCAACATCTTCGTCCCAGCCAAGTTCTTGCACAACTAGGCCTGGTTTCACCCCGAGGCGGGCAGCGATTGCTGCTGCGCTCTCAGCGCTGGAGGTCACAATTCTCCTTCTGGTTACGCCCGCTGGTCACGGGCCAGTGGGAGAAGTCAAGACTGGGTAAGCGGATGTGGCAAGTCAGACACCCATCCAGGTGTCAACTCCCCCATAGATAGGCGAGAATAGGCCCGGAAATCTGGAGAGGAAATTGTGAGCGCAGAACTAGAGCAAGAGGCGATGTTGCCGGGCGGATTGCCCACCCAGTATGTCGATACTGACCCTGAAGAGACTAACGAATGGTTGGAGTCGCTTGATGGCGTAATCGATACCAAAGGCACGCAGCGCGCGAATCAATTAATGCTCTCATTGCTGCGACGATCAGCTGAGCGCGACATCGGCTTACCGCTAGTTCGCTCCACCGATTACATCAACTCAATTGCACCGGAAATGGAACCTGAATTTCCTGGTGATGAAGGTTTAGAAAAAAAGATTCGTCGGTTAATGCGATGGAATGCTGCCATCATGGTGCACCGAGCGCAGCGGCCAGGTGTTGGAGCTGGTGGTCATATCTCAACTTATGCCTCAAGTGCTTCGCTTTATGAAGTTGGCTTTAATCATTTCTTCCGCGGCAAAAACCATTCAGGCGGTGGCGATCAAATTTTTTATCAAGGCCACGCCTCACCGGGAATGTATGCCCGTGGTTTTGTGGAAGGCAGATTAACTGAAGCGCAACTAGATGGCTTTAGACAAGAATTAAGTCAAGCACCGAATGGACTGCCGTCTTATCCGCATCCAAGATTGATGCCAGATTTTTGGGAGTTCCCAACGGTGTCAATGGGACTTGGTCCTATTCATGCAATTTATCAAGCTCGATTTAATCGCTATTTACATAATCGCGGCATCAAAGATACTTCAGATCAACAAGTGTGGGCTTTCTTGGGTGATGGTGAGATGGATGAACCAGAATCAACTGGTGCAATTCGATTAGCTGCCCGGGAAGATTTAGATAACTTAACTTTTGTGATCAACTGTAATTTGCAGCGACTTGATGGTCCAGTGCGCGGCAATGGCAAAGTAATTCAAGAGTTAGAGGCGCTGTTCCGTGGCGCAGGTTGGAATGTAATTAAAGTTATTTGGGGTCGTGAATGGGATCCGTTGCTTGCGGCTGACACTGATGGTGCGTTAATTGATTTGATGAATCGCACCCCAGATGGCGATTTCCAAACTTATAAAGCCGAAGATGGGGCGTATGTCCGAGCTAATTTCTTTGGCCGTGATCCGCGCACCGCAGCAATGGTGGCAAATTGGTCTGATGATGAGATCTGGAATTTGAAGCGTGGCGGTCATGATTACCGCAAACTTTATGCTGCTTACAAAGCGGCAACTGAACACAAAGGTCAGCCAACTGTAATTTTGGTAAAAACCATTAAGGGCTACACGTTGGGTCAAAGTTTTGAAGGTAGAAATGCCACCCACCAGATGAAGAAATTAACTGAGGATGATCTAAAAGGTTTCCGAGATCGACTTCAAATTCCAATTGCAGATGCCGATCTAGATAAGTATCTACCGCCGTATTACAAACCTGCCGAAACCTCTGACGAGATGCAGTATCTTCATGAGCGTCGTCGGGTATTAGGTGGCTACTTACCAAGTCGACGCACTATTGCTAAGCCGCTGCCGCAACCAGGCGATAAAGCGTTTGAGCTCTCCCGGCGCGGTTCTGGTAATCAGCAAGTTGCTTCCACCATGGCGTTTGTCAGATTACTAAAAGAACTGCTTAAAGAAGAAGGTATGGGCCAACGATTTGTGCCGATAGTGCCGGATGAAGCTCGAACTTTTGGTATGGATTCACTGTTTACTTCGCATAAGGTTTATTCGCCACACGGTCAGAATTACACCTCAGTTGATCGAGAACTCTTCCTTTCTTATAAGGAAAGTAAATCCGGACAAGTGCTAGAAGAAGGAATAACTGAAGCGGGTGCAATGTCATCCTGGCTTGCTGCTGGCAGTTCTTATGCAACACACGATGAGCCAATGATTCCGGTTTATGTGTTCTATTCGATGTTTGGCTTCCAACGAACTGGCGATCAATTCTGGGTTGCGCTAGATCAAATGTCTCGTGGTTTTATTTTAGGTGCGACAGCTGGTCGCACTACGCTAAATGGTGAGGGCTTGCAGCATCAAGATGGTCACTCCCCACTGCTTGCTGCTACTAATCCAGCCGCAATGGTTTATGACCCAGCATTTGGTTTTGAGATTGCACATATTGTTAAAGATGGTTTGAAGCGAATGTATGGTGAAAATCCAGAAGGGATTTTCTATTACTTCACGGTGTATAACGAACCAATTGATCAACCGGCAGAACCTGACAATTTAGATGTTGATGGTTTGCTTAAAGGTGTTTATCGATATGCCGCAGCTCCAGCTGGTACTGGTCCTAAAGTTTCTATTTTGGCTTCTGGTATCTCGCTACCTTGGGCAATAAAGGCGCAACAAATTCTTAATCAGAAATGGCAGGTGCAAGCGGAGATCTGGTCAGTTACCTCTTGGGTTCAGCTGCGACGCGAAGCGCTAGCAGTTGATCGAGAAAACTTTTTAAATCCAACTGCGACAGCAAAAGTGCCGTTTGTTACTAGCCAACTAAACCAAGCAATCGGTCCGATCATTGCGGTTAGCGACTACATGCGCCAGGTGCCAGATCAGATCAGGCAATGGGTAACACAAGATTTCTATTCATTAGGAACTGACGGTTGGGGCATGAGCGATACTCGCGGTGCGTTGCGTCGCCATTTCCTAGTTGATGCCGAATCCATCACGGTGCAGGCACTTGCTGCCTTAGCCGCTAAGGGCGAGATTCCAGCAGAGCAGGTTGCCAAAGCGGTGGCGGAGTATCAACTGGCCGATCCCAAGGCAGCAGATGCTGGAAATACTGAGGGAACTGGCTGATTTTCACGAATTTGACCCCTTTTGGCCGGGTCAACCGATGAGTAATGAAGTACGGTGGGGCAAATGTTGTGCGTAGTCGCCCCTGGTCAAGGAGCCCAATCCGCTGGCATGCTCGAGCCTTGGCTTGAGCTCCCTGGTGTGGCTGAGACCCTCAGCAATTGGTCCGAGGCCAGCAAAGTTGATCTCCTGCTGCATGGCACCAAATCTGATGGCGAAACCATTCGCGACACCGCTATTGCCCAAGCGCTGCTAGTTGCTAACTCGCTGCTGGCAATCAATCAAATATTTCCAGAACGGCTTGATTTGCTGCGCCAGGTTCATTTAGTGGCTGGGCATTCGGTTGGTGAGTTAGTTGCTGCTGCCATTAGCGGCGTGATTGATGAAAACGCAGCGATGGAGTTAGTTGGGGTGCGCGGCCGCGCCATGGCATTGGCAGCAGCGATCACGCCAACTTCAATGACTGCAGTGTTAGGTGGCGAGCCGGATCAAGTAATAGAGCATCTAACAAAATTAGATTTAGTAGCGGCAAATGTAAATGGTGCCGGACAAATAATTGCTGCTGGCACTTTGGAAGCGCTGGCTAGATTGGCGGAAAATCCACCAGCGAATACAAAACTTCGACCGCTTTCTGTTGCCGGCGCATTTCATACTAAACATATGCAAGCGGCAGTAGAAGCGCTGCGCGGTGCCGCAATGGAAATTGCGGTTAAAGATCCCGAAATCACGTTGCTTAGCAATCGAGATGGCGCGATAGTTGATACTGGCGAAGATGCGATTGCTCGGATCGTAACTCAAGTTAGCAATCCAGTGAGATGGGATTTATGCCAAAAGAGCATGGCCAGAATTGGCGTAACTGGGATTTTAGAGTTAGCACCAGGTGGCACGTTAGCAAATATTGCAAAACGAGAATTTGATGATGTGCAAACTTTTGCCATAAAAAGTCCTGCTGATCTTACTGGTGCAAAAGAATTCATTTTGTCTCATCAACGGCGGGCAGCATGACAGTAATTAAAAGTGCTCCGGCTCGAGTTGGTGCTCGCATTATGGGAATAGGCGCGTATCGACCATTTCGAGTGGTAACTAACGATGAGATTGCACCGCTGATTGATTCCAGTGATGAATGGATTCAACAACGAACAGGAATTCAAACCAGAAGATTTGCTAGCGAACACGAAACTTTAGATGAAATGGCAGTGTTAGCAGCCGCTGAAGCATTAGCAGATGCTGGCATCAAACCAGAACAAGTTGGTGTGGTTTTAGTTGCCACCTTAACTAATCCGGTGCAATTTCCAGCAGTTGCGCCAACAGTTGCCGCAAAATTAGGAATTCCAGATCCAGGTGCGTTTGATATTGGTGCTGCTTGTGCTGGTTTTGTTTATGCACTTAGCACTGCAGCAGATATGGTGAAATCAGGCAGCGTGGAATATGCCTTAGTGATTGGCGCAGAGCGAATGACTGACGTGTTGGATTTCACTGATCGCGGTAGCGCATTTATTTTTGGTGACGGCGCCGGCGCTATGGTGGTAGGTCCGGCCGACTTCAATGGCTTTGGTCCAATTATTTTTGGCTCTGATGGCTCACAAGCTGATGCCATCTCCATGACCTCCACTTGGTTTGATTTCCGCAGCGGCAAAGTGCCGCAGCCACCAACACTTCGGATGGCTGGCCAGCAAGTATTTCGCTGGGCAGTTTCGGAGATGGTCGGCGTAGCACAACGGGCACTAACTGCTGCTGGATTAGAGCCAAAAGATTTAGCAGCTTTTGTGCCGCATCAGGCAAATAATCGAATTACTGATGCCATTGTGAAAGCATTAGATTTCC
>CAYXYW010000053.1:0-5561 GCA_964469855.1 uncultured Bifidobacterium sp.
CAATCCAACTTTGCTCACCATGATCTGTTGGGTGGCATTAATTATTGTGTTGCTAAATAAAGCACATTATGAAGATCAACTACTGCTTGCTAAACATCCAGCAGCAGCTGAATATCAAAATACTATTGGTGCATTTGTGCCAAAGATATTTTCCAAATCTAACTAGAAACGAGAAACTAACTTGGCTGCGATATTGGCGGTGATTTCCAGCATGGCTTGGGGAATTGCAGATTACATGGGCGGCATCGCTTCTCGTCGTGCTGGTGCAATGCAGATTTTGGTAGTGGCTTATCCAGCTGGTGCAGTAATCATTACGTTGGCCGCATTTTTTGTAGTGCCAGGAGAAATATCCGCTGCGGCAATTAGCTGGGGTGTGGTTGCTGGTTTGATTGGTGCAATTGCGGTTGCGCTGCTTTATATTGCGTTAAGTCGCGGTCCGATGGGAATTGTCTCACCAATAACAGCAGTAATGTCCGGTTCAGTGCCGTTAGTTGTGGGTGTTATTAGCGGCGAGCGACTATCCAGGTTAGCAATCATTGGTGTGGTGTTAGCGGTGCTCGCTGTTACCTTGGTAACCCGAGAAAAAAGTGAGCACCGAAAAGTTCAGTTCAGCACTGTAGTGATTTCAATCGCCAGCGGTACGGCAATCGGACTTTATCTTTCGGCGTTAGGTTCCGCACCAGCTGACTCTGGCATCTGGGCAGCAACCGTTGGTCGATGGACTTCGTCAGTTTTTGTGGCAATTGCCGTGTTTGTGGTGCTGCGCAATTTCACTAAAGTTAATTTCCCTTGGCAGCTGGCAATCATCTCTGGTTTCTTAGATGCTGGTGCCAATGCAATATTCCAGTTAGCAAGTCAACGCGGTCTGCTGGCAATAGTTGCGGTGCTGGGCTCGTTGTATCCGGCAACAACAGTTCTGCTGGCTCGGTTCTTGCTGCATGAGCGATTGATCCGAATTCAGTTGCTTGGCGTCTATCTGGCCTTTGCCGCCGCCGCTGCGTTAGCGCTGGCTTAGCGCGCTTTTGTCGGATCTTGCTGAGAGAATATCGAAATGGACTTAATGCTAGTTGGCTTGCTGGCTGCGATTGCAGTTATTTTTGTGCTGGTTATTGTGCTGTTGCGCAGCAAGCAAACAAATCGGGTATCTGAAGCCGAAGTTATGAACATCGCGCAGACCGTATTGGATCGACACGCGGCAAAACTAACTGCAACTGCTGCGACTGAGCGAGACCGGCAACGCAGTGAAGATGAAGCGCGACGTAATGAACTAAATTTATTATTAAAACCATTGAGCGAGAATTTAGAGAAAGTCGAATCCAAATTACAGTTACTTGATAATCAACGCGCTGAACTAAAGCAGCAACTAGATAATTATCGCGATCTAGGAAAAGAGCTCAACGAAAAAACATCACAGTTAAGCAGCGCACTGCGCCGACCTGAAGTTCGAGGTCGTTGGGGTGAAATGCAGCTTAGGCGGTTAGTTGAATTAGCTGGCATGGTTGATTATGTTGACTTTGATGAACAGTTAACTGTGATTGCAGATGATGAACGGTTACGTCCAGATATGGTAATCAAGTTGACCCAAGGTGGACAGATTGCAGTTGATAGCAAAGTTCCGCTAGATGCTTACTTGGATTCAGTTTCGCTGCAAGGCCCAGAGCGAGACAATGCGATGGAAAAAGTAGCAAAGCAGATTAGAACTCACATCAAGCAACTCTCAGATAAAGAATATTGGCGAGAGTTAGACAACTCGGCAAATTTCACCGTAATGTTTATTCCAATTGAAGGTGCGTTCCAGGAAGCAGTTGGAGTTGATACTGGCATAGTGGAGTATGCCGCGAGCCATAAAGTTGCTATTGCAACGCCGTTTACACTGCTTGGTATGTTGCACACTATTGCTAGATTAGAAACTCAATTTCAAATTGCGCAGAAGATTGATTCCTATCTGCAAGAAGCGCGCAAACTACATAAGCGGGCCAGTGTTTTCGCGGACCACCTAGGAAAGGCGCAAAAGTCAGTTACTAGCGCAACTAAACACATAGATAATGCAGCCCGTTCTTTTGATCGCATGTTTATGAAGTCAATTGAAGATATGAACTCCCGCGCAATTGCTAGCGGCATTGATGATGTTGAAAATGATCCGTTGCTTGAGATTCCAGCAGCTGATTACGATGAAGACTAATTAACGCAGTATCTGTCTGGCTGTTCGATCATAAGTTAAGTAATTCCAAGCCCAGTCAATCACAACTTGTAATTTGTTTCTGCCGCCCAACAGATAAGCCAGATGCAGACCAAGCCAAGCTAGCCAAGCGATGAAGCCAGATAGCTTCAAGCCGTTGGCATAAACCACCGCATCAGATCGACCGATAGTTGCCATTGAACCTTTATCTCGATACTTGAATCCAGCGCTATCAGGATTCGTAATGAATTTCGCTACTTGTCGACCCATCTGCATTGCAACCGGTGCAACCATTGGCAGTGGCTTGCCATCTTCAGTTAAGTAAGCAGCCATATCGCCAATAACAAATACGTTTGGATACTTGTCAGCTGCTGGCCGCAGCTGATCATCAACTAAAACTCGCTCATCTCTGCGTGCTGCCAGATCCATTCGATTAGTAATTAAATTACTGAGCGGATTGCCTTTAACGCCAGCAGTCCAAATGGTTAACTCCGAATCAAGCAGTCGTCCTCCCTTAAGCGCAACGTCTTGCTTAGTCACTTCAGCAACTTGGGCATTTGTCAGAACGGTTACGCCACGGCGCTTTAAATCACGCTTAGCTATTGCCGACAATGATTTTGGAAACATACTTAATAGATTTTCAGCCGCTTCCACCAACGTTACGCGAAGTGGCGCCGGACCTAATTCCGGAAAATCTTTATGTAATACTCTAGATAGCTCAGCAAGTGCGCCAGCTAATTCAACTCCAGTTGGGCCACCGCCAACAATCACAATTGGAACAGGTTGCTGTCCTTCACGGGCAGCATTCTCTAATGCTCTCATCACCCTTGATCGAATAACTAAAGCTTCATCAATACTTTTCATACCTAAGGTGAACTCAGCTACACCTTTAACGCCAAAGTCTGCCGTAACAGAACCTGCTGCTATCACCAGTTGGTCATATTCCAATCGCTCACCTGAACTAAGCAGCACTCGATTATTCTCAAATTCAAAATCAATAACTTGATCTAACAAAAACTTTGCATTTCTTCCTCGTATGGCAGCGCGAGCTGGGTGTGCAATTGATTCTGCGGTTAGCCCAGCTGAGGCAACTTGATACAGCAGCGGCAAGAAAGTGTGAAAGTTATGGGAATCAATTAACGTCATCTCAACTTCAGGATCTTTCATGGCCTTTATAAATGACAGACCGCCAAAGCCCGCGCCAATCACCAATACCTGTTGCCTTGATTGGACCATCAGAGTTCCTTAGGTTGAGCGCGCTGTGAGCAAAACCAAGTCTATTGGCTTTAGGGTCAGTGGCTGTGACCAAACAGCATAATCGCCCCAGCGGCCTGCTGGCATTAACCGCAACCGTTCTTTGCTTTGGTGGCGCGTATCCGGGCATCATTGCAGCTGAGCAGAGTTTTGCACCAGGTCCGTTGGTGCTACTGCGCTCATTACTGGTTACAGCATTACTCGCGGTTATTGCGATAACGATGAAAATTTCGTTACGAATCTCAGCTAAGGATTTGTTAGCTACTGCTGCAATTGGTCAACTTGGTATTTCAATGTATCAATGGTTTCTTTATGAGGGCCAACAAGTTTCTAGTGCTGGCACAGCAGCAACCGTAATAAATATGGCACCGGTAGTTACGTTGCTGGCTTCCACTTGGTATCTCAAGGAAAAAGTTCCGTTGCGTCGTTGGCTTGGTGTTTGGCTTGCAATAGTGGGAGTTGTTGTGTTGGCGTTTTCTGGCAGCACCACAGAAAGCACTGGGTTACCGCTGCTGCTGGTTGCCGCAGTTGGTCTTGGTTTGTATTCTGTTTTTTTGAAACCATTAGTGCTGAAGTATCACCCGCTAAGCATCACTATGCATGCCACTTGGCCTGGTGCGCTGTTATTTATCTGGACAACACCTGATTTAATTGAACAGGCACAAGCAGCAAGCCAATCTGCTTGGTTGGGAGTTCTTGGCTTGGCAGTGATTGTTTCAGCAGGCGGTTATGTTGCCTGGGCTAAAGCAGTGCAGCTGCTTGAAGTGTCGCGCGCAACCATTGTTTATTACTTAGTTCCGCCAGTTGCAATTGTCTATACTTTTATTTTGTTTGGTCAAAAGCCATTAGCACTTGAATATGTTGGCATCTTTGTTGTGATTGCAGGTGTCGCGGTAGCGCTTTCTGGTCGTAATTCAAATGGTTGATCGAGTCAGCAGTGCGCTGCTGCTAGTAAATCCAGTTTCTGGTGGCGGTAAGGCCATTAAGCAATACGAACGAGTCGCCAAGCAGTTAACTGACGGCGGCTATCAGCTGCGAATTCATATTTCAGTAGATCAAGCAGATTTATCAAATCAAGTTTTAGCTGCTACTGAACCAATAATTTTTCTACTGGCCGGAGATGGCTCGCTCCGAGCTGCTGCAGAAGTAATTGTGCGTAATGAGTTGACAGTGCAATTGGCACCGCTGCCTGCTGGTCGAGGTAATGATTTTTGCGCCTCACTTGGCATTCCTAAAAATCCTCACACTGCATTAGCACAATTACTCACTGAGCCAAAGGCATTGAAAGTTGATGTCATTTCAATTAATAATGAATTCATCGCCCTTGGCGCAATTAGTATCGGCATAGATGCGAATGCGGCTGCAATTTCAGTTGAGATTCAACAGCAAGGGAATACTTGGCTTAAGGGTGCACCGCTTTATTTGGTCTCTGCGATAAGAGCATTAGCTAGATGGCGAAGTAAAGAGGTTGTAGTTTCTATTGATGGTGGGCCAGCAACAATCAGAAAAATATGGCTGTTTGTCGTTAGTAACTCTGGTCAATTTGGTGGCGGCATGAAGATCTCGCCGACTTCAAAGTTAACTGATGGCCAACTTGAGATTATTGCGGTTGGCGAAGTAACTAAGTTTGATTTCATCAAGACTTTGCCTAAGGTTTTCTTTGGCAAACATTTGAATCATCCAAAACTCGAATTGCTAACTGCCAACGAAGTTTTTATTGACTCAATGGAACAAATCTTGTCATTCGCCGACGGTGAGCCAATTTGCCATACTCCATTGAAAATAAAGGTAATTCCGGCAGCGCTTAATATTTTGAAATAACAATCGGGTGGCAGTTTCCTGCCACCCGATTGCACGGGTTGAGACTTCCGCGATTCGCCCGCGGTCTCCTGCCCCCGAGGAAACTAATCAAACTAGATTGGCCTACAAGCTGCATAGTCGGGGTGGCTATAAAAATCGACCATATCTAAAGTTTGGGTTGAGGGATATCAAAAAGTTATATTTCTAGGTATTGACTTTCGAATTATTTCGGAGTTTTCTATACCTACGCATCAACTGGATGGCTACTACCCACGAAAGTGGAGGCTAATCCCGCGAATAACTAAATCATTCAACCTACGTTCCTTGG
>CAYXYW010000054.1:0-5205 GCA_964469855.1 uncultured Bifidobacterium sp.
TGGCATCTGTTGGTCGCATGCTCGATGTTGACCTAGAAGTTATTTCGTGGCAAGAGCGAGCACTATGTGCACACACTGATCCAGAAGCTTTTTTCCCAGAAAAAGGTGGCTCTACCAGAGACGCAAAACGCGTTTGTTTATCCTGCGAAGTACGAGTTGAGTGCTTGGAATATGCGTTGGAAAACGATGAGCGGTTTGGTATCTGGGGTGGCCTATCAGAGCGCGAGCGACGACGGTTGCGTCGCAAAGCGGTTTAGTTTTCGTTAAACACTTCGATATCAACGTTAAGTAATTCTGCTAACGATTCTGCAATGGCAAACCGCAGCAGCGAAACACGAGCTTTATTGCTGCTTGCTCTAACTTCTATTGGGCGGCGAAAGATTGCTACCTGAATTCCATTAGTTATATTGCTTGCGCTGGCTAACGAAACTGGATTGCCAAGTTCTAACTCAGTTATGTTGGGCAGATCAATTAACTCAAACCGAATGGCACGAATTTGCGCTTCAAGTCTTGGGGCACGTTTGATCACACTGCGCAGAATTGAATTATGGGCTTGGCTAATTAACTCAGGCCAGTCCCAGCGCAGCGGCTCGGTTGGCCGGCGACCATGTCTATCCCTGTGTCTTAACACGAGAAAAGCGTAAGACCCGCTACCTTGAGCGCGTGGGTAACCGGGTGTGTTCTAAACCAGCGTGCAAGCGGGCAGCCGTAGCGACGCTGACTTACGTCTATGCCGATTCCACAGCAGTGCTCGGCCCGTTGGCAGCAGCAGCTGAACCACATTGCTATGACTTATGCCAATCCCATACCGATTCGCTAACGGTGCCAGTTGGTTGGGAAGTAGTTCGATTGAAAGTCGATGCCGCGCTGCTCACTGGAACAGATATGGATTACGACACCAGTTACCGTGATCGACATCCGGCTGGCACCAACATGCCTCGACCACAGCTGCGGTTAGTGCCACCTTCCGAATAGCAATTAAGCCAGATACGCTGGCGACATGGCGACCAATTCAATCTCTAATATCTTCAAGGCCTATGACATTCGTGGCTTGGTAGATGTTGAATTATCCGAGCAAGTTGTGTCGGAAATTGGCGCAGCGTTTGTAATCGCACTAAATCTTGCTGCTGAAACTGGTGGCCCTGGGGCAATTGTGTTAGGTCGCGATATGCGAGAAAGCGGCGTGGCTTACGCCAATGCTTTTGCTGCCGGCGTTACGTCGCAAGGCGTTGCTGTGATTGATATTGGTCTTGCCAGCACCGATCAACTTTATTTTGCTTCGGGCAAATTGAATCTGCCTGGCGCCATGTTAACTGCAAGTCATAATCCAGCCGCTTATAACGGAATTAAATTGTGTCAACCAGGTGCGAAGCCAGTTGGCCAAGAAACTGGTTTAGCCCGGATTAAAGAATTAGTTTTAGCTGGAGATATTCAGCCAGCAAAAACTGTTGGCAAAATTACCCAGCAAGATGTGCTCGCCGACTATGCCAAGTTCTTGCATGAATTAGCAGGGTTGAGCCAAGTTAAGCCGTTAACTGTGGTGGTTGATGCTGGCAACGGTATGGCAGGGCACACTGCTCCAGTAGTGCTAGATCTACCTGGATTGAACGTAATTGAGATGTATTTTGAGTTGGATGGAAATTTTCCAAATCATGAAGCCAATCCAATTGATCCAACAAATTTAGTTGAGTTGCAGCGCAAAGTCGTTGAAACTAGAGCAGATCTTGGTTTGGCGTTTGATGGTGACGCTGATAGATGTTTTCTAGTTGATAACAATGGCAACTTAGTAACACCAAGTGCGTTAACTGCGTTAATTGCCAAACGATTTTTGAGCCGAAACCCAGGCGCAACCATTGTGCATAATTTAATCAGCTCTAAAGCAGTGCCAGAGATAATTGCGGAGCATGGCGGTAAGGCAGTTCGAACTCGAGTTGGTCATTCCTTCATCAAACAAGTGATGGCAGAGCACAATGCAGTGTTTGGCGGTGAGCACTCTGGACATTTCTATTTCAGAGATTTTTGGTTCGCTGACTCTGGCATGCTGGCTGCGCTGATTGCAATTGCCGAGCTAACTAATTCCGAGCTAAAGTTTTCTGAGTTGATTGCCTCATGCCATCGCTATCTGCAATCGGGAGAAATAAATTCCCAAGTGCCAGATCTGCCAGCAGCGATGGCGCGAGTGGTTGCGGCATTTGGCTCAGGAAATGAAATTGATGAGCTAGATGGCATCACCATTAGCAGCAGTAATTGGTGGCTAAATGTGCGGCCGAGCAACACCGAGCCGCTGATTCGACTGAACGTAGAGGCCGACACTGCGGAGTTATTGGCGGAGCGAGTTGCGGCGGCATTAGCGGTGATTAGAGACTTTTAGTCCGGGCTGTGCGACAGTATGGCGGTGGGGCTTTCGATCGAGTTGTTAACTGAAATTTTGCGCTGTCCGTCAGGCGATCAAGGCAGCTTGAAACTGCAGCAGCAACAATTGCATTGTCAAACCTGCGGGGAACAGTTTGCCATCTCAAGCGGAGTTGCCATTTTGTTAAAGGATAGAAAATGATTATTGACGATGCGCTGCTTGATGATGCAGCGGCAATGGCTCTTTGTGATAGCACGCAGATGCTCAAAGCAATTGCGGAAGCTGGTGCGCAGGTGCGAGTTGCCAGCAAAGCAGTTTCCGCTGAATTCCTAAAATCAATATCAGCTGAACAGCCTCGTGCTGTAGTTATCTTAGGTATGGGCGGCTCTGGCATTGCCGGTCAGATTTTGCAAGCCAACATTACAAACGGTGGCATCCCAGTTATTGCGGTCAATTCAGATTCATTGCCGCCATGGGTGGGTAGTAATGATTTTGTGATTGCCTGTTCAGCATCAGGCAACACCGCAGAGACACTTGCCGCTACTCAAACCGCACTACAGCGCGGTTGTCGAGTTGTTGCGATTACCTCAGCGAATTCCAAATTAGCAAATTTAGTTTCCGATAATCGATCAGATTTAATTGAGATTGATCCTGCTGGTCGAATGCCAAGAGCATGTTTGTGGTTATTGTTAACGCCGCAATTAATGATTGCTGATGCGCTTGGCCTATTAGATTTTGGCGCAGCAGAAATAACTGCATTAGCAGAAAAACTAGATGCGCTCTCAACGCAAAATGGTGCGACAGCAGCATTAGATGAAAGTGCAGCAAAGGCACTCGCACTAGAAGTTGCTGGCCATGTCACCATATGTTGGGCAACTAGTTCGCAGTTAGCCCCGTTGGCCTATCGATTCGCCTGTCAACTTAATGAAAACGCCAATGCGCCAGCAATTCATGGCATGCTCCCGGAAGCAGCACATAATCAAGTTGTGGTGATGGACGGCTTTTTCCTAGATGATGACGATGCGGTTGAGCAATTATTTAAAGATCGAATTGAAGATCCAACCATTACCTCCGGTCTTCGATTAGTGCTGCTGCGAGATGGTCAGGAAACTGAACTTGCTAGCCGCACCGCAGATTTGGTAACGGATTTAGCTATCTCTAGAGGGATGTTGGTCACCACTATCACTGCAGATGATGTGCAGCCGCTGCACCGGGTGGCAACTATTGCAACCATCGTGGATTACGCCTCGGCTTATGTGGCGCTGGCAACTGGGATAGATCCCGGGCCCATCCCATTCATTGTGGATTTAAAGGCTGGGCTCGCGGGCAATTAGGTTAATTACGCGGATTTGGCTAAGTCTGCGAGAATACGCCCTTACTTGACCCTTGGAGTTAAACATGGCTATTGATCTTGGCAGTGCAACCATTAACACCGATTCGCTTTCCGATTCCAGTTATGCCCCTGATTACAAAGTGGCAGACCTATCGTTAGCTGAGTTTGGTCGCAAGGAAATTAACCTTGCCGAAAATGAGATGCCAGGATTGATGGCAATGCGCAAGGAGTTCGGCGCGAGTAAGCCACTGACTGGTGCTCGCATCACCGGCTCGCTACATATGACAGTGCAAACTGCAGTTTTGATTGAGACGCTAGTTGAGTTAGGTGCAGAAGTTCGCTGGGCTAGCTGCAATATTTTCTCCACCCAAGATCATGCGGCAGCAGCTGTTGTGGTTGGACCAAATGGCAGTGTTAACAAACCTGCTGGTGTACCCGTTTATGCCTGGAAGGGTGAAACCCTAGAAGAGTATTGGTGGTGCACTGAGCAAGTTTTGTTGTGGCCAGATGGCAAAGGGCCAAACATGATCTTGGATGATGGTGGCGATGCCACCATGCTGGTGCATCTTGGAAAAGAAGCAGAGCGAACTGGCAAAGTTGCTGATCCAGCAACTGCCGACTCCGAAGAGTTTGCCGTTGTTTTGAAAACACTTGCTGCTTCACTTGCCGCTGATAATCAGCGCTGGACCAAAATTGCTGCTGGAATTAAAGGCGTAACTGAAGAGACCACAACTGGTGTGCATCGACTTTATGAAATGGCAAAAGAAAGTAAATTGCTTTTCCCAGCAATTAACGTGAACGATGCGGTAACTAAGAGCAAGTTTGATAATAAGTATGGCTGCCGCCACTCCCTAATTGATGGCATTAACCGTGCAACCGATGTGTTAATCGCTGGCAAGCTGGCAGTTGTTTGCGGCTATGGCGATGTTGGTAAGGGTTCTGCGGAATCACTTCGCGGCCAGGGTGCTCGCGTTGTGGTTACTGAAATTGATCCAATTTGCGCGCTACAGGCGGCAATGGATGGCTACACCGTCAAGACATTGGAAGAAGTTATTGGTGAAGCAGACATAGTTATTACTGCAACTGGCTGCAAGAACGTCGTAACAGTTGACCATATGCGACAGATGCGTCATCAGGCAATCTTGGGCAACATTGGCCACTTTGATAATGAAATTGATATGGCCGGTTTGGCTCAGGTGCCAGGTGTGGTGCGCAACAACATTAAGCCACAGGTAGATGAGTGGATTTTCCCAGATCACAAATCAATTATTGTGCTATCGGAAGGCCGATTGCTTAATCTAGGTAACGCGACTGGCCACCCATCGTTTGTAATGTCAACTTCATTCACAAATCAGGTGTTGGCACAAATTGAGTTGTTTACTAACACCGATGCTTATCCAGTTGGGGTTTACACGCTGCCTAAGCACCTAGATGAAAAAGTTGCTCGATTGCACCTTGCTGCACTTGGCGTATCGCTAACAGAGTTAACTGCGGAGCAGGCTGATTACATGGGCGTTAC
>CAYXYW010000055.1:0-4699 GCA_964469855.1 uncultured Bifidobacterium sp.
TCCGGAACTCGAGTTGCAATTTGTTGACATTGCGGACATGCAAACTTAATTTCGTCAATAAATGGTCGGTGCGGATCCATGTTGGTTAGATCTGCACCTGTTAATGCTGACAATTCAGCGCGAGATTCAACCGCAGTTTGATGCCCTTGGTCGCATCGCCATATCGGTAGTGGCGTACCCCAGTAGCGATTACGGGAAAGCGCCCAATCAATGTTGTTATTTAACCAATCGCCGTAACGTCCCCACTTAATATTGCTGGGGAACCAATTGGTGTTCTCATTTTGTGTTAGTAGATCTTGTTTTATCGCAGTAGTTCGAATATACCAACTTGGTTGAGCGTAATAAATTAATCGGGTGCTGCACCGCCAACAATGCGGATAGGGATGCGGATATGCGGCTTGCTGCCAGAGCAGGCCAGCATTGGCTAATTCAGTTAGCACTATTGGATCTGCATCTTTGAAAAATATGCCACCAACTACTGGCACATTAGACATAAATTTGCCGTCAGGATTTACTGGATTGATTACGGGCAAGCCCAATGGTCGACATAGTTCTAAATCTTCAGCACCAAATGCTGGAGCTTCGTGCACAATGCCGGTGCCATCCGCAGTGGTAACAAAGTCAGCATGAAGCACAGTGTGCAGATAAGGCGAATCAGATTCGCTGAAATCAATCCAATCAAATGGAGGCTGATAACTATGACCTACTAATTCACTGCCAGCGACAGTTGCAACCACATTAACTTCTTCACCCAGCACCTGAGTCACTAAATCAGTTGCCACAACAAGATGTTCAGCACCAACTGCGGCAATGCTGTATTGCAATTCATCACCAACGGCACAGGCGGTATTGGATACCAGTGTCCATGGTGTAGTTGTCCAAGCAATTAATGTTAAGTTCGCATATTTTGATAACAGTGGACCTGAGGTAATTGGCATCTTTACGTAAGCGGATTCATCAACTACGTCTCGATACCCTTGCGCCAATTCATGATCAGAGAGTCCTGTGCCGCATCTCGGGCAATATGGGCTCACTCGATAATCTTCAACCAACAGGCCACGCTGGTGAATTTGCTTTAACGACCACCACACCGATTCAATGTAATTGGCATCCATAGTCCAATAGGCATTAGCAAAGTCAACCCAATATCCCATTCGCTCGGTCATCTGGGTAAATGCATCAACATGGCGCAGCACTGATTCGCGACATTTAGCATTAAATTCAGCGATACCAAATGCCTCGATATCTTTTTTACCGTTGAATTTGAGTTCTTTTTCTACTTCAATCTCAACTGGCAAGCCATGACAGTCCCAGCCAGCGCGACGCTCCACTCGATAGCCTTTCATGGTGCGATATCGAGGAAAGATGTCCTTAAATGTTCGAGCTTCAACGTGGTGAGCACCTGGCATGCCGTTTGCGGTGGGGGGACCTTCATAAAACACCCAATTTGGCTTGCCAGCCGACTGCGCCATGGATCGCTCAAAAATCTTTTCCGTATTCCAGAATGCCAGCACCTGGTTCTCTAGCGCAGGAAGATCTACCCGAGGGGCGATCTCGTTATATTGCGTCATCAGGCTCCAGCAAATAAGTTGGCTAGGGCGGCACGATACCGCCTTCTAGGCACAGCCAAAGCAGGCTTGGCTCAATTCTTTAGTTAATGGCGAATTCTCGCTCAATTATTGCTACCGCCGAAGCCAGGGCCCAGATGTCCTGGATCTGAAGTAAAGTACCGCGCTAGTTGATTCTGGAGGAATGCCATGGCAAAAGACCCAAACGCGTTACCTACCCGTAAAGGGGAGCGCGCCTGGAGTGAAAAGGATGTTGAATCTGTCCGCTCCGCGCTAGCTGCCGATCTGGCTGAACTCAATGAAGAGATGGCAGCCGCTGAATCACAAGCTGCGGCAATTGCAGCTGGCATGGGCGACACCAGTGACGATCAAGCCGAAGCTGGCAGTTACATGGTGGAACGCGAATATCAACTTGGAATTATTGAAAATGCTAAAGAGCAGATCATGCAAATTCAAGAAGCTATGGCACGGTTTGACCGAGGCGAATACGGAATTTGCGAAAACTGTAACCAACCAATTGGTAAAGCAAGATTGTTAGCCTATCCACGCGCGACTCAGTGCGTTGAATGCAAGCGCGCAGAAGAGGCGCAGGGTTAAGTGAAGCGCTACGCCGTACGAATTTTAGGTACGGCAGTTTTATTGATTGCAATTGATCAACTGATCAAGTTGTGGGTGCTCGCTGAACTAAAAGGCAAGCCACCAATATTGCTGTTAGGACCGATAACGGAATCTAGCAACACCGATTTGTTGCGATTTGTCTTTGTTTCAAATTCTGGTGCGGCATTTGGACTGGGTGAAAATCTCACTTTGATTATTTCGGCCATAGCAATCGCGGTGGTAATTGGGTTAATTCGCTGGAGTTTCAAAGTAGCAGATCCAGTATGGGCAGTAGCAGTTACTTTACTTCTAGGTGGCGCAGCTGGAAATTTAATTGATAGATTGCTTCAACCACCTTCACCGCTTCGAGGTCATGTTGTTGATTTTATTTCAGTCGGCTCGTTTCCAGTGTTTAATTTTGCTGATATCTGCATCACGCTCGCCGCATTCACATTAGTTGTTGCCACGCTAACCAAGCGCGATCCAGAGGGTGTTGATGGCAGTCGCTAATTTTGAAGTGTCTCATGAATTAGTTGGAGAGCGGTTAGATGTTGTGGTAGCTCAACTAATGGAGATTTCACGAACTGCTGCTGCTGATCTAATTGATTCACATCTTGTGAAAGTGAATGAAAAAATTGGCTCAAGAAGCCATCGGGTGCAGCTCGGCGAACAAATTGAAATTTCCGAACCATCTGCATCCGCAGCGGAACCAGAATTAATCGCGGCAGATTATGCGGTGGAAATACCAGTTATTTATTCGGACGATGATCTAGTAGTGATAAACAAGCCAGCTGGAGTTGCTGCACATTCCTCAGTCGGCTGGCAAGGTCCAAATGTATTGGAGCGATTAATTCAGCAAGGCCATCGGATTTCTACCAGCGGAGCTGCTGAACGACAGGGAATTGTGCAGCGATTAGATGTTGGCACTAGCGGCGTAATGGTTATTGCAAAAAGTGAACTTTCCTACTCTTCACTTAAGCGACAATTCAAAGAGCGAAGTGTGAAAAAGATTTACTTAACCATTGTGCAGGGATATCCAGATCCAGCCTCGGGGACTATCGATGCGCCAATTGGTAGACATCCGGGCGCTGATTATCGGTTTGCTGTGGTTGCCGGTGGTCGACCCAGCATCACGCATTACGACACGCTGGAGATGTACCGCTATGCCTCGCTGCTACGGGTTGAATTAGAAACTGGCAGAACACATCAAATTAGAGTGCACATGTCAGCTGTCCGTCATCCTTGCGTGGGCGATCTGACCTACGGCGCAGATCCGACGCTGGCTGCCAAATTAGGGTTAAAGCGCCAATGGCTGCACGCTTCCGAACTAGAGTTCACGCACCCAGTTACTGCAGAGCGGATGCACTTTGCGGCAGAGTTGGCTCAAGATTTGGTGAGCGCACAAGAATTATTGGCCAATACGTTGAATTGACGGGGCGGCGATGCCAGAGTTTGGCGGTAATTCAATAAAGTAGCAAGACTAGTAGAGGAGGTAGCTCAAGATGAGTGACTCTTTTGTGCATCTCCACGTGCACACTGAGTACTCAATGCTGGATGGCGCTGCTCGACTAGATGACCTAACGGCTGAAGTCGCTCGGCAGCAAATGCCAGCTGTGGCAATTACTGATCATGGTTATTTGTTCGGTGCGTTTGAATTTTATAAAAAGAGTAAGGCTGTTGGACTCAATCCGATTATTGGATTAGAGGGTTATTACGCACCGCAAGGGCGGGCCAATCGTACGCCGTTTGAATTTGGTGCAGCTGGGCTAGAAGATGTTGCGGAAGGCTTAACCCGTGGGAGCAGCGCATACACCCACATTACGCTGCTGAGTGAAACAACTGAAGGAATGCATAATCTCTTTAGATTATCTTCTTTGGCCAGTCTTGAGGGTTATTACTACAAACCTCGGATGGATTTTGAATTACTGCAACGATATGCAACTGGTTTGATTGCCACCACTGGCTGTCCTAGTGGCGAAGTGAACCGTTGGCTGCAAGCCGGTAAATATCAAAAGGCCAAAGAAACCGCGGCTAAGTTACAAGAGATTTTTGGTAAAGAGAATTTCTATTGCGAGTTGATGGACCATGGAATCGAGATTGAGCGCCGGCACCGCGATGATCTATTGCGTTTAGCGAAGGAGTTAAATCTTCCGCTTCTGGCAACCAACGATACCCATTACGTCCACGCAGATGATGCCGATGCTCACGAGGCACTGCTATGTGTGGGTACTAGAACTACTATGGCCGATCCCAATCGATTCAAGTTTGATGCCAGAGATTTCTACATCAAATCCGCAGCTGAAATGCAGCAAGTCTGGGGAGATTTCCCTGCGGCGTTGTCAAATACCTTAGCTATCGCCGAGCGCTGTCATGTGGAATTTAATGAGGGTGCAAACCTGTTACCACAATTCCCAGTACCAGCAGGTCACACTGAAGAAACTTGGTTAATTCAAGAAGTAGAGCGAGGGCTGCATCAACGATTTAATGGCAAACCAACTGAGCAACATTTAGCACAAGCCAAATATGAAATTTCA
>CAYXYW010000056.1:0-4642 GCA_964469855.1 uncultured Bifidobacterium sp.
ACTCGACCAGTTGCGGCGATTGCATCATTGATTAACGTCATATCAAGTGGCGATAACGTCCGAGGATCAATAACTGTAGCTTCAATACCTTGTGCAGCTAATTGTTCAGCTGCTGCAACTGATCGAGAAACCATAACCCCAGTTGCGACTATCACTAAGTCTTTTCCTTCCCGCACTAAATCAGCAACACCAATTGGGGTGCGGAATGGTTCTTCCGGAACCGGACCTGAAGTTTTATAAAGTAGTTTATGTTCTAACACAATAACTGGATTTGGATCATCTATTGCCGCAAGCAATAATCCTTTGGCATCGCGAGCATTACTTGGCAGCACAACTTTGAGCCCTGGAATATGCGCAAACCAAGTTTCTAAGCTTTGCGAGTGCTGTGCTGCAGCACCAGTGCCAGAACCGCTTGGTGCGCGCAGCACCATCGGCACCGACAACTCACCACCGAGCATAAAGTGAATTTTTGCTGCTTGATTAACAATTTGATCCATTGCTTGTGCCGTGAAATCTGAGAATTGAATCTCAACGATAGGTCGCATGCCGACTAATGCGGCACCAACTGCTGCGCCAACAATTCCTAATTCAGATATTGGGGTATCGCGGATTCGTTCCGCGCCATAGCGATGATACAAATCACCGGAGACCCCAAACGCGCCACCATAAATACCAATATCTTCACCCAGCATAAATACATTTGGATCAGCATCCATTGCTTGTGCAATTGCTTCTCTTACCGCTTCGGAGTAAGTAATAATGCGATCAGTCATTACTTCACCTCTCGGTATACGCTCGTTAGCAGCTCTTCTGGATTGGAATCTGGTGCAGCAGATGCATCTTTAATTGCATCACGCGTCACTTCTCGCACTTTTGCTGTCAGCTGATCAATTTCAGCTTGCGTGACTAAACCAGAAGCAAGAATTGTTTCTTGGAAGCGCACGATTGGATCTTTTGCTTTCCATTCATCAATCTCTTCTTTAGTTCGATACAAATTCTTATCGCTCTTGGAATGGCCCTTCCAGCGATAAGTTTCACATTCCAACAACGTTGGTCCTTGACCCCTTCGTGCTCGCTCTACTGCTTTCACAGCAGCTTGGTAAACCTCATCTACATCGTTGCCATCAACTGTGACGCCAGCCATGCCATAAGCCAAGGCGCGATCTGAAATTTTTTCTACTCGCATGCTTAATTCAGTTGAGTTGGACATTCCATACTTATTGTTTTCACAAACGAAAACCACTGGCAAGTCCCAAATTGCAGCTAAGTTGAGCGCTTCATGGAATGCACCTTCATTGGTTGCACCATCGCCAAAAAAACTCACTACAACATTTGTTTCACCGCGCATCTTCTGCGCGAGCGCTGCACCAGCTGCAATTGGTATGCCGCCTGCCACAATGCCATTCGCGCCAAGATTTCGAGTTTGGGTGTCGGCAATATGCATACTGCCACCTCGGCCGCGGCAATAACCAGTTTGTTTTGCTAATAACTCTGCCATCATCCGGGTTAAATCAGCACCTTTCGCAATGCAATGACCATGGCCACGGTGCGTGCTGGTGATGTAATCGGTTGGTTTAAGTGCAGCACATACGCCAGTGGCACTTGCTTCCTGACCAATTGATAAGTGCATCGTGCCGTGCATTAATCCGCGCGCGAACAACCCATCAACTGCTTCCTCAAATGATCGAATCGCCAACATCGCTTCCAGCGCGGCTAACGCCGCTGCTTTATCGGTTGCTAATGAGCCAGATTGCGGTGAGATTAGGGGGGTGACAGCTACCATTACGCTCCTGCACATTTGTGATTATTTGTCGCACAGACGTGACTATTCTGCCACGAACCAGTTAGATATGTCCAGTAGAAAAATGGAGGAGCCAGATGGTTGAGTTTGAAGCAGTTGTTGCCGCCGAAGTTGGATTACACGCCCGACCAGCTGCGCTTTTTGTGCAGGCTGTTGCGGCCTCTGGTTGCCAGGTAAATCTGACTAAAACTGCCGCTGATGGCACGGTGAAAACCGCAGATGGCGCCAGCATCTTGCAGGTAATGTCACTTGGCGTGGCTTGCGGCGAAGCGGTAACGGTTCAAGTTTCTGGCGATAACGAATCTGTGGTGGCAGACCAACTGCAAGCACTATTACTTGACCCTGCCCACTAACCTGCACCTGTGCGAACAGGTATTTCTCTTGACGTCCATCCGCTAGATCCGGCTCGACCGCTCTGGCTAGCTGGCTTGCATTGGCCAGATCATGCTGGCCTGGCTGGCCACTCTGATGGCGATGTTGCCGCGCATGTGGTTGCTGAATCACTTTTGAGTGCAACTGGAATTGGTGATTTAGGCAGCATCTTTGGTGTTGCTGATCCAGCACGTGCTGCCATAACTGGAGAACAGATGTTAAAGGAAGTTGCAGCGTTAGTTACAAACGCTGGATTTAAGATTGAAAACGTTGCAGTTCAGATTATTTGTCAATCACCAAAAATTTCACAGCGAAGACTTGAAGCGCAAACAGTGTTATCCGCCGCACTTGGTGCAACAGTTACTGTAACGGCAACTAGCACTGATGGATTAGGTTTTACCGGCCGCGGCGAAGGTATTGCGGCAATTGCGTCAGCGTTAGTGAGTGAAATTTAAAATGCAGTTATATAACACATTAACTCGGAGCGTATCTGAGTTTGTTCCGATTGAACCTGGCAAGGCATCAATTTATGTTTGCGGTGCAACAGTGCAAGGAAAACCGCACATTGGTCATATGCGAGCCGCAGTGGTATTTGATTCACTTCGTCGTTGGTTAATGCATCATGGTTATCAGGTTAGATTAGTTCGAAACGTAACTGATATTGATGACAAAATTTTGCACACAGCAGGTCATGAGGATCGACCATGGTTTGAAGTTGCTGCGCATTACGAGCGCGTTTTCACTGCGGCGTATAACGCACTAGGAATTTTGCCACCAAGTGTGGAGCCGCGTGCCACTGGCCACATCACGCAAATGGTGGAGCTAATTCAAGAGTTAATTGATCGCGATATGGCATACGCGGTCGGCGGTGATGTTTATTTTGCAGTTGATAAATATCCAGCATACGGCGAACTAAGCAATCAAAAAATTGATCAGTTGATGGTGAGTGAAGAGAAAGCCGATCCAAATAAACGATTTGCTCATGATTTTGCGCTTTGGAAGAGCGTTACGGATGAGCCAACTTGGCCCACACCATGGGGTGCGGGCAGACCAGGCTGGCACATTGAGTGCTCTGCCATGGCAAGGTTCTATTTAGGTAAAAAGTTTGATATTCACGGTGGTGGATTAGATCTCGCCTTCCCACACCATGAAAATGAAATCGCCCAATCAAAAGCTGCTGGCGATGATTTTGCGCAGCGCTGGTTGCATTCCGCATGGGTGACGCAATCTGGCGAGAAAATGAGCAAATCACTTGGCAATTCATTGCAAGTTGATGAAGTATTGAAATTGGTTTCTGGCATGGAACTTCGGTATTACTTGCTTAGTGCTCATTATCGGTCAATGTTGGAATATTCGCCAGCAGCACTGACTGAAGCAGCAGCTGGCTTTAATCGCATCATTAGCTTTACCGAACGTGCAAGTGAATTAGTTGAACATGTATCAGGAAGTTTGCCAACTGAATTTGTTGCTGCGATGGATGATGATCTAAACCTGCCAATTGCGCTCGGTGTGCTGCATGAAGTAGTTCGTCGCGGTAATACTGCTATTTCGGAAAACAACGCCCCAGCAATAACTGCTGCGCTGGCAGAAGTTAATGCGATGTTATCCGTGTTGGGTTTGACGGTAACCGCTCCAGCAGCGGAGGATGCGCATCAGATAATTGATGAGTTAGTGCAAGCATTACTTGCTGAACGAGAAGCCGCTCGGGCTAGGAAAGATTTTGCTACCGCTGATGCGCTACGCGATAAACTGATTGCTGCTGGATTAAATATCGAAGACACCGCAACCGGAGTCAGATGGAGTATTAAGCGCTAATGGCTAAAGCAAAACTTAAAGCAAAGCGAACTGGCAAAGCGCGACCTGGTACTGGTGGAAAAAATCGAGATCGATTAAAAGGTAAAGGCGCAACGCCAAAAGCCAAAGATCGAAAAGGTCATAAAGCTTATCAAGCACCAGGTGCTAAGAAACGAACTAAAACTACTCGAGCAACTCCGCGCAGCAGCAGTGGGAAAGATTTAGTTTTTGGTCGAAATTCAGTTGTGGAAGTGCTTCGCGAAAAAGTGCCAGCAACCGCGCTGATTATGGCCGAACGAATGGATTCAGATCCACGAATTCAGGAGTGTATTGCGTTAGCAAAAGCGCAAGGTATTGAGATGTTAATGGGAAATCGCACCGATTTAGATCGCATGACAGCAGATGGCGCACATCAAGGGATAGTGTTAAAGATTGCACCATATGAATATGCAGATGCTAAAAGTTTTCTAGGTAAAGGCCCAATAGTGGTGCTGGACTCAATTACTGATCCGAGAAATTTGGGAGCGATTGCGAGATCTGCAGCTGCATTTGGCGCCGCTGGCATTGTGGTTGGGGAGCGACGCGGGGTGGGGGTAACTGCTGCTGCTTGGAAAACCTCTGCTGGCGCACTTGCGCGAATAAAAGTTGCTCAGGTAACCAACTTGACTCGACAAC
>CAYXYW010000057.1:0-4604 GCA_964469855.1 uncultured Bifidobacterium sp.
CGCTCCGGCTTTATTGACATTAATTTCGCCCTCGCTCAACCCAATTTTGCGATCGCTGCACAGCGCGCTGCCATCTGACATATTCCCATTCATCACGAGGTGCTGGATTAAATTCTCGATCAATCGCAATGCTACTGCGTAGCTCATCTTTATCTGCCCAGACGCCAGTTCCTAACCCAGCAAGATAGCCTGCGCCCAAGCCAGTGGTTTCTAAACTTGTGCCGCGAACTACCGGTACTTTCAAAATATCAGCCTGCATCTGCATCAGTAAATTGTTTATTGCAGCACCACCATCAACGCGCAGCTGCGCTAGTGGTTCCCCAGTTTCTTTAACCATTGCTTCCACCACATCACGCACCTGAAACGCAATCGCCTCAAGTGTTGCTCGGGCAATGTGTGCTGTCGTGGTGCCGCGAGTAATACCATGAATTGAACCTCGGGCGTAAGGATCCCAATATGGCGCACCAAGCCCAGATAGCGCTGGTACAAAAACCACACCGTCAGTAGTTTCAACACTGCTGGCTAGCGCTTCTACTTCGGCTGCACTTTTTATGATGCCAAGACCATCACGCAACCATTGCACTGCAGCTCCGGTGACAAAAACTGCACCTTCTAGCGCGTAAGTAATCTTTCCAGTTGGTTCTTGCCAAGCGATGGTGGTAAGCAAACCTCGTTCGGATATTTTTAATTCAGAACCGGTGTTATAAAGAATGAATGAGCCAGTGCCATAGGTGCATTTACTGTCGCCAATATCAAATGCCACCTGACCAAACAGGGCAGCCTGTTGATCCCCAGCTATTCCAGCAATAGGCAAACTTAACCCTAAAAATTCAGCTGCAGCGGTGGTGCCAACAACGCCATAGGACGCCACCACTTGGGGTAACACGTTGCGCGGAACTTGAAAAATTTCCAATAACTCATCATCCCAATCGCCTGTTTTGAGATTAAGTAATTGAGTTCGAGAGGCATTTGATGCATCCGTTACATGGACTTGACCATTAGTCATTCTGGCTATTAAAAATGTGTCTACCGTGCCAATTACATATTTGCCAGAAAGCACGCCCTGCCAAATCTCTTTGTCATTTCGAGCTAGCCATAAAAATTTAGTTGATGAGAAATATGGGTCTAGTCCCAAGCCGGTTTTCTCCCGCACCATGTTTTCAATGCCGGTGTTGCGCAGCTCAACTACTAAATCTGAACTGCGACGATCTTGCCAAACGATGCCGCGTCGCGGACCGCTGAAATCGGCGCGATCCCAAATCATCACAGTTTCTCGCTGGTTGGTAATACCAACTGCGGTAATTTCCCCAGCGCCAACGGCATTGATCACCGCGCCAACCGCGGATAACGTGGCCTGCCAGATCTCATCCGGATCATGCTCCACCCAGCCCGGCTGGGGAAAATGTTGCGTGAATTCGGCATAACCGCGGCCCATTACCTCGCCGTGCTCGCCAACCACAAGGGCAGTTACCCCAGTAGTTCCAGCATCAATTGCCAAAATGCCCATCGAATTACACTCCGTCCGACTTGTTATCGGTTTGTTACCAACTGCGTTATGGTGACGTTACCAATCCCTGATTTAGCCGTGATGCAAACCTAGATCAAATTATGAAATCGATCTCTAGGCTTGCCCCGTGCCTAACCGAAACCAAACCATAGCGGCATTATCCGAAGAAATCGACGTCATCGTGATTGGTGGTGGCATCAATGGTGCCGTCGCAACAGCTGCACTAGCTGCACACGGAGTTTCAGTTGCGCTAATTGAAGCAAATGACTTTGCCAGTATGACCAGTCAAGAATCTTCCAACATGATCTGGGGCGGCATTAAGTATTTGCAGGATTATGAGTTTTCCTTGGTGTGGGCGCTATGTCGCTCCAGAAACGAATTGCTGAAGAAATATCCAAATCGAATAACAGAAATTCCTTTTTTTGCGGTGATTGGTCCAACTTCACCGTTTAGCAAACTGCTGGGTTATTTAGGATCTATTGCTTATTGGATTTTTGGCCGATTTCAAACCCAACGTCCTAAGAAATTTACCAATAACCAAATTGCGGAATTAAATCCCCAACTAAATCTTGAATCTGTGAAAGGTGCGATTCAATATAACGATGCCATTTTGCTTGATAATGATGCCAGGTTTGTTTATGAATTTGTAAAAACTGGTGAATCCTTTGGCGCAAAAGTTCTAAATTATGCAGAAGTGGTTTCAGCATCACCAACACCAACAGGTTGGGATGTTACGGTGATGGACAAGATCAGTAAAAAAGAATATAAGATTTCAGCCAAGAGCTTGGTTAACGCGACCGGTCCTTATGCCAGAGTGATAAGCGATGAGTTCAATATTCCAACTAGCAATCAAATAGTTATCTCCAAGGGCGTCCATTTGATTGTTCCCCGAATTGATACCAATGGAAAAGTATTTGCGTTCTTTGATAATCGTGGTCGATTATTTTATGTCTTACCTATGCATGATCGAACCGTTATTGGTACCACCGATACTCCGGCAGCAACCGCAGATGTGAAGGTTACCGATGAAGATAGAGAGTTTTTGTTAGCACAGGCCAATCGCTGTTTGAATCTAACTAATCCGCTTACCAAAAATGACATCATTGCTGAAAGGTGCGGCGTTAGGCCGCTTGTGGTGAGCAATGCCGCAACGTTAGACAATGTCGATTGGATATCTCTATCTCGTAAACATGTGGTCGAATTGAAACCGGAGCTCAATGCAATTTCCATTTTTGGTGGAAAATTAACTGATTGCATAAATGTTGGATATGAAGTTGTTGAATTGATCAAGAAATTAGGTATCAAAATCAGCGCAGAACAAAACTGGATTGGCGAATCCGCTCCAGCTGCACCAGTCAACTTAATTGATTTAGTTAAGGAATTTCATAATCAAAGTTGGCAGCAAATTTCTAATGGACTGTGGCGGCGTCATGGTCAAGATGCAATGAATATTGCTAACCGATGGCGAGAATTCCCGGCCGAAGCAGGTTTAGTTTTTGCCGGTCTTGATTTCACACTTGGCGAACTAAAATTTATTGCTGAGCATGAGCACGTGTTAAAGCAAGATGATTTATTGCGTCGTCGAACGCCTATTTCATTGCTGCGAACTAAATCAGAGATTGATCAAAATCAACAGTTGCAAGCGATCTTGAATACAATATAGCAATCAGTAGTGCTCAACGTCATGCAGTTCTGACTCAAATATTTCTAGAATAGTTTGTGCTGGCACTGTTCCGGTTAGGATTCGAGCTACCTGTTCAATAATTGGTACATTTAAATTCTTTGCTTTCGCTAGACTCAATACTGGGTAAGTGGAATGCATAGCTTCTACCGTTTGCCCTACAGCACTTTTTGCAACTGAAATTTCATCGCCTTGTCCCAGTAATACGCCAAAACTACGATTGCGCGAGTGGGGCGATTGGCTGGTTGCAATTAGATCGCCAATTCCTGCCAAGCCCAAGAAAGTTTCCCGTTTTGCACCAACAGCTACGCCTATGGCCGCCATTTCAGCTAAACCGCGAGTCAAAATGGCAGCTTGAGCATTCTCACCCAGCCCCATACCAATCACAATTCCCGTTGCTAGTGCAATGATGTTCTTAGTAGCACCCGCTATCTCGACTCCTACTACATCATCTGATCTAAAAAGCTTAAAGTTTGTTGACGCGCAAACTTGCTGAACGAGAATCGCATCTTCTTCCGTATCGGAAGCAACCGTGGCTGCTGCCAATTGATCCGCTGCAATTTCCGCGGCAAGATTAGGTCCGCTCAAAACACAAATGGTATTTGGCAAGTATTGACTTATGAGTTCGCTGGCACGCAGTTGTGTGTCATGCTCAATCCCCTTTATCAAACTCAGTACAACCGCATCGACCGGGACTAGCTTTGACCATATTTCTAGATTTTCACGCAGCCGCTGCATCGGAATTGCAAGCGCAACTAATTTCACTCCAGTTAGTGCCGTTGCAGCATTGATCGTCGGAGAAACAAGATCGGAGAAATGCACATTCGGTAAATACTTTTGATTAGATTTAGATTGCCGGAGGTCTTTTATCACCTCTTGATTAGTGCCCCAGAGATTAATCTGGTGCCCATTTTTTTCAAGTAATTTAGTGAATGCGGTTCCCCACGAGCCGGCACCCATTACTGCGATGGGAGTTAATAGATCAGTCTTCATCTATACGCGGCACTAATTCGACTGACGCACCAGTCCCACACCATCGACATTTAACTTCGAGTATCTCTGCTGCTTGTATTTGACGCTCTTCAACTTGTGGTGCGCCAGAGAGGTCAAAATGCCAAAATTCAGCAGCCCGTTCAGTTCGAAGTACATCAAATCGGGTTAAGTTTCCACAGCGGCTGCAGCGCCATCTGGATTTTGCATCGGGTAAATTCGGAATGTTCATCCCCGGAGCGTACTTAATCTGGTGTCAGAATCTGGTATTACATTCGGCTCGTGCAGCAACAAATTTCATTTGATGACCTGGAACAGCCGCTAGCAGAGGTCACTTTTGCGGTACTTGATATTGAAACCACTGGCGGCAGTCCAGAAACCGATGCCATAACTGAAATCGGGATAGTAAAAGTCCGTGGCGGTGAA
>CAYXYW010000058.1:0-4495 GCA_964469855.1 uncultured Bifidobacterium sp.
AAATTACGACGATGCACCCGCCGCTATTGCTGAAGCAGAACTCTTAATGAATTTGGAAGATCTTCGACATTTAGTTGATCGCAACGCAGAATTGCTGCCATTTAGCTAGCTTGTCAAGCGCTGCACCAGAAGAAACTGCAGTTGTTGTCTCTGCTACTGCCCGATTCCAATCCTGGTCACTAACTTCACCAGATATCTGACCACTGGCCAGCCAATAAGAAATCAATCCTGCGCCAGCATTCAAAATTGCAGCCGATCTGATGGCTTCAATTTTTGTCGCATTGTTAGTTGGGGTTAACGTCTGGAGCAAGTATTCGGCATTTTCAGCGCCGTCACCGCCCAATAAATTATCCATCAGATGGTAATTAAAGCCATAATGAATTGGGTCAAATTTTGTTTGACTTAATCTTTGATCACCAAATTGCCAGAGCGTAGATGTAGTGGTTATCGTAATTTCATCAAGACCATCGTCGCCGCGCGCAATAAATCCTGATGTGCCGCGCTGCTGTAGCACGTCAGCCATTAGCTCTGCTCGAGCTGGATCTGCCACTCCAACTAACATCGCTTGCGGCTGGGCTGGATTTGCTAGCGGTCCCAAAATGTTAAAAATTGTTGGCACACCAATCTCTTTCCGGATTGGCGCAACATTTTTCATAGCCGGATGAAATTGTGGTGCAAAGCAAAATCCAATTCCAACTTCAGCGACACATTCTGCTACTTGCGCAGCAGTGAGATTTAATTTAATTCCCAAAGCTTCTAACACATCGGCCGAACCAGATTTGCTCGACGCAGCTCGATTTCCATGTTTTACCACTACCGCACCGGCAGCAGCAGCGATTATTGCTGCCGTGGATGAGATATTTACGGAACCTAATTGATCCCCGCCGGTTCCAACAATGTCTAATGTGGTTCGCTCAATCTCAACCGGTGTCGTGCGTTGCATCATGGCAGAAACAAAGCCGATTACTTCACTCGCAGACTCACCCTTAGCTTTCAGCGCCAAAATCAGTTTTTTCACCAAATCGGGATCAAGATTTCCATCCATGATCTGACCCATCAACCAACTTGATTGGTTTTGATCTAAATCATTATTAGATTCAACTTGATGAATTAAATCGATTAATTGCATTCGAATTAATTTGAAATCGCGATTTTTTTGCGCAGTAGCGTGGCGGCAGTTTCTGCGAGCACAAACGGATCAAGCGGTTTTGGCACCACAGCTTCGGCCTTTGACCAGGTGGCAAGCCAAGCATCTTGGGAGCGAGCAATAACTGCTAAGAATGGTGGCGAGTTAAACAATTCATCTTTGGCTTGCCGGGCAATCCCTAACCCACCTGCGGGCGTGGCATCAGCATCAACGATTACCAGATCAAATCGATCCTTAGCCAGCAACTGCCAGATCATTGGCGCGGTCGCTACCTCGGTTAGCTTCACCTCGGGAAGGTCTGCTGCTGGTCGGCGACCCAGCGCATAAGCGACATCACGTCGAAATGCAGCATCGTGGCTGTAAACCAAGATTGCCAACGTGCTCGTCATTTCCTGCATTTTCCGACCTTTCTGGGAGCAATTATGCTCGGTTTTCTGCTGCTGCCAGCCCGCTGAGCCTATCGGTCAGTGTTAGTTTTCTAACAAACCACGCCTCAGCGGCGGAACCATCCCCCTCATACACCAGGTTAGATGGCAAGATACGGCAATGACCACCGCCACCGCCCATACTGCGCACCCAACCCGCCCCTCAAAAACTGCAGTGGGCACTGTTGTTTGGCTTGCCAGCGAGTTGATGTTTTTTGCTGGCTTATTCGCAATGTTCTTCACCGCTCGTTCAGTTAGTCCAGAGTTGTGGGCAGAGCGCGTTGAATTACTAAACGTTCCGTTTGCTGCAGTCAATACAACCATTTTGGTGTTGTCCTCAGTAACGGCGCAGTTAGGTGTATTTGCTGCCGAGCGCGGTGATGTGCAATTGTTTCGTCGATGGACTGTTATTACTTTCATGATGGGTTCAGTATTCATCGCCGGTCAGGTATTTGAATACGCTGAGTTAGTTCATAAAGGTTTGTTGATTTCATCTGATCCATACGGTTCGATGTTTTATGTCACAACTGGTTTTCACGCGTTACACGTAACTGGTGGCTTAATTGCATTTTTATATGTGCTGTTGCGGAGTTATCAAACCCGAAGATTCACGCATGGTCAGGTGACATTTGCCGTTGTGGCGTCGTATTACTGGCACTTTGTTGATGTGGTTTGGATTGCGTTGTTCGCTGCGATTTACATTTTGAAGTAACTGAGAGGAACTTGTGTCTAACCGATCGAAAACGGTAGGAATCAGCAGATTCCGAAAGCATCCAGCAGCGATATTTGTTGCCATGTTGCTTGGACTTATTGTTACCAGTGGTATTTACACAATTGGTGCGACCGCAACTAATCAAATAGCGAAGAGCTCAATTGATGCTGCTGCCATCATGAATGATCCAGCAAGTATTGATGCGGGCAAGCGATTGTTTGCTACTGGTTGTGCTACTTGCCACGGTCTTAACGCGCAAGGCAATTCAGATGGTCCGACTTTGATTGGTGTTGGTGCTGCCTCAGTTCATTTCCAAGTTTCTAGTGGCCGTATGCCAATGGCAGCACCTGGTGCGCAGGTGATGCGAAAAGCGCCGCAGTACACCGAAGAGCAGACCTTGCAGTTAGCTGCCTATGTTGCCTCGCTAAGTCCAGGACCAGAGATTCCTACCGCAGCGCAATTAAATTGGGCTGGTGCAGATCTTGCTAAAGGTGGCGAATTGTTCCGAGCAAACTGCGCGCAGTGCCATTCTTTCTCTGGCCGTGGTGGCGCATTAACTGAAGGTAAATATGCCCCGACGCTGATGCTTGCTACACCGCAGCAGATTTATGAAGCCATGATTACTGGCCCACAAGCAATGCCAATTTTTAACGATCAAACACTTAACGTTAAAGAAAAACAAGAGATCCTGGCATACATTGAATACCTAAAGGATTCGCCAAATCCAGGTGGATTGGAATTAGGTCGATATGGTCCAGTGACTGAAGGATTGTTTTTGTGGACTGTAGGAATTGGTGCATTGTTAATGGTTGCAATCTGGATTGGAGTTAAAGCGAAATGAGCCACGACGAAAATCACGAAACTACAAAAGAAGTAGTACCGGTTTCGCAATCAAACACCGAAGTTAATTTACCTAAGACTGAACTTCCACTTCATGTGCTGCGTCGCACTGATGTAGATCCAATTGCAGCAGCTCGTGCTGAGCGTCAAGTGGCAATTATGTTTTTACTATCTGCTGTATTCACTGTATTGGCCATGGTGTCATTCTTTGCGATACCGGTTGACAGATATATTCGAGTACCAGGACCAGGTGTTACGCAGGCCTCAAACTTTGCCCTTGGAATCACACTTGGTTTAGCGATATTTTTAATTGGTGCTGGTGCAATTCATTGGGCGCGAAAGTTGATGCCAGATGATGAAGTGGTGCAACAGCGACATGGCTACGCATCAAGCCAGCAAATTCGAGAATCCGTCATGGATGAGATTCGCGAGGGTGGCGTGGAATCTGGCTTTGCTACCAGAAAAATTGTGCGCCGTTCATTATTGACGGCACTTGCCGTGCTGCCGCTGCCAGCAGTGATTTTGGCGCTGGATTTTGGGCCGCTACCGAAAAATGAACTTCGCGAAACGCTATGGCGCAACGGTGTTCGATTGGTTACTGACCCAACTGGACGTTATTTGCGGCCAGAAGATTTCTCGGTTGGCTCGTTAGTTTCAGCTCACCCGGAAAATTTGCATGAATGGGAAGAAGAGAATCACAACTTAAATGCTCGCGCTAAAACTTCAATCTTGGTCGTGCGAATGACGCCTGAACAACTTCGCACCTCACAAGGTGAAGGTTGGGACTATCAAGGCATTGTTGCTTATTCCAAGATCTGCACCCATGTCGGCTGTCCAATTGCGCTTTATGAACATCGCACCCATCATTTGCTATGTCCTTGTCATCAATCAACCTTTGACTTGGCCGATTCGGGCAACGTGGTGTTCGGTCCTGCGGCACGCAGATTGCCGCAGCTGCCACTTGGCGTTGATGAAGAGGGTTACCTAGTGGCGTTATCAGATTTTCAAGAACCAGTTGGACCTAGTTTCTGGGAGCGTGGATGAGCAGCAACGTAACTCGAGGCCCGGTTGATAAATCAATCGATGGCAGCGTCAAGTTCTTAGATGAGCGATTAGGCACATCTGGCTTTATCAAGCGCAACATGAAGAAAGTGTTCCCGGATCACTGGTCATTTATGCTCGGTGAAATTGCGCTGTACTCATTTATTATTTTGTTGCTTTCTGGCGTTTACTTAACATTCTTCTATAAGCCCTCAATGGCTGAGATCATTTATGACGGGTCATATGTTCCACTAAAAGGAATAAAGATCACTGAAGCGTATGCCTCTACACTGGAAATCTCATTTGATGTTCGCGGTGGCCTGTTGATGC
>CAYXYW010000059.1:0-4490 GCA_964469855.1 uncultured Bifidobacterium sp.
CAACGGACTTTTAATCCGTGGGTCGTCGGTTCGATCCCGACAGGGCCCACTTAACCAAAGAAGGCCGCATGATTCCAACCACAACTCATCGAGGGGTGGTTTATGCGCGCAATGGTGCAGCTGCTTCCAGTCAACCATTAGCAGTTTCCGCAGCATTAGAAATATTGCAGGCAGGTGGCAGCGCGATTGACGCTGGCATTGCAGCTAGTGCGGTGCTCGCTGTTGTTGAGCCAGGTGCATCACATTTAGGTGGGGATGCTTTTCTCATTGTGCATGAAGCCAAAACCAAAACAAATACTGCATCAAATGGCAGCGGTGAAGCACCGCATGGTGCAACTGCAGATCAGTATCCAACGGGAATAGATATCCATGGCTATCGTGCAGCAACAGTGCCCGGATTAGTTTCAACTTGGTTTGCAGCTCATGAAAAGTATGGCAAGTTACCAATTGCACAGTTACTTGCTCGCGCAATCTATTATGCTCAATCAGGAGTAAGTGTTAATGCCCGATTTGCTCGTGCTGTAGTTGCGCACAAAGCAGCATTTCCGGATACCAAGATCTTTGACGCCATGGGAATTAGTTCCGCACTTGCTGGTGGCGATGTTGTAGTGCAACAGGATCTCGCCTGGACGCTGCAGCAAATTGCAGAACATGGTAGAGCGGCTTTTTATGAAGGTGAGATCGCGGAGAAAATTGTTGCTGGCACTGATGGCTGGTTCAGCAAAGCCGATTTAGCGAATCATCGCACTCGAATATTAGATCCGCTGGCAGTTAAATATCGAGATTTAATGATCTATGGTCAGCCACCTCCAAGTCAGGGCATGATTTTTCTTGAAGGTTTAAAATTGGCTGAAGGATTTGATTTAGCAAACCTAACTACAGCTGAGTTGACTCATATCTTGGTAGAGGCGAAGAAGATTGGCTATGCCGATAGATATCAAATACTTGCTGACCCAGAAGTAGTTGATGTTGAAGTGGCAAAAATTTTTGCTGATAGTCATATTGCAGCGCGCCGTGCTGAAATAGATTTATCGAAAGCAAATAACACACTGACAAAGCCACTGCCAGAGGGTGCTGACACCACTTATTTCTTAGTAGCTGATGCTGACGGCAATGCAGTTTCTTGGATTCAAAGCGTGTTCCACAGTTTTGGTGCCTCATTTGCCGTGCCAGGAACTGGAATAGTGCTTAATAATCGGTTAACTGGATTTTCACTGGATCCAGCGTCAGTTAATTTCATTGCACCAGGTAAGCGGCCAGCGCACACGCTAAACGCTTGGATTGCGACCAATCCAGATGGTTCGCTTAAGTATGTTGGTGGCACGCCAGGCGGCAATATTCAGGTGCAGTCAAATCTGCAGCTAGTAGTGAATTTAGTTGATCTTGGCATGAATGTGCAGCAAGCCTGTGAAGCACCAAGATGGCAGCATCTAACTACGCCTGGAAATCCAAACATCGAAGAAGATTATTTTGGTGTGCTGGAGATTGAAAACAGATTTGATAGTGCAACGCTAAAAACATTAACTGAATTGGGCCATAACGTTAAAGAACTGCCTGGTTATGGCCATGGCTCTGCTGTGCAATTACTGGAAGTGCTGCCTAATGGCAGCTATGCCGTGGGCTCAGATCCGCGTGTTGATGGTCAAGCTGCTGGTTATTAACTAACTAGATCAAGTGTTCTTTTAATGATTTCTGATACTGCTTGAGTTTCAATTAAGAAACCATCATGGCCATATGGTGAAGAGATAACCTCCAGCGGCAGTGCGGTCGGCGTTAACTCAACTATTTGTTGCTGCAATCTTGGCGGAAATAATCGGTCAGTATCAATCGCAGCCACTACCACTGGAATTTTTACCTGACTTAGTGCAGCCGCAATGCCGCCGCGATCTCGACCAACATCATGTGAATTCATTGCAGCAGTCAATCTGATGTAAGTATTGGCATCAAAGCGGTGTTGCAGTTTTGCTGCTTGATGATCTAAATAACTCACTACCGCAAATCTGCCACTGCCATCATCTTGCATTGTGGCACCAAACCGCTCGGCCATTTCAAATTCAGTTCGATAACTTAAATGAGCAATTTGGCGGGCGATACCCATGCCAGCAACAGGACCAGTTGCTAATTCATAGTAATCGCCGTTGTTGAAGTTGGGATCTGCTTGAATTGCTTTGATTTGAATTGTGTGGGTGCCAATTTGATCACCAGAGGCGATGGCAGATGAACCAATTGAGCAGATTGCTTTAACTCGATCACCATGACTAATTGCCCACTCCAGCGCGCGCATCCCGCCCAACGATGGTCCAGTTGCCAGTAAATACTGTTCAATACCTAACGCGTCGTTGAATTTAAACTCAGCTTGCACCATATCTCGAATAGTCAGATACGGAAATCTGCTGCCCCATCTTTTGCCATCTGGGGAAATGGATGTCGGACCAGTTGAGCCTTGGCAACCGCCAACCACATTAGGACAAACGATGAAATATTTGTCGGTATCAAATGCTTTGCCCGGACCTACTAAACCGGGCCACCACGCTGGCACATCGCTCCAGCCCGTCATAGCATGGTTAATGAATATCGCATTGGATCGATCTGCGTTTAGTTCACCAAATGTTTGATAGCCAATTGTTACCTCAGGGATAACTTCGCCAGATTCCAGTACTAACTCACCAATGGTTAGAAATTTTCGCTCACCTGGATCATCAGTTTCTAGCCAAGCCCCAGTTACCTGTTTACTAACCATGACAGCTCGCCGTCATAATCGGCCTGCTTCATGCACTCGGCGAATAAAAGTCTTGGTTTCTGGCTGTTTTGGATCTTCCAAGATTTCAGCAGGTGGTCCCCACTCCAAAATCTTTCCTTGATGCAAGTAGCAAACTTCATTGGCAACTTGTTTAGCAAATCCCATTTCATGAGTTGCTAACACCATAGTCATACCTTCAGCTTTTAGATCTCGCACCGTGCTCAATACCTCGTTAACTAAGACCGGATCAAGCGCGCTAGTTACTTCATCTAACAGCAGCAATCTGGGTCGACGGGCAATGGAGCGGATAATTGCCACTCGCTGTTGTTGACCACCGCTTAACCGATCAGGATATTGGCTAGCTTTTTCCCGCAAACCAAACCGCTCCAGCAGCTCAAAGGCATCTGCTGCAGCCTGATCGGGATTGATTCCTTGCACCTTGGTTGGCGCCAGCGTGATGTTCTCCAGCACTGTCATATGCGGAAATAAATTAAAGGACTGAAACACCATTCCTAATTTTTTCCGCACCTCATCGGGATTGATATCAGCCTTAGAAATATCTTCACCGTCGAGCTCAATCACACCATCTTCAATTTGATCCAGCAGATTAATACAGCGCAGCAGTGTTGATTTACCGCTGCCTGATGCACCGATAAATACTGTTGCAGTGTGTTCAGGTACCGTGAATGAAATATCCTGCAACACCACTTCATCGCCAAAAGACTTTCGTAACTTCTGTACTTTTAATACTGGACCGGTCATGCTTGGCCCTGCGCATTCTGTCGCTCCAGGGATCTTCGCAGCATGCGATCGGTGGCTCGGGTGAGCGGAATGGTGATTGCCAAAAACACCAGCGCAGCCATTACGTAAGGTGTGTAATTGAAAGTTTTGGCAGTTTGAATTTGCGCCGCCCGTACCGCATCAGTCACACCTAAAATAGAGATCAAACCAGTATCTTTAATCAGCGCAACTAAATCATTTAATAGCGGTGGCGTAACGCGCTTAACCGCTTGTGGCAGCACCACAAATCGCAGCGTTTGAAAATGACTTAGGCCAAGTGATCTTGCTGCGGCGCGTTGGCTGGGATGTACAGTTAAAATTCCGCTGCGTAACACCTCAGCGACATAAGCTGAATAAGTAATGATTACCGCAATTGTGCCTAAAATTAAAACGTTATTTGTTACGCCTTTGAGCTGCAGCGCCGGCACACCAAAGCCAATCAATAAAATCACCAAAATCATTGGAATACCGCGAAACACATCAACATAAACCATTGCAATAAATCTAAATGGCGTTAACGCTGGGGTGCGCGAAGTGCGAATTAACGCAATTAATAATCCAATTACCGCAACACTGCTGCCCGCGATCAGCGTTAACGTCAGGTTTGTCGTGAAGCCCAGCAGCACCTTGGGCAATATCTCAACGCCATATGCCCAATCAAAAAAAGTATCGCGCAGCGTGATCCAGCCAGGTGAGGTAATCAGCACCACAATTAATGTGCCAAGCACTGCTGCGCTGGAGATCGCTGCAATTAGTGCGTTGCGTTGATTGCGTTTCTTGCGAGCTATTCGCCTAGTTAGCTCAATTTCACTTGGTTGCCACGCGCCACCAAAATCATAAGGCGCAGGATCGGAGTTCCCTCCAACCCTGCGCCCTTGATTTTCAGTCATTACTGCAGAACCGGTGCGCCTGTGTAGTTAGCTAGCCACTCTTCAGTGATTGTCGCTAACTGTCCGTTGCTGCGTAGTGT
>CAYXYW010000060.1:0-4400 GCA_964469855.1 uncultured Bifidobacterium sp.
TCTGGTTCTGAGGCACATTTTGAAATTACTTTGCCATCTTCAGCAATTGTGTTTGATCTTAAATAACCTAAATCACAAAGTTTTGGTCGCGCCTTAAATGTTTCTGCCATGCCAACTGTGCCGGGTAACTCAACAACTTTAAACGGAAATCCGGTTGGGCTAGCACGATGATCAGTTCTAACTTTAAGTTTTTTTTCTTTAGCTGCTTGCAGCATCTGTGCTCTTAGATCATCGCGCATGCCAGATTCTTTTGATAGCGCAAATAGCGAACCAACTTGCACACCAGCAGCACCATGATCAATCGCATCTTTCACTGCTTCTGCGGTTGCTCTGCCGCCTGCTAACCAAAACGGCAAACCAACTGCGCGCATTTTTTCTAAATTGACTTCATCTAACGGACCAAAACCAGATTCAGTGTCCTGGAGTTTTCGTGGTGGTGCATTGTGGCCACCTGCCATCCAATGCTCAACTACAAAACCATCTGGTCTGGTAATCTCACTGCGCGCTAAATAATTTGCCAGCACTTCCGCGGTAACGATTGCTAAAAATTTTGTTGTGTTTAGTTTTGGCGCTTCACCAAATGCGGCAACCGGATCAAAACTTAGTTTTGGTGCGGCAACATCATTTGGTCGATCGGCATCAACTGTTAGTGAGCCAACATTGCCCGCGGCGAAATCTCGAATTAGTTGCGGGATTTCCCGTGGAATACCAGCACCCATTAACACCACATCAACATCAGCCAACATCGCACCATAAAGCGCGGCTGGCGTTGCAGTTTGTAGCTTCTCTAAAAAGTTAATCCCAACTTTGCCACCAGATTGTTTAGCTAACCAAACTTCAGCAAAGTTTGCCGCTGCGACTAATTGATCGTGCTCAACATTAGATTTCAAACTTATTCGATGCATTGGTCGATATGGTTTTCCGTTTCTGCCTTCTGGCAGATACCAAGCAGCTAAAAGTTTTTCCGTTATCTGCGGATAAGGAAAATGTGCTAATGCGCGGCGCATATGACCGCCCGGATCTCCGTTTTGCAGTCGGCGAGCCACCACAGTGTCTAATGCAGTTCCGCTGACCACACCTAACTGGCCATGCGATGCCACACAATGGGCTAGCTCCCAGCCCGAAACTGCCACCCCCATGCCGCCTTGAATTACTACTGGCAGCCCAAGCGAGTTGTTCAACCTGCTCCTAACTTACGGAACCGTAGGTTACGGTAGCGTAAGTTAGCGCATATCGTCCATATCGGTGACCTGATTAGCCGCCAACATGGCTCTTATCTCAGCGGCCCTAAATCTACGGTGGCCACCAAGGGTTTTGACTGTGGTGATCTTGCCTGAGTTTGCCCACCGAGAGACAGTTTTTGGGTCAACTGCGAACAGTTTTGCCACCTGCCCTGGCGTCATCAACTCCTCATGATTACTCATATTCATACCCTCCAAGGTCACCCTCTCAAAGAATCGGACAATTGTCATCTGTTTAATTCTGTGAATACCCCCACTAAACTGCCGCCCTGAGAAAACACGAGAAAAAGTCTGGGAGGGCCACTTATGGGCCGAGGCCGAAAAAAGGCAAAACAGACACGTGTTGCCCGAGAACTTAAATATCACTCATTTGATACTGATTTAGACAAATTGCAGCAAGAGCTTTCGACTGCACGTGATGATGATCAATATGCCGATCTTGCCGCTAAATATGCTGACTTCGATGATGAAGATGAGGAAGACGAAGACTAAGCGAAATTATTCACTAGTCGAACTGTTCCACCAATACCACCTTTTGCTGGTGCATCTGAAATTTGATCAGTTCGATTAACCACTTCACCCACCAACCAAGCATCTCGACCTAACTTAGTTAGCATCGATTTCACACTTGAAACCTGATCTGCTGAAACTACCAGCAACATTCCTAATCCCAAATTAAAAGTTTGTTCAAACTCAACTAATTCGGTTTTGTTCTTTCGGGCTAAATATTCAAATATTGGCTGTGGCTGCCAGCTAGATCGATCTAACTCAACATGAGTATTAGTTGGTAATACTCGAGCAAGATTAGCTGCAATTCCGCCCCCAGTGATGTGAGAGATGGCATTCACGGCGTTAGGTAATGCATGAATTAACTGCAGCAGATCAGAGCAGTAAATATCGGTTGGAGTTAATAGCTCTTCACCTAAAGTCTTTCCAAACTCTGGCACCATGGTGCTGAGATTTAACTTCTGTTCCGCAATTATTTTTCGCACTAACGAAAATCCATTTGAATGCAAGCCGCTCGATCTAATCGCAAGCACCACATCACCAACTTGCACTTTTTCGGGACCGAGCAGCTGCGCTGCTTCCACAACTCCAGTGCCAGCGCAAGCTAAGTCATAATCAGTTTCGCTCATCACTCCTGGATGCTCCGCAGTTTCACCACCTAGCAGCGAAACATTGGCCAACTTGGCACCTGTTGCAATACCAGTTACCACTTCAGCAATTAACTCTGGTTTAACTTTGCCAGTTGCGATGTAATCGGTGATGAAGAGTGGTTCGGCGCCAACAGTGACGATGTCATCTACCACCATCGCAACTAAATCAATACCAATGGTGTCGTGCTTGTCTAATGCTTTTGCGATCTCTATTTTGGTGCCAACTCCATCAGTGCCAGTAACTAATAATGGTTTTGTGTAATTTTTAAGTTTGCTGGCATCAAATAGCCCAGCAAAACCACCAAATGCGCCAACAGTTTCAGGGCGCTGTGCGGCAAGCACTGCCTGCTTCATCAGCTCAACTGCTCGCTCGCCAGCTGCCACATCAACGCCAGCTGATTTGTAATCAGCCATTTAGCATCGGAAGTTCACGATGAAGTTTGCCCCGCTTCACATCTTCAGCAACTTCAATTGGATATTTATCATCAAAACAGGCCCGACATAAATTTTCCGCGGGCAACTTAGTTGCTGCAGTCAATAACTCAAGTGACGCAAATCCCAGCGAGTCAGCACCAATTGATTCTCGGATATCTTCAATGGTTTTGTCAGTTGCAATTAATTCTTCTTTTTGCGCAAAATCAATGCCATAAAAACAGGGCCAAAGCACTGGTGGCGAAGAAATTCGAACGTGCACTTCAAGCGCACCGGCATCTTTTAACATCTTCACAATGGCACGTTGGGTATTGCCTCTAACGATGGAATCATCCACTACAACTAACCGACGACCCGCAATTACTTCCCTCAGCGGATTTAACTTCATTCGAATACCAAGCTGACGAATCGTTTGTGTTGGTTGAATAAAAGTACGGCCAACATAAGCGTTCTTAATTAAGCCCTGCGCAAATGGAATGCCTGATGCTTGGGCATAACCAACTGCAGCCGGCGTACCAGAATCTGGCACTGGAATTACTAAATCTGCTGGTGCTGGATGCTCTTGTGCAAGTTTGCGACCAATCTCAACGCGGGTGGCATGCACGCTGCGACCCGTTAACACGGTATCTGGTCGAGCTAAATAAACATACTCAAACAAGCAGTGAGCTGGTTTGCTTGGTGCAAAGGTATGACTAGTCATACCGGTTTCATCAATTACTACTATTTCACCCGGTTCAACATCGCGAACATATTTAGCGCCGACGATATCTAGCGCAGCCGTTTCTGATGTGATCACCCAGCCATTTGCTAACTGGCCAATTACTAGCGGCCTTATTCCCTGCGGATCGCGAGCACCAATTAATGAGGTCGCATCAGTTAGCACAAATGAATAAGCACCTTTAAGTTCAACTAACTCTTCTTTTAATGCTGCAATCGTGCTATCTGCTGGATTTGAGGCAATTAGCGCAGCTACTAGTTCGGTGTCACTGGTACCGCGAATTCCTTTACCAGTTAACACTCTATTGCCAGCATGCAATTTCTCATGCAGTTTGTTGACATCCATTAAGTTGCCGTTGTGACCTAGCGCGATCTGGCGTTTTTCGCCAACATGAAATGTTGGCTGTGCGTTATCCCAGTTGGTTGCGCCAGTTGTGGAGTAGCGAGTATGACCAACTGCTATTTTTCCTTTTAGTGAATCCAGGGCAGAATCATTAAATACCTGCGCCACCAGCCCCATATCTTTATAAACCATAATCGCATCGCCATCAGATACTGCAATTCCGGCAGATTCAGTGCCGCGATGCTGCAGCGCGTAAAGGCCAAAATAAGTTAATCGAGCCACATCTTCAGTTGGGGCATAAATGCCAAAAACACCGCAAGCGTCTTGGGGTAGGCGTTCATCTGGACTTAACTCGTGGCCTAATTGACCATCAGCCCTAATCACAGCGGTACTTTAGTTGAAAGCCCCGCTAACTTCAGTTTGGAAACCACCTAATTGGGCCAACATGGCTCAGTCCAACCTGATCTCCCACTTTAATATTCAAATCACCGCTGATTCGGACATTTATCC
>CAYXYW010000061.1:0-4363 GCA_964469855.1 uncultured Bifidobacterium sp.
GCCTGCCAGTCCCCAATTACAGGCTTTTTGCCAATTTCCGCAGCGAATACCAGACGCCAAAGGTGAAGCCAGGTCGGATCAACCACCACGCCAGCAGTCCAACCACGCCAAATGGGATCTCTACCCGCTCAAACCAATCAAATCGGGTCTGATTGGGGGCAGTCTCAGTTAGCTCAAATCTGCCTTCGCCCCGCAGCACTTTGCCGGTGTGCAGCACCTCCACCAACCGCGGCGGCTCTAATTTGGTGATGGTCATGGTGTCTAAAAATCCCAACTTTCCAATTCCAGTGAATGCCGAGATCTCCGAATCAATGCTGCTGCCATCGCCCCGAGATAGCCAAACTTTTGTACCAATCATCCAATCTGACTGTGCTTCCCAATTAGTTATTGCCTGATAGGAATTAGTTAAACTTGTTGGCAACAAAACAGTCAATGAGACATCAGAGGTTCGCATTTATAACTCCGCTTCCATGACCCCAACATCAGTTGGTTTAGCTTCAAACGGTGCGGTCAGTTCATGCTCAATTCTAGTTAATGCATCAGCAATATCGGTGGTCCAATAAACACAATATGCAGCTTCATTAGATACAAAACCGGCTTCGGTAATCTGCGACAACCAGGTCTGCAGTGGTTGATACATCAGGTCAGGATCTAGCACCACAACTGGTTTGCTGTGCATGCCAAGGGTACGCGCAACCCAAATCTCAAAAAACTCTTCCAATGTGCCAATTCCGCCAGGCAGCACAATAAATGCATCAGCTAATCGCTCCATCTCAGCTTTGCGGGTTCGCATATCAGGAACTGAGATAAGTTCAGTGGAATCTAAATCTGCAACTTCGCGCTCCAGCAATACTTCTGGAATCACCCCAATAGTTTCACCGCCAGCAGCTCTGGCGCCTTTGGTGACTGCACCCATAGATGAAACAGAACCGCCACCAGAAATTAACCGCCAACCTTTTGCGCCAATGGCATAACCCAGGTCATATGCGTGCTGCACATGGATTGGATCAATCTGCTGATTTGCCGCACAAAACACACAAACTGATGTCATAAGTCCTTCACTTCTAGCGCCATCCCTTACGGTACGGGCATGGAGACCAACCGCAGCGCTGCCGCAGTGGGTGTTGCCACTTTTGCTGGCGATACCGTGCTTGATGCATATTTCCCAGCACCAGTTTTAGCTAAAGCACCAACCGATATTGCAATAACGCTGCCTAATCATGCCAGTGATTTAGTAACCAAGCGCGTTGTAACAGTAATCATCGATGACTTAACTGCAGCACCAACAGATGCGCTAGATGTTTATCTGCGATTGCATCTACTTTCCCATCGGTTAGTAAAACCGCACGGTATAAACCTTGATGGCGTATTTGGCTTGCTAGCAAATGTAGCGTGGACCGCAACTGGGCCAGTGCCAGTTGAGCACGCAAGTAATTATGTTCAGCAACAGCGCCAAGCTGGCACAGCAGATTTGATTTTAGGTGTAGATCGATTTCCTCGAATGCTGGATTATGTAGTTCCAACTGGCGTGCGTATTGCTGATGCTGATCGAGTTCGGTTAGGTGCGCATCTGGCTGAAGGAACTGTGGTTATGCACGAAGGATTTGTTAACTTCAATGCTGGCACATTAGGTCAATCTATGGTGGAGGGCCGAATTAGCGCTGGCGTAACAGTTGGCGCAGGCAGCGATATTGGTGGCGGTGCGTCAATTATGGGCACGCTCTCTGGTGGCGGCAAAGAAGTAATTCGAATTGGTGAAAATTGTTTAATAGGCGCAAATGCTGGTGTGGGTATTTCACTTGGCGATAGCTGCATTGTTGAGGCAGGGCTTTATTTAACCGCAGGAAGCAAAGTGCTGTTGCCTGACGGAAAAACAATTAAGGCTGCTTCGTTATCTGGTGAATCTGGCTTGCTGTTTAGACGCAATAGTCAAACTGGCGCAATTGAAGCCATCTCAAAAACTGGCACCTGGGGCGGGTTAAATCAAGCATTACATTAATCGGTTAGCTAACTGATTAATTTTCTCATCAGTTTCAGTCATGGCGGCTCGAATAAATGTTGCGCCAGCAGCACCGTAAAAAACACCAGGTGCTACCAATACTCCGCGTTCTGCTAACCAGTTAACGCTCGCCCAGCAATCTTCATTGCGAGTTAGCCAGAGATATAACCCAGCACCAGAATGGGAAATTTCAAATCCAGCTGCCGTGAATGCTTGCTGCATAATCGATCTGCGATTTTGGTAAATCGCTCGCTGTTGTTGCGCATGTGCTTCATCCAACCAAGCCGCAGTTGCCGCCGCTTGACTAGGGGTTGGCGTGATTAGCCCTAAATGTTTTCTCGCCTGCAACAGCGAAGCAACTATTTTGCTATCACCTGAAATTGCAGCTGCCCGATAGCCGGCAAGAGATGATCTTTTAGAGAGTGAATGCAGCGCGATTAAATTCTGATAATTGCCGCCAGTTAGTTCAGTATTCAGAATTGATATTGGAGTTTCATCCCAGCCTAAAGTTAAATAACACTCATCACTTGCAACTGGAGTGTTGCTGTCTTGGGCATATTCAATCCAGCTTACTAATTCAGATTTAGTTAAAACTTTTCCGGTTGGATTAGATGGCGAATTCAACCAAACCAGATCAACTGCATCACTAAGTTGATCTGGGGTATCTGCTAAAACAACTTCAGCACCAATTGCTTGCGCACCAACAGCATAAGTTGGATATGCCAATGTTGGGATCGCAACTTTGTTGCCAGCAGTTAGTCCCAAAAGTAACGGCAGCAGCGCAACTGCCTCTTTAGATCCAATTGTGGGAATTGTTGCTAACTTGGTGGCATCGGCATCGGCAATATTGGTTAACCAAGTTTTTTGAGCTGAAATTAATGCGTTAGTACCAGCAGTTAACGGATAGGCATGGGCATCTAATGCCGCACTGGCCGCTGCTTGAATTTCCGGTGCCACCGAATCAACTGGGGTACCAACTGATAAATCAATTAGCCCGGCAGGATGATCTGCTGCCATTTTCGCTGCTGGCTGCAGCAAATCCCACGGGAAATCGGGTAAGTGATCAGCGAGCAAGAACTAACTTGCTTTCGGTGGCATTGCTGCAACTGCTGCCACATCTGTGCCAACGCGACCAACTTTGCTTGCACCACCTGGGGATCCGATCTCCGCAAAGAAATCACGGTTGTAATCGGTGTAGTTTGCTAATTCAGCTGGCACATCATCTTCATAGAAAATTGCATCAACCGGACAAACTGGTTCGCAAGCGCCACAATCCACGCACTCATCTGGGTGGATATACAGCATGCGATCACCTTCATAAATGCAGTCAACTGGACATTCTTCAATGCAGGACTTGTCTTGCGTGTCGATGCACGCTTCGGTAATCACATAGGTCATTGGCCACCCCTTATATTGCTTAGGCGCAGATTATCGCCTCTGCGGTTGAAAGCAAATGCAACGCCGCGAGCGATTTCCTTCTAGGCTTGTCCCATGCTCCGCATCTATGACACTAAATCCCGTGATTTAGCAACGATTTCATCAAAATCACCAGTCACTATCTATGCCTGCGGACCAACTGTCTACCGCGATGTTCATCTAGGAAACCTACGAAGTTTCTTGCTACCCGACCTAGTCCGAACTGCACTTGCCAGTGCCAACATTTCAGCTGATGTGGTGCAGAACATAACTGACGTTGGACATATGGCTGATGACACCGGATTAGAAGCAACCGATCCCAGTCAAGACAAAATGTTGCAGCAAGCTGAAAAGGAAAATCTCACTGCACTAGATATCGCACGAAAATATGAAGCACAATACTTTCATGATTTAACTGCACTAAATGTGCAATTGCCTGATCAAACTCCCAGAGCAAGTGAAACTATAGATCTGATGATTGAGGTTATCGAAAAATTAATTGATTTAGGTTTTGCTTACCAAGGTGAAGATGGTTCGGTTTTCTTTAGCGCTGAAAAATTCCCAAGCTATGGTGCTATCAGCGGAAATACGTTGGCTCAATTAAAACCTGGACATCGATTTGATGGTGAAGTAAATGCAGCAAAACGATTTCATGGCGATTGGGCGCTGTGGAAGGTAAGCGATGAGCGACGCACACAATTAACTTGGGATACCCCATGGGGACGAGGCTTTCCAGGTTGGCACATTGAATGCACAGCAATGTCGCTAAACGCATTTGGTGATCAAATTGACATTCATACCGGCGGTATTGATCTGCGCTTCCCACACCATGAAAACGAACGAGCCCAATCAAACTCACTAACTGGTAAGGAAGTTGTTGGTGCATGGGTGCATGCTGAACATCTGCTTTTTGAAGGTCGAAAAATGTCAAAAAGCACTAACAATGTT
>CAYXYW010000062.1:0-4089 GCA_964469855.1 uncultured Bifidobacterium sp.
AGCTGCCGCATTAGGAATTGCGCAACGTGAACTCAGCAATCAGGCTAATCAAGTTAAATTAGCCGTTATTGCCCTTGGTAAAACTGGCGGTAGCGAACTTAACTACATTTCTGATGTTGATGTTATTTTTATTGGCGAAGCACAACCTGGAGTTGCCGAAGATATGGCGATGGCAGCTGGCGCAAAAATTGCTAGTTTGATGATGTTAATTTGTAGTGAGCCCACCGCGGATGGGGTGATCTGGCCGGTTGATGCCGCACTTCGCCCAGAGGGAAAAGCAGGCGCATTAGTACGTTCCGTTTCAAGTTATATAAGTTATTACGAGAGATGGGCAGAGGGCTGGGAATTTCAAGCCTTGTTGAAAGCTCGCTGGTGCGCGGGAGACTCAGCGTTAGCAACTGAATTTATTGACCGAGTCTCACCTTTAGTTTGGGATGCCGTGAGTAAGCCAAATTTTGTTACCAACGCACGGAAAATGCGAGCCCGAGTGGAAGAGAATATCTCTGATAAGGAGCAAGGTCGCCAATTAAAACTTGGCCGAGGTGGTTTGCGTGATATTGAATTTACCGTTCAGCTATTGCAGTTAGTTCATGCTCGAGCGGATGAATCTCTTCGAACTGGCAACACGTTATCTGGATTAGCCGCCCTTGCTCAAGGTGGTTATGTGGGCCGAAAAGATGCTGAGGTGATGCGAACTCATTACATCTGGCTCCGAACCCTGGAGCATCGATTGCAGCTACGACATATGCAGCGCACTCATTTGTTGCCAGAGTCAGAACGTGAACTTCGAGTGATGGGCAGGGCGCTTGGACTTAAAGCAAACTCTGCTGCTGAATTGATTTCAGAATGGGAGCGAATTGCAACTGAAGTTCGCAATTTACATGAGAAGCTGTTCTATCGACCGTTGTTGGACGCAGTTGCGATTTTGCCAAGTGAAGCGATCCGCTTAAGTCAAGATGAAGCTGAAACTCGGTTAGCTGCGCTGGGATATTTAGATGCTAAGTCTGCGCTACGTCATATCGAAGCTTTGACAAATGGGTCGCAACGAAGAGCTGCCATTCAGCGCACGCTGCTCCCAGTAATGCTTAATTGGTGGTCAAATGGACCTAACCCAGATAGGTCGCTATTGGCATTTAGGCGACTTAGTGAGGCGCTTGGGGAATCACCTTGGTTTTTAAGCTCACTGCGCGATGATGCGCAAATTGCGGAGCGTGTCGCGCGAGTTACCAGCGCGAGTGAATATTTAGTTGATTTGCTACTTCGGGCACCAGAATCACTTGCAATGCTCTCTGACGATGTTCAGCTACAACCGCAGCCATATCAGACTCTGCTGGCAGAGGCGGAAGCAATTTCTCATCGCCATGCAACAGATCCCAATCGAGCTATTGGCGCGCTTCGCTCACTGCGCCGTCGAGAGCTAGTCCGAATTGGATCTGCTGCAATTTTGAATCTAATTGATATTGATCAAGTTGGTCAGGCAATAACGCAGATCAATCAAGCTGTATTGGAAGCCTCCCTAGATGTCGTGCAGCAACAAGTGGCTCGAGAGATTGGCAAATCAATTCCGATTGAATTTGCCATCATTGCGATGGGTAGATTTGGTGGGGCAGAGCTGGGATTTGGCAGCGATTTGGATGTGATGTTTGTTCATCGGGCATTACCTGGTGTTGATGAGACTGAGGCAACGCCAATCGCAACCAAGATTGCTTCAGAGCTGCGATCGCTGTTAATGGCACCTCATCCAGATCCAGCAATTGAATTAGATGCAGATCTGCGACCTGAAGGTAAAAAGGGCGCATTGGTGCGATCGCTAGCGAGTTATCGCACCTACTATGAACGCTGGTCCATTACTTGGGAGAGTCAAGCGCTGCTAAGGGCAGATTTTGCTGCTGGCAATAAAGAGTTAGCCGATGAGTTTTTAGCGATCATTAATCCACTCAGATGGCCAGCATCTGGGATTACTGAAGAGCAGCTACGCGATGTTCGGGTATTGAAAGCCAGAATGGAAGCGGAGCGACTACCTAAAGGGGCGGATCCAACACTTCACCTAAAGCTAGGTAAAGGTGGCTTAAGTGATGTGGAATGGGTGGCACAGGTAATTCAGTTACGCCATGCTGCGAAAAATCCGTCGCTGCAGCGAACTTCTACCATCGACACACTCGAAGCGGCGGCCGAGCTTGGCTTAATTAGCCGTGATGACGCAAATCAACTTTGTTCTGCTTGGCGCTTTGCCAGTGAAATTAGAAATGGTTTCATGCTTAGTTTGGGTAAGAGTTCTGATTCAATTCCGATAGACCAGCAAGAGTTACGTAATTTGGGATATCTACTTGGTTATCAAGTTGATCAAGCCTCACAACTAACCGAAGCGTATCTGCGCGAAGCTAGACGAGCTAGAGAAGTTTTTGAGCGACTGTTTTATGACTCTTAGTCTGGTATTTGATCGAGCAATTCTTGCGACAGAGGTGTCTTCAAAGCCAAAATTGCTTTGAGTCGAATTGGGAGTGGGATTCGTGCAAATCCTGAAGTTTCAAGCGCTCCTTGTCCCTCGCCACGAATTACAAAGCGGGCGAAGGGGAGTGCGCCAATATCGTCGCCAGATTCACAAGCCATCACGTGTCCAATACCTACCGCTGGCCACCCGGATTTAAAGTTAGAGGGATCAATCAGCGGATCAGAGAAACTTTCATTTACTTTGCCGCCGTATCCAATTGAGGCAAACATCTGATTCGGATTTGTGCGATCAATTTCAGCTGTGGCAATACCCCGCATAGTGTAAACCGGCTCAGGAACCAAAATATCGCCATTATTGACCACCATGTTGGCAACATTAAGTCCATTTATCACGGCAGTTCCTAACGGAACAATTCCAAATGCACCCTCAATATTAAACATCTCAGATGCCATTTCATATAAAGTATCAAAATTTTGCTCGCCATTTATTACATCTGTAGGTTTCTGTTTTGAACCACCAACTTCGTGCGCCCAGGTGGTCATAGCAAGAACGGCTGATGATTTTTGTGAGGACCCTAGCTTAATTACTGGAACAGACTCTAATTGAAAATCAGGATTTAACTTTTGAATTATTGGATCGTTCCAATTAGTGATGGTGCCATCGAGCAAACCGCCAATTGCGCGGGCGTCTAAGGCTAGACCTTCAAGCCCAACTACCTGCAAAGAGAGAGTGGCAGGTATGCCATATGCCGGAGCTATTAGAACTTCGCTCGCTGGGCAGCGTCGATTAAATAGGGAGACTTCGGCGGCGGTTGGAGTGTGATCAGTGATGATAACTTCAGCTGATTCATCTCCTGTAACGAAAGTGCTCAGATGCTCTGGACATGCTGCTGACAAGCTGTCGGCAATTAAGAAGAAGTTGTCTGCTAGGTCAGCGGGACCGTCAACAGTGGTGTTGGCGCTAACACAGTCAATTGTGGCTTCAGCCTGACCGGCTAAAACCTCAGGGGGAAGTGGCGGTGTGCAAGCCGCCAAAAGCGCAACCGCAATACCAACTGAAGCCAATTTGAAGTTCATTATTCCCCTTTGAAGCCGTAATTCTAAACAGCGCGAGCAGCTTTTAGCCACTCGCGCTGTTTAGATGATTAATTACGGACGAGTTGCTTTTGCAATCTGACCTAATGCGTAAGTTTGCATCTTGCCAGAAAGCGCGTTGTACTTAACAGCAGCGGCACGAGTTGGGCCACAGGTCTTAAGTACGTATTCAGCAAATTCAATTACGCCCTTAACTGGCTTCTTAGGCATGATGTAGTAGGTGTAAACACCTAGCTGGTAAGCGCCTTTGATCTTCGCCACTTTGTATCGAGGTGTGACATATCCCTTTGATCCTGGTAGCGGCTGCTGTGCCAAGAACAGCTGAGTAGCTTGCAGAGTAGGTGCAATAAATTGACCTACGCCATTTTGGACCTTAGCTAACGGCATGCCACCAGTTGATGCATCTGCATAATCGACATAACCAACTGCGTACTGTGTGTTCTTAACCGCAGTCATCACACCTTGATTCTGTGGTGCGCCAATGCTTCCTGCTGGCTGGAATGCAGTGTTGAAAACACCAACCTCTTTCCAGTCACTTGCGTG
>CAYXYW010000063.1:0-3933 GCA_964469855.1 uncultured Bifidobacterium sp.
CCTAGACTAACGGAACCAGAAACCGTTGGGCTGCCAATTACCCCATACCCCATTTACCGCAGTAAAGCTGCGAAAGCATACCTGAGCAACTTTTGGTCAGATCAGCTAGTTAGCACCGAACTAATCCGAGCCATTGAACGGTCTTTACCCAGCAATTCCAATGATTCAAATAGCGGCGGTGACACCCGCCGACCAGTTACCGCAACTCGAACGGCACCAAATGCGTTCTTTGGCTTTAGTCCCATTTCATCGATTAATTTTGCGCGCAGCGCCGCTTCGATTTCTTCGCGGTTCCAGTTAGTAAGTTCCAACAAGGCAGTATTAGCAGCAGCCAACGCATCCATTCCTGCGGCATCAAGCACCGCAGCCTTATCTGCTTCATCCAGTTCAAACAAATCTTCAGTGACAAACAAAAAGCGCAGCATCGCAACGCCCTGTGCCAAAGTTTCAATTCGCTCTTGAATTAACTCAATTGCAGCACCTAATAAAGATAGTTGTTCAGCTGATGGCTTCTCCGGCAACACCGCTGCAGTTTGCAGATACGGCAGGATCCGCTCTAATAATTGAGCTGGAGTTAGGCTGCGAATCCAATCAGCATTTATTGCAGTGCATTTCTTTAAGTCAAATCGTGCTGGATTTGGATTAACTCGGGAAATCTCAAACGCTGCCGCCATTTGCTCGATTGAGAAAAATTCTTGATCATCCCCCATTGACCAACCAAGTAGCGCCAGATAATTAAGCAGCCCTTCTGGCAAGAATCCCTGATTTCGGTACATCGACAAACTTGATTCCGGATCACGTTTAGATAGTTTCTTATTTCCTTCGCCCATTACATAAGGCAGATGTCCAAATTCTGGCGTTATTCCGCGACCAACACCAATATCTTTCAACGCAGCGTAAAGTGCTATCTGTCGCGGTGTACTCGAAAGCAGATCTTCACCACGTAATACATGGGTGATCTGCATCAATGCATCATCTACTGGATTTACTAAGGTATAAAGCGGATCACCATTACCCCGCACTAACACATAATCTGGCACATGCTCAGCAGCAAAAGTTAATTCGCCACGAACTAAGTCATTCCAGGTGAAATCTGTTCCAGGCATCTTGAAGCGAAGCACTGGCACGCGACCTGCTGCTTTGAATTCTGCCATTTCTGACTCTGACAAACTTCGGCATTTCCCGTCATAGCCGGGGGTGCGGTTTTCTGCTTTAGCTTTTTCGCGTCGATCTTCTAGTTCTTCGGGAGAGCAATAGCAATGGTAAGCATGTCCTGCGGCTAATAACTTTGCTGCCACTTCACGGTAAATATCGAGTCGTTCTGATTGTCGATATGGTCCATATGGGCCACCAACTTCAGGTCCTTCATCCCAATTCAGGCCAAGCCAACGCAGTGAAGCGAGCAACATTTCATAAGAATCTTCACTATCGCGAGCCGAATCGGTGTCTTCAATTCGAAACACGAAAGTGCCACCAGTATGTCTGGCGTAGGCCCAATTGAAAAGTGCAGTCCGAACCATTCCAACATGGGGATCGCCAGTTGGTGATGGACAGAACCGGACTCTTACCTCACTCATAGTTCGCTACTTTATTACGCAGCACGCCAATTCCAGCAATCTCAACTTCAACGATATCCCCTGCCACCATCTGCGAGATACCCGCGGGTGAACCAGTCAAGATCACATCACCTGGCAACAACGTGATGTGATGGCTCACCCAAGAGACAATTTCTGGAATAGAGTGGATCATCTCAGCGGTAGATGCCTGCTGAGTGATTTCACTATTTAATCGACATTCAATTTTAGTGTTTTGCGCATCAGGTAGTTCGGTCTCAATCCAAGGCCCTAGCGGACAGAAGGTGTCAAATCCTTTGGAGCGAGCCCATTGACCATCTTTGTGCTGCAAATCTCGAGCGGTTACATCGTTTGCGCATGTGTAACCCAAAATAACATCTGCGGCTCTCGCAACTGGAACATCTTTGCAAAGTCTAGAAATCACAATTGCCAATTCTGATTCATGCTGCACGTCTTTACTTTGCGTTGGAATTCGAATGATGTCTTCGGGGCCAATGATTGCGGTAGTTGGTTTGAAAAAGAAAAGTGGTTCAGTGGGTGGCTCAGTTCCCATCTCAAGGGCATGTTCCCGATAATTCTTTCCGATACAAACAATCTTGCTTGGGATTATGGGTGCAAGTAATCGAACTTCCGCTACTGAGAATATATCTCCGGTGTAATGCAGTTCACCCATCGGATGACCGTCCAACACTTTGACTTTTTCCCCATCAAGCACGGCATAGCCAACAGTTTCATTGTGTGAAAATCGCGCCAAGCGCATTTATATCGAACCGACCTTCTGATTAATTTGGTTTACGTCCTGCTCGTAGCAGACCATAGGCTACGGCGTCGCTAATAGCCTTCCAGGACGCAGCAACTACATTCTCATGCACCCCGACAGTATCCCATTCGGTATCGCCATCTGAGGTTTCAATCAATACTCTAGTTACCGCACCGGTACCTTTAATTCCTTCAAGAATACGTACTTTGTAATCTACCAATTCGAGCTTGCTCAACTCTGGGTATATTGAGGTAAGCGCTGTGCGCAATGCATTGTCCAGCGCATTAACTGGACCATTACCAAAACCAGTACTTACTAAACGCTGCTGATCGGCCACAAGTGCAACTGTTGCCTCAGAATAAACTTCGCCATCAGCATCTTGTTCAACGCCTACTTTCCACGATTCAACCGTGAAGAAACGTTGTTTTCGGCCAGCTATTTCATCGAGCATTAGCAGTTCAAACGAGGCATCAGCGGCGTCAAAAGTCCAGCCTTTAGCTTCTAAATCCTTAACTCGCTCCACAATTCGCCCGATAACTTCTTTATCAACTAGGTCATAGCCGAGTTCTTTACTCTTTAGCTCAATTGAAGCTCGCCCTGCCATCTCTGATACCAACATTCGCATATCGTTACCAATAATTGCTGGATCAATATGTTGATAAAGCATTGGATCAATCTTTACTGCGCTGGCATGCAATCCTGCCTTATGCGCGAACGCGCTCATTCCAATATATGGCGCATGTTGATTGGGATTGATGTTGGTAATTGCTGAAATAGCATGCGCAGTCCGAGTCATTTCTTTTAAGTGCTCTGGTGGCAAAACAGTCATATCTTTTTTCAACTGCAAATTTGCAATCACGGTAAATAGGTTTGCATTACCGCATCGCTCACCATAACCATTTGCCGTGCCTTGGACATGCGTTACACCGGCATCAACTGCACTAAGCGAGTTTGCAACGGCACAACCAGAATCATCATGACAATGAATACCCAACCTAGCGGAAGTTGTTTGCGCTACATCATGCACAATGTCAGCTAATTCAACTGGCAGCATGCCGCCGTTGGTATCGCATAGCACTGCCACATCGCCACCAGCTTCCATTGCTGCTCTTACTACCGCAATTGCGTATTCTCGGTTGCTGCGATATCCGTCAAAAAAGTGCTCTGCATCTAAAAAGACGCGACGACCCTCATCCACAAAAAACTTGACCGTATCTGAGATCATTTTAAGATTTTCATCAAGTGTGGTGCGTAACGCTAATTCAACATGTCGATCGTAGGTTTTTGCCACCAACGTGACAATTTTTGCATTTGAATCAAGCAGTGCTCTGACCTGAGCATCTTCAGTTACTTTGATATCAGGTTTTCGAGTTGCACCAAATGCAACTAGCGTCGCGTTATCAAGTTTAAGTTCGGTTTGAGCCCGCTTAAAGAATTCCGTGTCTTTTGGAATTGCGCCTGGCCAACCGCCTTCAATAAATCCTACGCCTAGAGAATCTAGATGCTTTGCAATCGCCAACTTATCATTAACGGTTAGATTCAAACCTTCTTGCTGCGCACCATCTCGAAGTGTGGTGTCATAAATATGAAATGCGTCAG
>CAYXYW010000064.1:0-2031 GCA_964469855.1 uncultured Bifidobacterium sp.
CATTTTCATCTAGTAGCCACTAGATGTAGGGGTGAAACATAGAACTCTTGGCCCGAGAATGCAACCGTTATCGGTCGGCGTGTTGATGACATTTTCGACAGAATTGGGTCATGGCGTTTCCAACTATCAACGGTGAGCGAACTCTTGAGTTGGGCAACCCAGGTCCGATGCGAGAGCAGTTGAACCATCTTGTTCTCACTGGCAAAAAGCGCGCCACTGCCGCGCTCTGGCAGCTCTACCTAGAGGAAGAAGAATCCATCGAGGCTGAAGGGGAAAGACTTTGGTTGATCGACAGTGAACTAAATCCAGTTGCTCAACTAGAGATCATCCGAACGGATATCCGCCGGCTGAATCAAGTCGACCAAGATTTCGTCACTGCTGAAGGTGAAGGGCATCGCAGCGTCGCGGAATGGCAGCAACAGCAACGCTCTTATTGGTCAGCTACTGCTGAACCTGAGATGCAAGCAGCCGGGCACGAAAGCTGGCGCGTTACCAATGAAACCTTGGTAGTTTGCCTTTGGTTTCAATTAGTTAAGCGGGATCCTGATCTGCTCGCCAGCAATTAAGCCGTTACGCAAATTGTTCAGCTGCTTGATCTCCCAAACTACTTCTCGCGGATCACGCTCAGGTGCGATCTGACCAGCGATTGCCCAAAGGGTGTCCCCTGGCTTAACCGTTAGCCAAGTTGCGATTTGTTGATTAGCGCCCTGATCCTGAGTTGCGCCCGCTAAACCAGCGATGGCTGGCATCGCCAGCACTAACGCCAAGCCCAAACCGATGCTTGCCAGCACTCGTCGACCCCGCAGGGTCAACTGCAGCGGTGCCAGATTCGAATAAGTAGTCATTACAGCCTCCAGGGAAGAATTCGAACATCTGTACGAATTATGACATAGGGGTCAGACAAAATCAAGAAAATCCGAACAAATGTTTGAAACATTTGTTCGAACTGGGTATGGTTAGCCGGTAATTCGCAGAAAGGGTGCCATGACTGAGCACGATGCCGAGTTGTTGGAGTTTCCGGACCAAGGTTCTGGGGACCTGACCCAACGCCAGCAATTGATATTGCAGATGATCGCTGAGACCACCGCCGAGCGTGGCTTCCCGCCAACTGTCCGAGAAATCGCTGAGGCAGTGGGATTGCGGTCGCCAGCCTCAGTAACACATCAGCTTCAGGTGTTGGAACGCAAAGGATATATCCGACGAGACCCGAACAGCCCTCGCGCGATGGAAATCTTGCATCAAGGGCTCCCCGATCATGAGGCCGCAAAGCCGGTCTATGTGCCAATGCTGGGACAAATTGCTGCTGGTGGACCAATCTTGGCTGAGGAGTCAGTGGAGATGGTGCTTCCGCTGCCATCTGAATTGGTTGGTTCAGGCGATACTTTTATGCTACGAGTAAAAGGTGACTCCATGATTGACGCCGCGATTTGTGATGGAGACTGGGTGGTGGTCCGAAGTCAAAATACTGCATCAAACGGTGAGATTGTGGCTGCGTTACTCGATGATGAAGCGACAGTTAAAACCTTTAAGCGCAACGGTGCCGAGGTGTGGCTGCTACCCCAAAACCCGGCCTATTCACCAATTGACGGCAAGTTCGCCCGAATCATGGGTGTCGTGGTTGCGGTTATCCGCAAGCTTTAATCGAATTGACAATCATTCTCATTTAGGTGAGAATGATTCTCATGAAGAAATTATTAGTTGCATCGCTATTGATTATCAGTGGCTGCTCTGCATCAACTGAAACCGCAGAAACTGATCTGCCAAATATCACCACAGGCGCATTTCCAATTGCCTGGCTTAGTTCGCGATTAGCTGCCGACTGCGCCACTGTCACAGATCTAACTCCTGCCGGTGGCGATGTGCACGATCTGGAATTATCTCCCGCTCAAACGGCAGCAGTTGTTGATGCTCAATTGATCATTACAGTTTCTGGGTTTCAACCAGCATTTGATGACGCCGTCACCACTTCAACTGCTCCAGTTTTAGATCTGATTGACGCAATAAACCCGATCACGGGACACGATCATGATC
>CAYXYW010000064.1:2131-3869 GCA_964469855.1 uncultured Bifidobacterium sp.
ATGACCACGCTGATGATGCCGATCATGACCACGCTGATGATGCCGATCATGACCACGCTGATGATGCCGATCATGACCATGGCCATGATTCCGAATCTGAATCAAAAGCAGATAGTGACATTCTCGACCCACACTTTTGGTTAGACCCAAATCGAACTTTACTGGCAGCAGCTGCTATCCGTGATCAAGTCAGCAAGCTAAGTACTTACTGTGCTGAAGTGGCCGCAACGAATTTCACATCATTGCAAGCCGAGTTAATTGCGTTGGATTTAGATTATGGCAACAAATTGAGTCAATGCGCAAGTAATACTCTTGTTGTTAGTCACGAAGCATTTGGCTATTTGGGTGATGCCTATGACTTGGAGCAAATTGCAGTCACTGGACTAGATCCAGAAAGTGAACCCAGCGCGGCTCGAATTAGTGAGATTATTGAACTGGCAAAATCCAAAAAAGTAATGGCCGTATTCACTGAAGAAAGTGCAAACCCAGCTGTTGCAGATATTTTGGCCAGCGAGTTAGGTGTTGGCGTATTGCCGCTAAATCCAATAGAGCTTAAGCCAGCGAGTATGGATTATTTGGTCGAAATGCAGCAGAATTTGCTCAACTTAACCAAAGGATTGGATTGTCGGTAACGCAGAAGCCATTAGTTGCTGCCGAGCAGATCTGTGTTGAGCGTAGCAATAAGTCAGTGCTACATGAAATCTCCCTTACTATCGATCATGGTGAGGTTGTCGCACTGCTTGGCGCTAATGGCTCAGGAAAATCAACATTACTTCATGCCATCGTTGGATTAGTGCCCCTTTCTAGTGGTGAAGTGCAATTGTGTGCTGGGCATGACGGCCAAAGCGGTATTGCGCTGGTACCACAATTTGCACCTGCAACGTCATTAATTCCGCTAACAGTATTTGAGTTAGTTAGCTCTGGTTTAACAAACAAGCGAAGTTGGTTTGGCTTAACTAAGGAACAACGCAATCTGGTAACTAAAGCGATTGCCCAGGTTGGTTTAACTGAGAAAACAAATCGAAAATATGCCGCACTATCTGGAGGTCAATTACGGAGGGCATTAATTGCTAGGGCGTTAGTTGCGCAAGCAGACTTATTGCTACTTGACGAACCACTAACTGGGCTGGATCGCGAGAGCGTGGCCGCTGTGGTGAAAATCCTGCATGACTTAAAGGCAGCTGGCTTTAGCATGATTGTGGTGTCGCATGAACTTGCCGACTTAGAGGGTTTGTTTACTCGAGTAGTTGAATTGTCAGATCGAAAGATTAGTTATGACGGTGCCCCGCTGCCACGTCATCAACATGAGAAACACCATCACCACTTGCCAGAGATAGATGCTGAAATGGGAATCACGTTATGACGCTATCTGGTTTACTTGATTACACCTTTATGCAGCACGCTCTAATTGCAGCATCAGGAGTTGGATTAACCGCGCCGCTAGTCGGAGTTTTCTTAGTGCAGCGTCGACTCGCGTTGCTTGGAGACGGTATAGGTCATATTGCGCTCACCGGCATCGGAATTGCCGTGCTAACCGGACAAGCGCCAATTTGGGGTGCGCTAATTGCGGCATTAATAGGCGCAGTTCTCGTTGAGTACTTGCGCGCAAAATCACGTTTTGCTGGCGATACCGCGCTTTCCATTATTTTCTATGGCGGAATTGCAGGTGGTGTGTTGTTAACCGCTATCGGAACTGGATCAGCGAGCAGCACGCTATCAAGTTATTTGTTTGGATCAT
>CAYXYW010000065.1:0-2120 GCA_964469855.1 uncultured Bifidobacterium sp.
TTCTACCCGGCAGGTTAGGGGTTCGAGTCCCTTCGAGCGGGCCAGCTACCGATTTCCGCCTTTTTGCCGAACAATGGAAATAGTGAAATCAGGTGATTCATTCACTAATTGAATGGTGAAGTCGTAATTCTGATTCACGAACTGCCACTGACCACATTGAATTGGTCGCCCCTTACTTTCGGTGACCAGCAGATTTGCGCGCTGATTAACTAACTGCACCCGGAAATTGGCATCATAAGAAACAACTTTGACCCGACCCACTAAATACATTCCCTGGAATAAACATTTATCCCAATTAGTTTTGCCAGCATTAGTTGCGACAGCGCCAAGCGCTGCTTCTTTTTCGGCAACAGTTGGGAAAATAGTTGCGGTAATTAATTTAGGTGAATGCTGCGGCCCAATGATGCGCAGCAGCATTCGAGCGTATTTAGTGGTTGGTTGAATTGAGTCATAAATCATTGGCACGGTGAAGCTGAAAGTGTGCTTGATCGGTTGCATCCGATCTTTACAAACCGCGCTATCTCTAGTTGGCTGACTTCGCGCCAATCTAATCCAAGATCGATCTATTCGATAAGTAAGCTCAGAACTTCTGGCGGTAGCAGCGCAGTAATACAGCACAAACGTTTCGCCAGCCACCATATTTAAGTTATCAGCTGATTTAGCTGGGTTGGCAGTTGCTGCAGTTGGCAGCAGCAGCACAACCACAATTGCTAGCGCTAATTTAATTTTCATCTTGCACCGCCGGCAACATAATCTCAATTCGAAGCCCACCAGTTGGTGCAGCTAATAACTTAACCTCACCATTATGTGATTTCACAATCGCATGCAGAATTGAAAGTCCCAAACCAAAGCCGCCAGTTTCTCTGGTGCGAGATTCGTCTAACCGGTGGAATCGCTCAAAGACTTTCTCTCGCTCTGCTTCACTGATGCCTGCGCCAAAGTCATCAATGGTAATTCGAGTTTGCGAAGGTTGCGGCTCAATCGTGATTCGACCACCAGCAGCAGTGTGCTGTTTGATATTAGCTAGCGCATTCAGCAGCACCTGAGTGAGCTGTAATTTGTCAGCGGAAATAATCACCTGATTAGGTGAAATTAATTCAATAACGCGATCTGGATTTGCCACCTGAAAATCTGAGATGGTGTTTTTAGTTAACTCAACTAAATCAAATTCTTCGATGTTAAGAGTTTTTCCTTCATCAAGTTTCGCCAGATTTAATAAATCCAGCACTAACCGCTCCATTCGAGCGCTCTCCGCATCAATTCGCTCGGCTGCCCGACTGCGCTGCTCAGGTGAAGTATTTGCTTCACTGTTAAGAATCTCAGCATAGCCGCGAATCACAGTTAGCGGTGTGCGCAGCTCATGTGAGGCATCACCTAAGAATCTGCGCATTCGAGTTTCACTGGCCGCCCGCTCATCAACTGATTGCTGCAGCGAGGAAAGCATTCGGTTAAGTGCCGATGCCAAAATGCCAATCTCCGAGCCAGGCTCAGTTTGCGGCACTCGGCGATCTAAATCGCCGCCCGCGATCGCATCTGCCGTTGCCACCATCTGCGTGACCGGCGCTAAATTTCTAGAAACAAACCACCAAACTAATGCGGCGGCCAAAATTGAGATCAAAATAACTGCCAGCACAGTGCGACCAAGCAAAATCTGAATCTGTTCTTCCACTGAGCTAAGCGGTGCTGCCGCAACTAAATTAACGCCCAGCCCACCTTCCGCAACTAACACCCGGTAATGCGGTTCCACACTTTCCACCGTAATAGGTGTGAGCGCGGCTTGAGTTAACTGAGTTTGACTTAGCTCCGGAAATGGCAGCGGTTCATAAACTGAACCAGCTGGCCGCACCACCGCAACTGAGCCATCATTTAGCACTACGCCCAGTGCAACTGGCACCACTACATCGGTGGCAAAAAAGTTGAGTGCGCCACCAGCAAATAGTGATTCATTACGCGGTGCTGCGAGCACTTCACGAAGTCCGCTATCAACTTCAGTGATGGCATTTTGGTAAGCAGTAGAGACGCTAAAGCCACCAATTAATCCGCTAGCTACCGTGATTACGGCAGTAACAGTTGCCACCAACCGAGTTCTTAGCTTCATGCTGCGCTCTTGGGATCCTTCA
>CAYXYW010000065.1:2220-3578 GCA_964469855.1 uncultured Bifidobacterium sp.
GGACCAACTGAGATCACGCTAATGATCTCTGGTTCCTTCTTGGCTCGGCGCAGCACGGCTTTCACCCGCAAGATTAACTCTTCCACACCAAATGGTTTAGTGACGTAGTCATCCGCGCCCAGCTTCAACCCGTGCTTCTCGTCGTCGCGGTCATCGCGCGCTGTTAAAAACAACACTGGGGTGTCAATCCCTTTAGTGCGCATCCGCTCTAGCACTTCAAAGCCATTCATCAGCGGCATATTGATATCCAGCAGCAATAAATCTGGCGATTGCTCTCGCACTAATCGCAGCGCTTCCATGCCATTTGCCGCACGCAGTGTCTGATACCCACCTAGGGTCAGGGCATCTTCCAGCAGATCGGCAACTGCGACTTCGTCATCAACGATTAATACGGTCGAACGATCTTCTTGCATGATTACTCCCTTCAGGTTAATTCTCTCGCATTTAACAAAATCGGGTGGACCTACCGCGTGCTGCGGCAGACCCACCCGGATTTGGCGAGAGTGGAACTATTTAGTTTTAAAACCGGGAACCCATACCGCCATGGCCTTTGCCATGACCTTTGCCAAATCCATGTCCCTTACCACTTCGGTGCTTGCCAAAATGGTTTTCGTTGTTCGCTGGTAGCGCAGCGACAATTGCTGCGGCACCGGCAGTTGATAATTTATTTTCAGCAACTAACTGATCAGTTACTTGTTTCACCAAATCAGTTACTGGATCTTTTGCTGGCTTAGCGACTTTAAGGGCATCGCGAACTGCACCTAATTGCGCATAGCTGACAGTGCCCGCTTTGACCGCATCGCGCAGTTGCTTGCCACCAGCTTTGATTAAATCAGCCACGCTTTGCGAGATAGTGCCATTTGCAACTAAATCAGCAAGTGCTTTTTCGCGAGCAGCCTTATGGGCTGCTTTCACCTCGTCACGATTTGCCGATGCAGCAGATTTCATTGCTGCTTTAAATGCATCCGCTTCAGCTTGAGTTATGGTGCCAGCAGTTACTAGCTCTTTCAGCGGACCGCTGGCCTTAACGCCAGCTGCTGCTTTACCGCGATGGTCAGCATTTGCTGCCGCGCCCATCCCGAGAAACAGCGCAGCTGCTCCCACCAGGGCGGCTGCTACCGTTACTTTTCGTTTCATTTCACTCCTGTCAGAGGTGGCGGGGTTCCGCCTAGTCCAACTTTCACGTCGCTTCCTGCTAAGCATCGGTGAATTTCCTGTGTGGTTTCTGTGAGCATGTCGCTTTCCCCTAAGGTTGCCCCATATGAACAACTCCTCCCGCACCAGCGAGCGCATTGTCTGGATCGATTGCGAAATGACCGGGCTTGATCTAACTAAAGATGCCCTGGTGGAGGTGGCTT
>CAYXYW010000066.1:0-3225 GCA_964469855.1 uncultured Bifidobacterium sp.
CTGCTTTGGGAGCAGGAGATCGGGAGTTCGAATCTCCCCGCCCCGACCAATCCAAATATTTAGGAGCATGGTGAAGGCCGATAAGGAAGTTTTAACCCCAACTCGAGTTAAGTTAACAATTCAGATGCCGTTTGATGAACTAAAACCTGATTTTCAAAATGCATACAAAGCAATTGCTAACTCGATAAACATTCCAGGTTTTCGCAAGGGCAAAGTGCCAGCATCGATCATTGATCAGCGGGTTGGTCGCGCCGCAGTTTTGGAAGAAGTAGTTAATGCCATGTTGCCTAGGGCCTATGCCCAAGCAGTGAAAGAACATGATTTAGATCCATTTGGTCCACCAGAAGTTAATGTCACCGAATTAAAAGATAACGAATCAATCACCTTCACAGCAGAGTTAGATATTCGCCCAGAATTTGAGCTGCCAGCTTTTAGCTCAATTAATGCAGTTGTTGATGCAGTGAAAGTTGATGACGAATTTGTGGCAGAACAATTTGATCTACTGCGCCGTCGATTTGCCACCATGAAAGTTGTGGAGCGAGCCGCAGCAGCTGGCGATTTAGTAATTCTTGATGCCAAGGGCACAGTTGACGGCGAAGAGTCAGATGACTATTCCGCAACTGCGCTGAACTATGAACTTGGCACCGGTGGTTTAGTGCCAGGTGCTGATGACGCACTAATTGGAATAAAAGTTGATGAAACTAAAGAGATTGAGTTTGTGCCAGAAGATGGACCGCATAAAGATAAAAAAGTAAAAGTAACTTTCAGCTGCACTGGCGTGCGCGAGCGAGAGCTGCCAGAAGCAAATGATGAATTTGCGCAGATGGCATCTGAGTTCGATACGGTGGCTGAACTAAAAGCTGATTTAGCGGAGCGAATTCGCCGGGTGCAAGTTGCCGAGCAAGCAATTGCCGCACGTGAGAAAGTTTTTGAAGCGCTGCTGGAGCAGATTGGGTTAGATATTCCAGAAAATATCGTGAAGCGGGAGATTGAAACTCATTTTGCGGATGGTCATGGCGATGATGATCATCGCGCGGAATTTGAAGCAGATACGGTTAAGAATCTAACGAGCTCACTGGTGCTGGATAAAGTTGCTGATCAGGAAAAAGTTCAGGTTAATGAAGTTGAGCTCTCCGAATGGTTAGTTCGCTCTGCCCCTAGATACGGCGTGACACCAGAAGAGCTGGCTGATCAGTTAGTCAAGAACGATTCGCTAGGCATTGCGCTCAACGAGGTGCGGCGCGGCAAGGCGCTCACTGTGGTGGTTAGCCAGGCAAATGTCACTACTCCAGATGGCGAGAAAGTCGATCTTTCCGAATTCACTAGCGGAGTTGAGCAGTAGTTTCGCCATGGGCGAACATGTGAGGTGCGAAACCTGCCACGTTCGCTAAGGTCAGCGCATCAAACGAAGGGAAACAAGTGAGCGAGTTAACCGCACCAACTATGCGGGCTGCCGCTGGCGGTCTGCCTGGGGCTGAAGATGTGTTTCAGCGCTTGCTACGCGAGCGCATTGTGTTTTTAGGGTCACAAGTTGACGATCAAATTGCAAACTTGATCTGCGGCCAAATTTTGCTGCTTGCTGCGGAAGATCCAACTCGAGATATCTATTTGTATATCAATTCACCAGGTGGCTCAATCTCTGCTGGCATGGCAATTTATGACACCATGCAATATGTGCAAAACGATGTTGCCACAGTTGCAATGGGTCTTGCCGCCTCAATGGGACAGTTCTTATTAACTGCTGGTGAACCAGGTAAGCGCTACGCGCTGCCACATGCTCGCATCATGATGCACCAACCATCTGGTGGCATTGGTGGTACCGCATCTGATATTCGAATTCAAGCCGAGCAGATGTTATTTGTGAAAAACCAGATGGCAGAGCTGATTGCAAAGCACACCGGTCAAACCGTGGATCGAATTCGAGAAGATTCAGATCGAGATAAGTGGTATAGCTCTGAAGAAGCAAAAGCGTATGGCTTTATTGATCATGTGGTAACTCGCGCCTCAGATGTAACTGGTAGCGGAGGCACTCGTGGAAAGGCTGGCAAATAATGACTTTCCAACCACAGGCTCGTTACATATTGCCCGAATTTAGAGAGCGCACGCCAAACGGTGAGCGGATTCATAATCCATACACCAAATTATTTGAAGAGCGCATTATTTTCTTAGGTGTGCAGATTGATGATGCCTCAGCTGATGATGTGATGGCTCAGCTATTAGTGCTGGAATCACTTGATCCAGAGCGCGATATTTCAATTTATATCAATTCACCAGGTGGCTCATATACGGCTATGACGGCAATTTATGACACCATGCAATTTGTTAAGCCAGAGATTCAAACCATCTGCTTAGGTCAAGCCGCATCCGCTGCAGCCCTGCTGCTAGCTGCTGGTACACCAGGTAAGCGCTTTGCGCTGCCTCATTCTCGAATTCTGATTCATCAGCCATACAGCGAAGGTGGCGGTCAAGGATCTGATATCGAGATTCAAGCAAATGAAATCTTGCGCATGCGTGAAGAGATGGAGGGCATTTTGTCCCATCACACTGGCCGCACACTAGAGCAGGTGCGAGATGACATTGAGCGCGACAAAATCCTGACCGCTGAAATGGCAAAGGATTATGGCATTGTGGACCAGGTAATTGCTTCGCGCAAAGTGTTTGCTCAAAAAGCCTAATTTGTAATAAAAACTCCCTGGCTGAACTTCTTTCAGTCAGGGAGTTTTATGTTTTCGGCTAATTGTTGCAAGCCGCTCGCAATTAGCACTAGTTAAAGTTCAATTTAATTTATTTTTTCTCGAAATTCACCCCCCGCCTTGGCAACAAGTTCTTTTCCGTGCTACGGTTTGATAGTTGAATTTTCAACTAAATCCAAAAGGAGTTTTATGTCAGCGGTAACTGTTATCCCAGCAGGGGAATATTTAATCGATCCAACCCACACCCGAATTGGTTTTGTGGCACGTCACGCAGTAATCACCAAGGTGCGCGGCTCATTCAATAGCTTTGAAGGTAACGGCACTGTTGCTGATGGCAAGGTTTCGCTAGAAGTGTCGATGGATGCCGATTCAGTTGATACCCGTCAAGCTGATCGAGATGCCCACTTAAAGAGCGAGGATTTCTTTAATGTGGCAGCATTTCCAAAGCTGAAGTTCGTCTCCACTTCAGTTAAGCAAAAAGGTGACGATGAGTTTGAGGTAACTGGTGATCTGACCATTAAAGATGTCACCA
>CAYXYW010000067.1:0-1874 GCA_964469855.1 uncultured Bifidobacterium sp.
AACCTATGACACTGGCGACACCTTTGATCAATCAATGGCAAAGGGCTTCATCGAGATTTTCGGAATGACAACAAAACTTGCAGCAGCGCGTGATCGAAAGTATCGAAATGCCAAATGAGTCTGATGGCAAACTTTGGGGTGGGAGATTTGCGGAACCACCTGCTCCGGAATTAATGGCAATATCTCGATCAGTGGAATTTGATTGGCGTCTTGCCAGATACGATTTACTGCAAACTATCACTCATTGTGCAGTACTTTTGGATGCCGGTGTAATCAGTGCCACTGAGTTTGATCAGTTAAAGATAGTGGTCAAAAAGTTATCGGCAGAAATTGCCTCGGGTGTCACGTCATACAGTAAGCAGGATGAAGATGTTCACTCTGCGGTGGAGCGTTTAATCACCGAACAATTGCCAGAAATTGGGACTAAAATCAGAACAGGTCGAAGTCGAAATGATCAGATTGCAACAGATCTTCGACTCTATTTGCGAGATTTAAATCAACAAATTACCGCTAAATTAGTTGATTTAATTGCTGCAATATTGTCACAGGCCAAAAAGCATGTAGCCACGCCATCGCCAGGATTTACACATCTGCAGCATGCGCAACCAGTGACGCTTGGTCATGAATTGGCTAAACATGCGCATGCTTTGCTGCGTAACTGCAATCGCGCCATGGAGATCGATCAGCGGATAGCGGTTTCGCCGCTTGGTGCGGGCGCATTAGCGGGATCTAGCTTTTCACTCGATGTAGATAAATTGGCCAAACTTCTTGAATTTAACGACTCAGCCGCCAATTCAATTGATGCGGTTTCCGATCGCGATTTTGTGGTAGAGGTGTGTTTCAATTTGGCGATGATAGGTACCCATCTCTCTAGGTTGGCCGAAGAGATTATTTTGATGGCAACACCAGAATTTGGTTTTCTGAAACTCCATGATTCTTGGTCAACTGGCTCATCATTAATGCCGCAGAAAAAGAACCCAGATATTGCTGAACTTACGCGAGGCAAGACTGGACGCTTGATTGGTAATTTAGTTTCGCTATTGGTAATGCTAAAGGCGCTTCCGTTTGCATATAACCGCGACTTACAAGAAGACAAGGAAGCTGTTTTTGACAGTATTGATCAACTGAATTTAGTGTTACCAGCAATGACTGGGTTGGTAACAACTTTGGTATTCGATGAAACCGCGCTTGCAAATGCCGCCAAACTAGGACACTTGGCAGCAACTGATGTTGCCGATTATCTAGTTCGCAAAGGAGTAGCGTTTAAAGATGCCCACCGAATTACCGGTGAATTAGTGCTCACCGCTGAGGAGATGGGTGTAGACGTCAGTGAATTGAGTTTCGCTGATTTTCAGCGTAAATCAGGATATTTCGAAATTGACATCCTTGATATGCTGAAAACTGAATCAATCCTTGCAGCTAGAAATTCTAAATTGGGAACCGCCCCGCTAGCTGTTTCTCGACAAATCCAAGATTTACAACAACGCGTGGATACAATTCGGAATTGGACGAGCAAGGCGTTAGTAGATTTAATCTAAAATCGGTATCAGTAACGGGATTAAGGGGCTTGCTGAATGGCTGAAATTCTTGCTGAACTGCAGCATCGTGGCTTAGTTCACGATACGACTGATGCTACTGAACTAGCCAAATCTCTGGCTGAAGGATTAACTTTTTATGTTGGGTTCGATCCGACCGCACCATCGCTTCATATTGGAAATTTAGTGCAAATCCTCACCGCTCGAAGATTGCAGCTTGCGGGCAATAAGCCATTAGCCCTAGTGGGCGGTGCGACTGGACTGATCGGTGATCCAAAAATGTCAGGTGAACGCAATCTCAACGATGCTGAAGTAGTTGAGGAGTGGTCCAATCGGCTT
>CAYXYW010000067.1:1884-3173 GCA_964469855.1 uncultured Bifidobacterium sp.
ATTGCAATTAGAAAAGTTTTTTGATTTCACGGGACCATATGCCGCCACTATGGTAAATAATTATCAGTGGACTCACGGTGTTGGTGTTTTAGAGTTTTTACGCGATATTGGCAAGCACTTTTCAGTTAATCGAATGCTAGATCGAGAAGCAGTTGCTGCGAGATTAGCTGGTGCGGGAATATCATTTACTGAATTTAGTTATCAGGTGCTGCAAGCATATGACTATTTGCACTTACATCAAGAGTATGGTGCAAAATTGCAAACAGGTGGCAGTGATCAATGGGGTAATTTAACTGCTGGAACTGATCTGATCCGTCGCGTGACTGGAAATATTGTGCATGCGCTCTGCACCCCGCTGCTTACTCGCGCAGATGGCGGCAAATTCGGAAAAACTGAGGCGGGCACAGTTTGGTTAGATCCGGAGCTAACCTCACCTTACGCGTTTTATCAATTTTGGCTTAACGTAGATGATCGCGATTTAGAAAAAATGTTGCTGGTATTTTCGTTTAAATCTCTCGCTGAAATCTCACAGTTGATTGCCGCATCGCAGGCGGAACCACATCTTCGAATTGGCCAAAGAGCACTGGCGCAGGAGATGACCACATTGGTTCATTCAGCAGATGAAATGATGCAAGCGGAGACCGCTGCAGCGTTACTTTTTGGCAACGGAGACCTGGACACTATCGCGGAACCTGCTTTAGTTGCAGCATTAACTGAAGCAGGTTTAACCGACGTAGCGTTGGTCGATGGTGCCCTCCCGCTGTTGCCGGATCTGCTGGTTGTGGCTGGAATAGTTAAATCTAAAACCGAGGCTCGTCGGATGATCAGCGAAGGCGCAGCTTGGGTTAACAATCAAAAATGGACTGATGAATCTGTCGCAATACCGCTAGAAACCTTGATTTTTCAGCGTTTTTTGGTGCTGCGCCGAGGTCGAAAAACCATCGCGGGGATCCGGGTAACCCGATAGCGGTCGGCTACCCACCCCCCGGGTTGTCTCCTCACAAACCTATGGGTATCCTTCTCCACTCGCCCTTAATTTGGCCGAAAGGCCTGATTCAGTGCGCGCTCGTACCTTGAGAACTCAACAGCGTGATAATGTCAATGCAAAGATTTATTTATTTATATCCCGTTTGTGGCAACACAAATTGGATTCCTTTGGGATTGATAGATGCTTTACGCAGATTAATTAATTAATCAAGCACAACAGCAACTGTCATGCCAAGACAAACTAACTTTTATGGAGAGTTTGATCCTGGCTCAGGACGAACGCTGGCGGCGTGCTTAACACA
>CAYXYW010000068.1:0-3108 GCA_964469855.1 uncultured Bifidobacterium sp.
ATCTCTTGCAGCTAATCCAATTGGCGCAATTCGCTCGGAAATAAATAATTCCCAGATTTTGGCAATTTGATCAACTGAGGCAAATATTTCAAAACCGTCTTCACCGGTGTAACCGGTGCGCGCTAGCAGCACTGGAATTGAATTAATCTCAGCTTCAACACAGGAGTAATTTTTTAGGTTATCTAGTAATTCAATAGAAACAAATTTCGCTAATTTTTCTTTGGCGGTTGGACCTTGAATTGCAACTAAACCAGTATCAAGCGATCGATCTACTACGCTAACTGAAAATCCATGGGCTCGATGTGTTAACTCAGCTGCAACAATATTTGAATTGGACGCATTGGCTACCACCATAAATTCATTATCGCTTAATCGATAAACCACTAAATCATCAATCGCGCCACCAGATGGATCACAAATCATGGTGTATTTAGCTTTGCCAATTTTAACTTTCGCTATATCGCTTACCAACGCAAAATTTAAAAACTCAACAGCCTGTTCACCGGTGACATAGATTTCGCCCATATGGCTTAAATCAAATAACCCAACATCGCGCCTTACCGTGCAATGCTCTGTAGTTTCTGAACCATATTTAAGTGGCATCTGCCAACCAGCAAAATCTGTTAACTGCGCGCCTAACGCAACATGATGATGATGCAGAGGTGTTTGCATCAGTTAACCGCAAATGCTTCAGGTGGTGGGCAAGAACAAACTAAATTGCGATCGCCATATGCAGCATCAATCCGCTGCACTGGCACCCAGTATTTAGTTGCGACATTTCCGGCTGGGAAAACTGCTAATTCTCGAGAATATGGATGATTCCAATCATCAACGATGTTGAGTGCGGTATGTGGCGCATTAACTAGTGGATTGTCTGCCTTGCTCCAACTGCCAGCTGCTACTTGATCAATCTCAGCTTTAATTGAGATCATGGCAGAAATAAAGCGATTTATTTCGGCTAAATCTTCCGATTCAGTTGGTTCAATCATCATGGTGCCAGCAACTGGGAAAGAGACCGTTGGGGCATGAAAGCCATAATCCATCAGTCGCTTTGAAACATCTTCCACGGTAATGCCAGTTTCCTTAGTGATCTCTCGCAGATCAATAATGCACTCATGTGCGATTAGATCATTCTGCCCGGTATATAACACTGGAAAATATGGATTTAGTTTCTTGGCAATGTAGTTTGCTGACAATATTGCAACTGAGGTGGCGCGCAATAAACCTTCGGCACCCATCATCTTGATGTAGGACCAGGAGATCGGCAATATCGCAGCAGAACCAAACGGTGCTGCGCTAATTGGACCAACTCCAGTTGCTGGTCCGGCTTCCTTAACAATTGGATGATTAGGTAGATACGGTGCTAAGTGAGCTTTTACACCAACTGGTCCAACGCCTGGTCCGCCACCACCGTGTGGAATACAGAAAGTCTTATGCAGATTTAAATGGCTGACATCAGCACCAAATTTTCCTGGTTTAGCAACACCAACTAACGCGTTTAAATTCGCGCCATCAACATAAACCTGGCCACCAGCATCATGAATCATGGCGCAGATATCAGCAATGGCAGATTCAAATACGCCATGCGTTGATGGGTAAGTAACCATCAATGCGGCAAGCGAATCTCGATACTGTTCGATCTTTGCTGTTAGATCAGCTAAATCGACATTTCCTTGATCGTCACAACCGACTACAACCACTTTCATGCCAGCCATTACTGCGCTGGCAGCATTTGTGCCATGTGCTGAGGATGGAATTAAACAAACATCACGGTTGTGCTCGCCTTTTCCTTCTAAATATTTTTTAATTGCAAGCAAACCAGCAAATTCACCCTGACTGCCAGCATTTGGTTGCAGCGATACCGCGTCATAACCAGTAATCTCAACTAACCAATTTTCCAACTCTCGGATCATGGCGTAACTGCCATCTGCTTGCGAAATCGGCACAAACGGATGCAGGTTGGCAAATTGTGGCCAAGTAACAGCCTGCATCTCAGTTGCGGCATTTAATTTCATAGTGCAAGAACCAAGTGGAATCATGCCGCGATCCAACGCATAATCTTTATCAGCTAGCGATTTAATGTAACGCAGCATCGCAGTTTCATTTTGATATTTATTAAATACCGGATGAGTTAAGTATTCTGAATCTCTTACCAACCCAGCTGGTATGTGATTATCTAGTTTTAACCAAAGTTGATCAATATCAACGTTGGCTTGGGCATAAGTTTCAAGCAAGGTTGTTAATGTTGCTAAATCAACCGTTTCATCGATTGAAATACCAATAGTTTGATCATCAACAAGCAACACATTTATTTGTTTTGCTGCTAATCGCTGCTGCCATTGGCTGGCAACTGACGTTTTTATTCTTAACGTGTCAAAAAAGTTCTGATGCACAATGCTGGCACCAAGCTCAGTTAAACCAGCTGCTAATAATGAAGTGTATTGATTGATTCGCTGAGCAATATCGCGTAGCCCATCTGGTCCGTGATAAACCGCATACATGCTTGCCATCACAGCTAGCAGAACTTGAGCGGTGCAGATGTTTGAGGTGGCGCGCTCGCGCCGAATATGTTGCTCTCTGGTTTGCAGTGCCAATCGATAAGCCGGTTTTCCAGCAGCATCAACTGACACTCCAACTAATCGACCTGGCAGGGAGCGTTCTAAGCCAGATTTAACAGCCATAAAACCAGCATGTGGTCCACCATAACCAAGCGCCACACCAAATCGCTGAGCTGAACCAACTGCAATATCGGCATCAAATTCACCTGGGGATTTCAGCAAAGTTAGTGCTAATAAATCAGTTGCAACAGCAACTAATGCACCAGCATTATGTGCTGAATTGATAATTTCAGTTAAGTCATAAATGTTTCCACTTGATGCTGGATATGAAAGTAACAAACCAAAGTATTCCAAATCAATTGGTTTAGTTAAATCAACTAATTTAATTTCAATACCTAGTGGATTGGCTCGGGTTCGAATGACTTCAATAGTTTGTGGATGAGTGTCTTGATCAATTACAAATACATTTGACTCTACTTTGGTGTTACGTCTAGCGAGCGTCATTGCTTCAGCAGCTGCAGTTGCCTCATCTAACATGCTGGCATTAGCA
>CAYXYW010000069.1:0-3090 GCA_964469855.1 uncultured Bifidobacterium sp.
TGCCACCATTACCAAGCGCAAAAACTAACTGGAAAGCTATTGCGGTGAGCGGCCAAAAGATAAGCAGCGGCAGCAAAATTCGTTTTGCTCGATTACTAAGCAATCCGGCGCCGTGGTATTTTTTATAGATCAACGCGGAAAAAAAGCCAGAAATAAAAATAAATGCTGGCATTCGAAAAGTATGAATGAAGTCGTAAGTTAAATAAAGTAAATCTTCACCATCTTTAGTTCTAACTGGGGCATAGGTTGCGGTGAAGATCGCGCTATGCAGCACGATACCAAGCAACATCATGGTTGTTCGATATGCATCTAACGCGGGAATTCGTTGGGTTTCGATGCCCACTATCCTACGTCGCGGTGGCGTGTCCGAGCGGCCGAAGGTGCGCGCCTCGAAAGCGCGTGAGGATGAAAATTCTCCGAGGGTTCAAATCCCTCCGCCACCGCCATTATCGCTTTGTTTCAAAAAATCTATCTAGTAATTCTTTTGCTTCATCTGCTCTGACATTGGCAACCACTTCCATCTGGTGTGGCAATCTAGAATCTCGAACCACATCAAACTTACTGCCCACCGCACCATAATCTTTATTGTCGGCACCAAAAACTAATCGTGCAATTCGAGCTTGCATTGCAGCTCCGGCACACATCGGACATGGCTCTAACGTAACCACCAGGGTGCAGCCATCTAATCGAGCTGAGCTCAATTTAGTTGCAGCATCTCGAATTACTTCAATTTCAGCATGGGCGGTGGGGTCAAATTTCGCTTCATTCCAATTGCCCGATTCCGCCAAAATCTCGCCAGTTGAATCAATAATCAGCGCCCCAACTGGGATCTCACCTCGAGCAGCCGAATCCGCAGCGAGCGTGAGTGCTCGCTGCATTGCTTGGTCATCGGCTGGTCGAACCTGCATGAAGGTAAGTCTGGCATCTATTCTGCGCATATGAAAACGCTGGTTGTCGAACACCCGCTGATTGCAGCGAAAGTAACTGAATTACGAGATGAAACCACTGCTATGACCCGGTTTCAACAGCTTGCTACTGAGTTAGTAACGCTGCTTGCCTTTGAAGCAACAAAGGAATTAGAGATTGAATCGGTTAGTGTGAAAACCCCAGTTGCGCCGACATCAGGTAGCAAACTTGCCGGTCCGCTACCGCTGCTAGTGCCGATTCTGCGGGCTGGCCTTGGCATGCTGCCTGGCATGCAACAAGTTATTCCAACCGCTGAAGTTGGTTTCTTAGGTGTGGTGCGAAATGAAGAGACGCTGCAACCAGCAATTTACGCAGATCGAATGCCGGAGAGATTAGATAACCGAATTGTTTTTGTGTTAGATCCAATGTTGGCAACTGGCGGCAGTTTGATTAGCGCAATTGAAATTATGTTGGCACGTGGCGCAAAGAAAGTGGTTGCGATTACGTTGATTTCAGCACCAGAGGGTGTTGAAGCTGTTGGGAAAAAGTTTGCGAATCAAAATGTCACAGTAGTGACTAGCGCACTAGACGAAAAATTAAATGAACACGGATATATTGTGCCAGGTCTTGGCGATGCTGGTGATCGACTTTTTGGAGCGTGCTAAATGACCAAACTGCATGAAATTCGCGAACATGGTGTTTCAGTTTGGCTAGATGATTTATCACGCAACCGAATTCAATCTGGTGATTTAGCGAATCTTCGCGATCAAGGAGTGCTGGGAGTTACTACCAATCCCGCTATCTTTAAAGCTGCTATTACTGCTGGTGCTGCCGGTATTTATGGCGATGATTTGAATCGGCTCAAAGCCGATGGTGCAACTGCGGAAGTTATTGTTCGAGAGCTAACAGTTGCTGATGTGCAGGCAGCGTGTGATGTATTTGCTGGTACCTATGTAGAAACTGGAAATGATGGTTGTGTCAGCATTGAAGTTGATCCGAGATTAGCGTTTGATGGCGATAACACATTAAAACAAGCAATTGAGCTGCGAAAGCAAGTTAATCGGCCAAATGTGATGATCAAAATTCCAGCAACTAAAGAATCTATTCCAGCAATTACTGGTGCATTAGCAAACGGCATTAGTGTTAACGTAACTTTGATATTTTCAATTGAACGTTATGCTGAAGTAATTCAGGCATGGCTTGCTGGCTTGGAACAAGCAAAAGAAAACGGTCATGATCTGACAACTATTAATTCAGTTGCCTCATTTTTCGTATCAAGAGTTGATACCGCAATTGATCCGATGTTAGATGAGGTTGGCACTCCGGAAGCCATTGCACTGCGCGGCAAAGCAGCTGTTGCTAACGCGGTGCTGGCGTATCAGTTGTTTTCGGAGTTACAGCAAGATGTGAGATGGAAGTTGTTGGCTGCAAGTGGGGCAAGAATTCAGCGACCACTTTGGGCATCAACTGGGGTGAAAAATCCAGCTTACGATCCGCTGCTTTACGTCTCAAGTTTGGTAGCGCCAGATACGGTGAACACCATGCCGCAGGCAACTATGACTGCACTATTTGAAACCAGCGCTGAATTTAAGTTTGCATTGGATTACCAAGCAGCAGCTGACACCATCGCTGCATTAAGCAACTATGGTGTCAGCTTTGCTGAGGTGCTCGCCAACTTAGAAACCGCTGGCGTAAAGCAATTTGTTGATGCTTGGAGCGATTTGTTAGCAACTGTGGAATCGGCTTAAGGCTCAATTCCGTCAGTTGATTCGTCACGCATTGCCCACGGAACACCATATTCATTGATCTTTTCCAGATAAGGAACTGGATCAAACCATTCTGGTCCGTTAACTCCTTCAGGTTGCCAAACACCATCATGAATTAACTCCATTGCCACAACCGGATTTAACGCAGTTTGCCAAACCACAGCTTGATCGCCATATTCCTGCATAGTCCATTCATTATCAACTACGTGATACATGTAGATCGCTTTTGGTTTGCCGTCTTTATCTAGGCCACGAATTAAAGTGCCCGCACAAGTTTTACCTTTCATGCGTTCACCCAATGTTGCCGGATCAGGAAGTGATGCAGCAAGTAAGTCGCGAGGTGAAACTGCAACACCTTTTACGTCCACTCGATCAGTTCGATCTAAACCTAACTTATGAATGGTTTCTAGGATGTCGA
>CAYXYW010000070.1:0-3059 GCA_964469855.1 uncultured Bifidobacterium sp.
CTAATTGAATTAGGGCCGTCCCAAAAGGGCGGCCCTAATTTTTTTGCATAATTGCCCGCACTAACGTTTCTTGCAGCCAAGTCAACCAGTCATATAGATGCGCTGGGCCGCCCTGATCTGATTCCGCCAGCAGCAAGTCATCCAAGCTAAGTTCATCAGATAGGCCAAGCCGGCTAGCCAGCACTAACCTCGTATCATTCATCACTGCAAGTACTAACTGCGCTTCCGCTTCGGTTAACTCAATTTTGTTGTCAGCTCGATCCAATATTGCAATCATCTGATCTGCTCGACTGGTTTTAGTGGCGCGCAGCGCCGCTTGGGTGTAGCGGCGAAAATCATTAGCCGCCGATTCATCATCCCGATAAGCATCTGGAAATAGTCGCAGCAGCGCTGGATCGGCTGGCCGTTCAACTAACTCTGAAATACCAACTAACTGAGCAATCGGGTCAACTGAATCGGAGTCATCTGTTTCATGTAGCAGCTGGGCTAATTGCATAACTAACGATCGCAATAAGGCTTGCTCAACTGGATCTAATCTGCCAGTTATTTTTCCCGAGACAGTGCGATTGAATGCGTGCGCCACTAATTTGCTTTCTCAATAGTTGCCCATAGGCCATACTCATGCATCGCTGCTACATCACGCTCTACTTTTTCTCGATCGCCATGGGAAACATACGCTTTGCCCTCATGATGCACCTGCAGCATAAGCTGTTCCGCTCGCTCTTTGGGATAACCGAAATAGGTCATAAAGACATGAGTGACATAACTCATCAAATTAACCGGATCATTCCAAACAGTGCAGGCAAACGGCTGACTCAACTCAACCGAGATCTCTGGTAGCACTGCGGTGTTCATCTGGCTCACCTAACGATACTTACACAAAAACTAGTAAATCACTACCGATTTCCAAAAATTACTTGATTGTAATCTTGCCTAGCGGCAGCTTCAGATTTGGATAATTCGGCGATGCTGCGCTGATCAACCGCAGATTATGCGTGCCAGCTGGTGGTTGCTGCCACTTAATCACAAACTCACCGGTTGCTGAAATCGTGGCGGAGCCAATGCTCACCCAACTGCGCTTCACCCGCTGTTGCAACTCAATTGGGCTATCTAACGCGGCTGGTGTTACCTTGCCAGCAACTTGATAACCGCGTTTCTTAGTTGGCGCTGCAGTTTGCTTAGTGATCTCAATGCTGCGAGCGATTACCGGCACCACTGCAGTTGAGGTGGCTGGCTGCCAAGTGCCAGCAACTAAATCGGTGCTGACTCGGAACTTGCTCAGAATCGCGTTTATCGTAAATATTGCGTTGCCAGTTGCATCAGTATTAACAACTGCCACATCACTCCAGGAGTTATCCGCATTTAATTGCTGCAATCTAACTGGCACGTTTGCAACTGACCTAGATGCACCAACAGATGTTGTTGCTCTAATTGATGCGGCAAGTGTGGTTGCTTCACCTAACTTTGTTGGTTGAGCTGGCGTTAACTCAACACTTAATGGTTGAGCAGAGATTGATTGTGCAAATGGCCGGGTGCGATTCCACATCTCATCTTCTTCACCATTTAATCGCCAAACAGCAATACCTGCCATACCGGCGTCGCGGGCAACTTTTAACCGTTCAAAATGACTTCGCGCATCTTGCCACCAAACGGTTCGGGTAACAGTGCAGCTGCGCGCTGCACCTGCGTTATTAGTGCCAGTGAAGGTGCGTTGATAAACCAAAGTGCGCTCTCGATGCACTGAATGGAATCGAGATTGTGCCGTGACACCTAACTCTGCAAGTTTGGGCAGCACTTCTTTACTCGTCCAAACCACTCGATCTAAATTGGGCACTTCGCCTTGAGTTGGACAACTGCCAGAAACTGCAGTCACCCAATTGCGACCATACGCCGGCACGCCTAACCAAATCTTGCTGGGCTCAACCACACTTACGGCATAGTCAACAATTCGCTTCACCCAATCCATCGGGGCGATCGCACCATCGCCTTGGGACTTATCAGTGGGATCCCATTTGGCATTTCCAGTTGAGTAGTCATATGCCATGATCCGAAGTCGATCAATATGCGGTGCAATCTGCTTCCAGGCATAAACCCAGTAGCCGGTGGTATCAGAATAAATTGGTGGCGTAGTGACTGAGAGCAAATCACCTTGCGCTTTGAGCGCTACCGCTAACTCTGCAACAAACTTCACCCAATTTGCTTGATAACTACTCCATAACCTGGACTCATACATAAAGCACTCAAGATCTAAATCAATGCCATCGTAATTTTCCCGAGCAGCTAACTGTGCGATTTGATTGATGTAATTTGCCCGCTTCTGATCTGCCGCGAAAATTGCGGGCAGCGTGGATGGACTAGTTCCAACACAAGTGGAATCAGTGATTGTTGGTAGCACTTTGATCCCAGCAGTTTGCATCTGATTAATCAATCTGGTGCGTTTAGCTAGCGTCGTGCCAGTGCTTTTTATTCGCAGTGAAACGGCGTTGCTATCGCCAACTGTGCTCCACCAAAATGGCATTGCCTCTGCGATGATGTCACCGTTAGCAATGATGGTGGCAGTGCCTGGCGCATCATCCCAATAGGGCAGCCAACCAGTAATTACTGGCAGCGCTGGAACTGCAGTTGGGGTGGTTTCGGTAATTGGGGTGATTGGCTCATTACCTGAACTGGGTAGCACCATCACTGTTACCACCGAAGCGGCAGTAACTACAGCGAGCACAACTTTAGGAAACTTCATTCTGACTTTAGTTGGCTATATATCTCTTGACATTGCGGACAAACTGGAAATTTTTGTGGATCACGAGTTGGCACCCAAACTTTGCCACAAAGTGCAACAACTGGTTTTCCAGTTACCGCGCTTTCCACAATATCTTCTTTTTTAACAAAGTGGGCAAACTTTTCGTGATCGCCATCATCAAGTTTCAGGTCAGAGATTGGCTGTAGCGCTTGGTCGATTGAGCTGCTCATTCTTGAAAGTCTAGGGCGAAACTTTGAGAACCGGTGTCGGCGCACGCATAGCACAGCGTCTCTCATCAACCACTAAGGAGGGGGGCTAGATT
>CAYXYW010000071.1:0-3041 GCA_964469855.1 uncultured Bifidobacterium sp.
TTAAATCACTTGCTGGCAGCAAAGCACCAAGTGTGCTGCTGCTTAATGATGATGATTTCACTTTTGCCAAAATTCGATTAGATCAAAACTCATGGCGCAACGTGATTGAACATTTTGGCAAATTAGAAGACACCTTGGCGCGTGGCTTAATCTGGGATGCGGCATGGGATGTCACTAGAGATGCGGAAGGCAGTGCTGGTGATTATGTTGCGCTAGCCCTTAACGGCATGGCAAGTGAGCCAGACTCATCCACCATTGCAATTGCGGTGAGAAACTTAAAAACTGCAGTTGATCTCTATGCCAAAGTTGAGCATCAAACTAAATATCGAGCACAGATTGCCGATACCTTGTTGCAATACGCAATCGCTGCACCAGCTGGATCAGATCATCAGTTGGCGTTTGTCCGCGGGCTATGTGCGTTTGCTAGCGCTGGCCATGGCTTAGAACAAGTTGTTAACTGGTATCGCGGTGTTGATGTTCCAGCAGGATTACAGGTTGATACTGATCTGCGCTGGACGCTGCTAAGTCGAATGGTGCGGCAAGGAGTTGCTGCACACGATGAAATTGCCGCAGAACTTGAAATAGATAACTCATCTAAAGGACATGAAGAATCAGTTCGATTAAAGGCAGCCATTCCAACTGCTGCAGCGAAAGCAGCAGCATGGGAATCTATTGTTACTAAATCGGATGCCTCAAATGCCATTGTGGAGAACACCATTAATGGCTTTAATGATTACGAACATCCCGAACTACATCAAGCGTTTATTGCTAAGTATTTTGAGATGCTACCTAAGTTATGGCAAGGCGATCGCGGCTATCACGTTGCGCAGAACATCACCATTGGTCTTTATCCAATGCCACAAGTTAGCCAAGAGTTAGTAATTGCAACGGAAGCGTTCTTAGCGCAGCCAGATATTGAGCCAAGTGCCAGAAGGTTTGTCAGCGAACAACTAGCAAATCTGAACCGCGCTATCGCAGCTCGAAAGATGGATTAGTAGTTACTAATCTCAGTTGATTTGCTGCGCCCTTTGCTGGGTGCCCAGATCAGCACTACCAAGATGATGAAGGTAGCAACTGGGATGCCCAAAAAGATGAGTGCAGCATCACCAGCGCTCATCAACGTACCTGGTTCATCACCGTCATCACGCTGTGTAATTGCTGAAGCTGGAATAGCTGACCAAACTGAAATAATGGTCGCGAACAGCACAAATATCGATTTTCGTAGTTTCATCACGGGCGGGAGCGTATCAACTATTCATTAGATTGCCCTACGATGGTGGCACCAGATTCGAGGTGAAGATGTCAGATTTCTTAGAGCAATTAGTAGATAACACCCCGCTGCAGTTGGTCACCTTAATAATCAGTGCCATTTTGCTCGATCTGATTATTCGCCAGTTAGTTAGACGCGCAGTGAAGCGCGCAGTTAAGAAAGCTGAAGCTCGCCGGGAAGAGGTTGAGCCAGTTAGCGCAACCACCGCAGCGCTATCGGTGCTGCGGGTAAGTGAGCGCACTAAGCAGCGAGCACAGGCAATTGGATCACTGTTTACTGCAATCACTTCGCTGATTATCTGGATTGCCACCGTAGTGCTTGCGCTGCAGATTCTTGGTTTTGATTTATTGCCGCTGATTGCATCTGCTGGATTTATTGGCGCGGCATTTTCGTTTGGTGCGCAACATTCAATTCGAGATATTTTGAGCGGGGTCTCAATCATCTTGGAAGATGAATTTGGCATTGGTGATTTTGTTGATGTTGGACCTGCTATCGGTACCGTATTAGAAGTTGGGCTTCGCACCACTCGGTTACGCGATGCTGCCGGGGTTATTTGGCACGTTAGAAACGGTGAGATCACCCGCGTGGCTAATCGCTCGCAAGGCTGGATGTTGGCCACCGTTGATCTGCCAATTTCAATTGATACCGATTTAGCTCGAGTGCGCGATGTGGTGGAAACGGTTGGAGCCACCATCACAACCGATACCAGAATCAGCAACTGGTTGCTTGGTCGAGTTAATTACGCAGGTGTCGAATCAGTTACCGCTGACACCATGGTGGTTCGAATAACAGTTAGAACTGTGCCAGATGGTACGGCGAATGTAACTCGAGCACTGCGAGAAGAACTCACTAAAGCGCTGCTGCAAAGCGGGATTGCGCTGGCTCATGGCGGCGCAACACCAGATACCAATCCCTCTCCTGCTTAATCAACGAGCGAAAACTCAGATTGGGTAAGAGACTTAACCCATGCGAACCCCGTGTGCTGCTGATCTACCGCTGCTGAAAAATCAAGCTGGCGAGCCAGCACTTTGTCTGGTAACTGGTGCAACTGGCTATATCGGTGGCCGATTAATTAGAGAGTTACTACTGCATGGCTATCGGGTGCGCGTGCTGGCGCGTGGTGCCGAGCGATTAAAAGATCATGAGTGGATCAACTCAGTTGAAGTTGTTGATGGTGATGCCCGCGATGAAGCAGTGCTGACCAAAGCGCTAGCCAATGTGGATGTCGCCTATTACATGCTGCATGCGTTAATGAGCACAAGCAATTTTGAGCAAGAGGAAAGTCAAACTGCAACACTGTTTGCCAAAGTTGCCAAAGCCAACAACGTTAAGCGGATTGTTTATTTAGGTGGCCTAGCACCTGCCCATCAAGAACTCTCAAAGCACTTACGCTCACGCGTTGAAACTGGTCAGATTTTGCGTGATTCTGGTGTGCCAACTATTGAATTGCGCGCTGGTGTGGTGATTGGTTCTGGCTCTGCGTCATTTGAGATGCTGCGATATTTAACCGAGCGATTACCAGCGATGATCACACCAAAATGGGTAAACACTCGAATTCAACCAATTGCAGTTAGAGATGTGCTGCGTTATTTAGTTGGTTCAGCCTCGTTAGATAGCAGCATAAATGCCGCCTTTGATATTGGCGGACCTGATGTGTTCACTTATCGAGAGATGATGCAGGCATATGCCAAAGCAGCTGGACTTAGAAAACGAATAATTGTGCCAGTGCCAGTATTAACGCCAAATCTTTCTTCCGGTTGGGTTGGTTTAG
>CAYXYW010000072.1:0-1996 GCA_964469855.1 uncultured Bifidobacterium sp.
TTGATACCGGAGGCTCAACCGATTTAGCAACGGGTTATCTGATGGGGCTACGTGAGCTAAATCGAGTGACCACGCTAACTGGCGGCACGTTGTTGCTTATTTCAGATGGCCAAGCAAATTCAGGTGAAACTGATCCGAAGTTCTTTAGTGAGATTGCCCAGAAAGCTACTGAAGCGCTGATTACTTCATCATCAATTGGCTTAGGAATTGATTACGACGAAAAGATCTTAGAAGCAGTTGCGCAAGGCGGCGGTGGTGCGCATCGATTTGCCGCAACAGTGGATGAGGCGGTTGGTGCAATTGCCGCTGAAGTTAGCAACTTGCTGGATAAGAGTGCAATTAACACCATGCTGCGTCTTACCCCAACTGAGGTAATGACGCACGCCCCAGCAATTGAGTTGCTGCAACGTTTGCCTTACTGGAAAGATGGCGAAACTTATGTAGTTCAGTTAGGTGATCTATATAGTGGTGAGAATCGCAGATTCGTTATTGATATTCCACTCCCTGGCTTAGCGGCGCTTGGCTTATGCAAGATTGCCGATCTCACAATTGAGTATCTGGATTTGTCAGCAAAGCATGAAGTGTCTGTCACTATGCCGGTGAATGTGAATGTGGTGCCAGGTGATGTGGCAGCTGGGCGAATAGCTGATTCAGTGGTTCGGGCAGAGCGATTAATTCTGCAAGCACAAAGTGTGAAATCAGATGCGGTGGCAGATCTCAGATCTGGAAACCGATCAGATGCCGCAACGAAGTTGCGCTCAACTGCGGCGCGATTGCGCAGTGAAGCAGCAAAAATTGCCGTGACTGATGATCGCAGCAGCGAATCACTGTCAATTATTCGAACTGAAGCACAAGAGCTAGATCAGCTAGCGCAAGCTGCGGAATCAGAAGACATCAACTATTCCAGTAGGCGAATGACCGAGTCTTATTCCAGCCGCACCAGAGCTAGAAACTTGCAAGATCAACCACCACTACGAGATGACTATTTAGAGTAAGGAGAAGAAAATGCCATATCAACCAACCTCGCTTTATTCCGAGATTCTGCCTAACCTGTTTATGGGCGGCACTGCTGATGAAGATGTGATTCATCAACCAGCAACCATGCTTCGCCGAAGCGATCTGCCATTTGATGCGATTGTGACTATGTATGCCTGGGCGCAACCTGCAGATTGGCGAGTGCAGGAATTTCGCTACGGCGTACCTGATGCCGCAATAGCTGATATCGATCTTGATCGATTACGCCAAGCTGTTGAGTTTGGCCTTGCTCGCTGGGAAGCAGGGGATCGGGTACTGATTCGCTGCCAAGCCGGGCTTAATCGATCAGGCTTAGTTACCGCGCTGATCTTGATCCGTTCGGGTTACAACGCAGCACAAGCAATTGAGCTGATTCGAACCAATCGAGCTGAGATTGCGTTGTTTAATCAGGAATATGAATCTTGGTTAATCAACGAAGCTGAGCAGTTCCTATCGCCATCATCGATGGCAGCATAAGGAAACAGCTGATGGAACTACCAACGTATTTTGACGGCGTCATTGAACTGCTAACCCACTACATCAATGAACGAGCAGATCACTTCACGCTACAAACCTACGGCGGCGGCTATCAGTTTGGCCCTTATGTGCAGGCGCTCCAGGAACATGACGGGATATTGCTGATTGAAGCAACTAGCAATCAGTTCCTGGAGCCGCCTGGCTCAACTCTTGATCATGAAGTGATGTTGTTTTTAGGTTGGCGGCTGTATCCAGAGCATTACCTGCCTAACTACACCCAGTTCATCGATCAAAGCCAAGTGAGTGCGCAAGAAATCGCGATCAAATTAGTTAGAACTCTGCACTATGGCTATGGCGTAGATGATTCTTACCGATTTGAGATCGCACCGAAATTACCTAATTTAGATGAAACAACAAAAAATTTAGAAATTATCAATTAAGGAGAACAACATGTGGCTATTTACTAATACCGGATTTGTTAGTGCGGTTGAAAATGGTGACAAGT
>CAYXYW010000072.1:2006-2930 GCA_964469855.1 uncultured Bifidobacterium sp.
TATCCGTTAGTTAAGTTCGCTGGCGTGAAAGTGGTTAAAACCCCATATGCGGATTACCCATATCGGTTAGAAGTTACCAATGAGGTGTTTGCTAGCTGGATTTCACAGATGGCAACTGAGATTGATTACCACAACTTCAAATCAGAAGTTGGTGCTAAGCGCGGTTATAACTATGCCCACCCGCTAACTCAAGTGTGGTCAATCATGCATGACGTGGAAGATGGCAATGCGCGAAAGCAAGAGTGGGAGATTAGTTGATGAAAAACAATGCAGAACTTAGGATTATTGAAAGGGGAGAATTATGATTTTAGGACTTGATCGACTGGCGCTGCATGCCGAAGATGCTTTCTTAGCATTAGACCCTGCTGACTTAGCTTTTATGTTTGCGTCAGGCAAAAGCGAGGGCTATTTGAGAGATGTGCTGGGGGCACATCTCTCAAAGCAGTTTGACCATTCCAGTATTGTTCATGTTACTAGAGAGTGGAAAAAACACGATCTAGCCATAATGGATGAACGTCATCCATTATTACTAATTGAAGGTAAGTCATGGATTAGCCATGATGCTTATCGCAAGTCAAAGTTACTTAAAGATAAGAAAAGTATTTTGGCTGGTGCCCTCCGAGATGCGGAAAAGTTAATTAGCACGGCAAAAAGATATCCAGATGTGGAGATTTATTTATCTACCGTGATCTATGGCGTTGACACTGGCGAAATCAGCAATCCTCGGGCTTTCAATGTTACCTATGGTGATTCCCACCAACAGGGGATTAAGTCAGCTGGCAGTTTTGAAGACCTGGTTAGTCTCGGCAGAAGTCACGCTAGTGAACTATTTCAGGCGTTTGGTCCGCTGCGACGAATTCCACTAATTGCTGGGCGCTATATGGGCATGCAGGTGGAAGCCGATTTCTTTTTGGTACAGATCGT
>CAYXYW010000073.1:0-2562 GCA_964469855.1 uncultured Bifidobacterium sp.
GGTTAAAGCAGTTGCTAACAACAACACTGTTAAGGATCTGAAGGAAAACACCACGTTGGTATTTGAACAAGCCGGTAAAGCATCTCTAACCGGATCTGGCTTTAAACCAGTTACCACAGTTAAAGTTTGGATCTTCTCTGAACCTACCTATCTGGGTGAAGCTGAAGTTAAGTCAGATGGCAGCTTTGATGCAGCATTATTGATTCCAGCTAACTTCCCAGTAGGTAATCACACCTTACAAATTAACGGTGTGACAAATTCAAATGAAATCGTCACCCAGACCTTTGGTGTGGTGGTGGAAGCTAAACCAACTACGCCAGTGCCAGAAACACCAAAAGCGGTTAAGAAGTTGGTGCTGAATCTGGCACTAGCTCGAACTCAAGGCTCGCCAACAAAAGCGCAGCTAGCAAAGACCAGGGCGTTGGCTAAGTCAGTTGTGCCAGGTGCAGTTATCACCTGTAAGAGCTTTGTCACCAATAAACCTGCAACTAAGTCGCAGATCACACAAGCTAGCCGAATCGCTGCTTCACTTTGTGCACCACTGGTAAAAAACAGCGAAGTTAAAGTTAAGTTCAATCGAGTAGCGCCGAGAAATGCTGCCTCTTTGCCAAGTGCAAAGAGCAAGCCAGTTCGAATACAGGTATTAGTTAAGGCTATTGCTAACTAATTAGTTAAGTTAACTGATCCTTAAGGCTTCACCTGATTAAAAGCAGCCAGCACATATGGTGCAGCTTCTTGATAAAACTCTGCCTTTGATTTCTTAATTGTGGCCTGCATTGCTTGTTCAAAGTCACGTAACTTATAAACATTATCGAACAAATCTAAAAATGCTGTTACCCCATATGTGGCAATGAAGTATTCATAAGCTAATTGCCCAATGACATATTCATAACCTGCCATCCCCGCTGGGGATGGCAGGTAGCTTTCCGATTTGTTAAGTAACTCAATCACTTCAGCAGTATTAGTGAGCTCTTTCTTAGCAGCGTCTCGTTTGTATCTACCTAAGTGCCAATTCATCTGATCGGAATACCAACCAACATGTTTAACAGTTAATGCGGAACCAAGAGTATTTGCTGATCCTTCCATTAATGCATGTGGCAGATAGATCTTTCCCTCAGTTAATACCCCACCTATTTGGGTGAAGTTCTGCTTTGGCACACCAGGAGTTACCGCAAATTGAAAATAATGGGTCATCTCATGTGGCACGTTATACATCAATAAATTCTCTGCTTTAAAGCAAGAGCAAACTCCCCCGGCATAAATAAGCAGTTTTGAATTGCTAGTGCCAGAAACTGAGCCACCACCTGAGTTATTTATGCCGGTGGCCTTAATTGCGTTAAACATGCCTGTTTCTCGCTCAAATAAGCCATTTGCTTCAGCTGCGGTTGGCAGCACTGATAGATATTTATTCTTTCGCCATTCATCATCTTTCTCAGATGAAATCACTACTTCCAATATGGTGCCAGTAGGAATTCGACTAGAGAAGAAATCCTGTGATTGTTTAAAAAACACCTTAAACGCAGTCACCACATCAGCTGCCACATTTGGTGCAAAGTGAAAGTTAACCGTGACTGGTTTCACTTCAGTTTGTAATTGATACGCCTTAATAGATTCAAATGCCTTTAACCTAATTGGGTCAATCACTTCACCAGGTCTAGTTGGTTGATCTGACCAATTAGTAATTGGTCCACCGCGTCTAACTAAAACCCCTGCTTCATTTACTTTAAAGTTCCAGCCATACCAACCATAATCAGGTTCTGCTTTAGGCGGAGTTGTTGGGATGGCTGGTGCAGTTGAACCAGCATTGGTTTTGCTCCTTTTTACTTTCCAAACGGTTTTATTGCCAGATTTAGTGCAAACTAATTTCTTTCCAGCAACGGTCTTACTAACCCCCGCCTTATTGCATACTGCTCCAGCTTTAATGGCGCCAGTAGCTGGCAAAGCACTAAAACTAATCAGCAGCAGCAAACTAAGAGCAGCTGCCCCAGATCGGGTTAATACATAACGCACCAGCAAAGTCTAAACAAATAACTACGCAGAACATATCTAATTCATTATGCTGTTGCCATGGCCAAATCAAAATCCAATTGCGCGGTAGTGAGCGGCAAAGTTGATCTTGGCCGCTATGAGAAGTTAGCTGGCCCATGGCAAGAGTTAGGTCTAGCTAAACCCGCGCAGCGGGGATTAATTGATCAAGGGATATTAAAGTTAACTGATCTCACTAAATTAACTAAAACTGAGTTCTTAGCTATTCATGGCATCGGCCCAACCGCAGCAAAGCAAATCGGCAATGCCATGAAAGCTAAGAAATTAAAATTCAAATCAGATTAAGTATTGCTAATTTAATTCTTGCTTCGGAAATAAGCCACTAACGCATTGGCATGACCATGGCCCAGCTGAAACTTATTCTTCAAATGAGCCACCTGTTCCATATGAGCCAGCTGGGACACTTTGGTTAGTTCTTTCATCCAGAAAGCTATGGGTTTGCCATATTTCTGCTCAATGGATGGGAAGTATGAAGCTGGTCCTTGTACTTTCTTCTCTGCCATACCCAGACTTTAG
>CAYXYW010000074.1:0-2522 GCA_964469855.1 uncultured Bifidobacterium sp.
GAATGCCTGAAGTTACGACGTTGGACGCGGGTTCGATTCCCGCCACCTCCACCAAATTAAATTGTGCCTAACACTGCCAAGATAGTTGAAATCAAACTAAATGGAGTCCAGATGTTTCGCTCCGCTTTGCTGCGAGAGGCCAAATTGACCAGAGTGCCAAGCGCAAAAAAGGCCACAATCGCATAGTTTGCTATTTCATTTAGGTTTGCTTGGAGCAGAGGTGTAAAGACTCCTGCCTGAGCTAACAAGTGGCCCTGCATTGCAAGTAGGACAATTACTGTAAATGCGCTGGTAATTCGCAATTTAATTGGCAGCTTGCCTTTATATCGACCACCATAAGCATATTGCCCAAGTGGTGCACCAATTACGATTGCAGCTTGAAATGCGATGAGAATGGCAATCATAAATAGCAATAACCAATTTACCATTGGGCTCCCTAATGTCATCTCTTCGTTGGCATTGCCTTTAGTTGCTGCCAATTTTCATTTCTAGCCCACGCAACTGTAATGTCAACGGCGATAAATGCCGCGGCAATCGCCCAGCCAACAAATGCACCAGTTGCTAGATCAGTTATCCAATGATGCCCCAGCATTATGGAACCAAGCGACATCGTCATCGTTAACGCAATTGCAGCGATAGCACCAATCGCGCTGGCAAAGTGCGACCAAGCACCTTTGCGAGATAACAGATAAAGCAGCACTAACCAACTAAATGCAGCATTTGCTGCATGCCCGGATGGGAAAAGTCCTATTTCGCCTAACGTATCTGGGTTAAGAAATCTAGGTTCGCCAGAATTTGGTCGGCTGCGCGCCATCACTAATTTCATTGCCGCAACCACTACGTTCAAGGCAACAGTGCCAAGACCAACTAACACTATCGGATGCCAAGAACCAGTTGCTCGATATAACCAGATCGCAACTAGCAATAACACGACTACTACTAGCACGCGCTGCCCAAGCAGAATCATCAGTTCCGCTAGCTCTCGCTGCCAAGTACCGCGTTCAACCTGAAGTGCTAAACCAGATTTATCTAACCGCAAAATCCATGCCCGCTCCAGCGCAACTTCATAAGTAGTCCAAGCGGCAGCAACAGCGGAGACAACTGCGATAACAATTAACAGCAGTCGACGGCGATCGATAGTTAGCAAGGCGCTCATTTCAGTTAATCTATTAATTATCTACTAGTTGCCTGTGGGGAGATGGCATTAACCCAAGATGGTGGCAACCAGCAAGGCTTTAATGGTGTGCAGACGATTCTCCGCTTGATCGAAGGCGATGTTGGCGCTGGATTGAAAGACGTCATCAGTTACTTCTAAGCCACCGCTGATGCCAGCAATTGCGGCTGCCTGTTTGCCAACTGCGGTATTTTCATCATGGTATGCCGGTAAGCAATGCATGAATTTAGCGTTAGGTGCTGCTTGCTGCATTAACTTAGCATTCACTTGATAAGGCAGTAGCTGGTCAATCCGAGATTGCCAAACTGAATCAGGCTCACCCATTGAAACCCAGACATCAGTATGCACAAAATCACTATCTGCAACGGCCTCAGTTGCAGATTGAGTTAACTGCAGTTTGGCACCAGTTGATTTTGCAATTTGATTTGCTTGCTCAATCAATGATTTATCTGGCCAGAGTGCAGTTGGTGCGCCGATGCTGAAATTCATACCTAACATGGCAGCAGTGATTAAAAACGAATTACCCATATTGTTGCGGGCATCACCTAGATAGCAAAACTTAAAGCGAGTTAGGTCAGGTCCTGCAACTTCGCGCATAGTCAATAAATCAGCCAGCATCTGAGTTGGATGCCATTGATCAGTTAAGCCATTAATTACTGGCACGCTGGAATTTGCTGCGAGTGTTTCCACGCTCGCTTGCGCGGCACCGCGATACATAATTGCGTCATACATCCGACTTAAAACTTTTGCCGTATCAGCAATCGATTCTTTATGGCCAATCTGGGCTGAGCTGGGATCAAAAACGGTCACGCTGCCACCTTGCTGCGCCATTGCCACTTCAAACGCGGCTCTGGTTCGGGTGGAGGTTTTTTCAAAAATTAACGCAACAGATTTACCAATTAACTGCTGAGTTTCGCTACCTGATTTAGTTGCGGCTTTCAGGCGGGCGGCAAGATCTAATAACTCAATAAATTGAGCTGCCGTTAGATCTAGCTCTTTGGTAACTGATTTGCCCAGCAGTGATTTCATTAACGAATTGTGGCAGAGGGAAAACTTATGTTGATTTGCTGGGTGGGTTAACCAGCATGCCCCAGCATCGACGCATCAGCGGAAAGCTCTGCGACATGGCTGATCTTGGGCAGCGCCGTGGCTGGTACTCGGGCATAAAGCGCTTCGCGTTCTTCTTCGGTCAGACCACCCCAGACGCCGTATGGCTCGCGGGCGCGGATGGCGTAATCAGCGCATTCCACCTTGACTGGGCAGCCGGCACAGATGGCTTTAGCGGCACGATCGCGGCGCAGTCTGGCCATTCCTCGTTCATTCTGGGGATGGAAGAAAACGTCTGGAT
>CAYXYW010000075.1:0-2418 GCA_964469855.1 uncultured Bifidobacterium sp.
AGTTCATATGCAACTCATAATGAACCAATGATTCCAATTTATGTTTTTTATTCAATGTTTGGCTTTCAGCGCACAGGTGATCAATTTTGGGTTGCACTTGATCAAATGGCGCGTGGTTTTATATTAGGAGCAACTGCTGGTCGCACTACTTTGAATGGCGAAGGACTTCAGCATCAAGATGGACACTCGCCATTACTTGCAGCTACAAACCCGGCAGCAAAAATTTATGATCCAGCATTTGGTTTTGAAATTGCTCATCTCGTTAAAGATGGTTTAAAGAGAATGTATGGTGAAAATCCAGAAAACATTTTCTACTACTTCACTGTTTATAACGAACCAATTGATCAACCAGCTGAACCAGAAGATTTAGATGTTGAAGGTTTATTAAAGGGTATATACCGATTTAGCGATGCACCAAATGGAGATGGTGCAAAAGTTTCTATCTTGGCCTCTGGAATTTCACTTCCGTGGGCAATTAGAGCTCAACAGATGCTTAATGAAAAATGGAATGTACAGGCTGAGATTTGGTCGGTGACTTCATGGACAGAGCTGCGCCGAGAGGCTCTTGCAGTAGATCGAGAAAATTTCTTAAATCCAACTGCAACTGCCAAAATTCCATTTGTAACCTCTCAGTTGGCAAGCGCTATTGGTCCAATCATTGCCGTTAGCGACTATATGCGCCAAGTGCCAGATCAAATTAGGCAATGGGTTGAGCAAGATTTTCATTCACTAGGAACCGATGGTTGGGGAATGAGCGATACCCGCGGAGCGCTAAGACGGCACTTCTTGGTGGACGCTGAGGCCATTACTGCCCAAGCTCTGGCTGCTTTAGCCGTCCAAGGGACAATATCCGCGGAGATGGTCGCTAAGGCAGTAAATGAGTATCAACTTGCCGACCCCAAGGCGGCACACGCGGGAAATACCGAGGGAACAGGCTAATTTTCCGGTTAAATCGGGTTATTCACTGGGTCAACTGATGAGTAATGAAGTAGCGTGGGGCAAATGTTATGCGTGGTAGCCCCCGGTCAGGGTGCGCAAACTCCAGGAATGCTTCAACCGTGGCTTGATCTTCCAGGCGCTATTGAGAGCCTAACTCGCTGGTCTGAGGCAAGCAAAATAGATCTGCTCCACCACGGTGTTGAATCTGATGCAGAAACGATTCGAGATACTGCAATTGCCCAAGCGCTTTTGGTGGCGAGCGCTTTATTGACTATTCGCAGCCTTTACCCGGAAAAACGCGATCTGCTTCGACAGGTTCATTTAGTTGCTGGCCACTCGGTGGGCGAATTAGCAGCAGCTGCTATCTCAGGTGTGATTTCAGATCATATTTCAATGGAATTAGTTGGGGTGCGCGGTCGAGCGATGGCGGTTGCTGCGGCAGTAACACCAACTTCAATGACTGCAGTGCTTGGCGGTGAACAAGGCAAAGTTATTGAGCATTTAGCCAAGCTGGATTTAATCGCAGCCAATGTAAATGGTGCTGGGCAGATCATCGCAGCAGGTTCATTAGAAGCACTTGCTAGATTAGCTGAAAATCATCCAGAGAAAACAAAACTGCGACCGCTATCTGTTGCTGGAGCGTTTCACACAAAATATATGCAATCAGCAGTTGAAGCATTGCGTGGCGCTGCTATTGATATTGCAGCCAAAGATCCAGAGATAACTTTATTAAGCAATCGAGATGGTGCCATTGTTGATACTGGTACTGATGCTCTTGTTCGAATTGTTAACCAAGTAAGCAATCCAGTGCGATGGGATTTGTGCCAAAAGAGCATGCAGCGTCTTGGAGTGACTGGAATTCTTGAGTTAGCACCAGGTGGGACTTTAACCAATATTGCTAAACGTGAGTTTGAAGATGTGAGCACATTTGCCATCAAATCACCCGAAGATATTACTGCTGCAAAAGAATTCATATTGACTCATCAGCGTAGGGCAGCATGACTCAAATCAAAAGTGCACCAGCTCGAACTGGCGCACGAATTATGGGTATAGGTGCATACCGGCCTGCTCGAATAGTAACTAATGATGAAATTGCGCCTCTTATTGATTCTAGTGATGAATGGATTCAGCAAAGAACTGGAATTGAAACAAGAAGATTTGCATCAGACGATGAAACACTTGATCAAATGGCAACTTTGGCAGCAATCGATGCAATCTCAGATGCTGGATTAAACCCAGAGCAAATTGGAGTTGTGTTAGTTGCAACTCTCACTAATCCTGTTCAGTTTCCAGCAGTTGCACCAATAGTTGCCAGTAAATTAGGTATTCCAGATCCAGGAGCTTTTGATATTGGTGCTGCTTGTGCTGGGTTTGTTTATGCGCTTAGCACTGCTGCCGATATGGTGAAATCTGGAAGTGCTGAGTATGCATTAGTTATTGGTGCTGAACGAATGACCGATGTTTTGGATTTTACTGATC
>CAYXYW010000076.1:0-2297 GCA_964469855.1 uncultured Bifidobacterium sp.
ACTGCAACGAGTTAATCACGGAAAGGAGCAGTAATGAAGCGTAATGCAATTTTGGTATCTGATATGGTGGTATTTTCAATATTTATCGCCTGGCTTGATACTCAAAATAACGCAGAAGAAACTGGCGTGGAGTATGCGTATCTGTTAATGATCTCTGGCGTATTTGGTTTGCTCTGGGGCGCAATGGCGGCAAGCGTAAGAAATTCCTTTTTGTTTGCTGCAATTCTTTCAATTCCGGCAGTGGTTAACGGTTTTGCCGATGATTCACTATCGGTAATTAAGTTCGCGGTTGCTTTTGCTGGCCTAAACATTGTTGGCCGAATGATGAAGCGAGCTAATCCGTAATTTCGCAGAGCACAGTGCCAGATTGCACCGTGATGCCAATTTCTGCGGTGATGCTGGCAATTACACCGGCTTTATGAGCGGTTAATGGCTGCTCCATCTTCATCGCTTCAATTACCATAATCAAATCACCTGCAGCTACTGCTGTCCCGGCGGTAACTGCGATTTTCACAATAGTGCCTTGCATTGGTGCCACAATTGCATTTCCAGAAGCAGCTGGTGCTGCGCTGTTGCGCTGTCGAACTGGTCTTTTAGCAACGGCTTTTTTGGAACCAATTGCCAAGTTTTGTGGCAGTGCAACTTCAATGCGTTTGCCGTTCACCTCCACCACAATGGGTTCATCCATCGCCAATCCATCATCAGTTGATGAAGCCAATTGGGCTGGAATTTCATTTTTGAAATCAGTTTCAATCCATCTGGTGTGAACCTTAAATCCGGCTTCACCGATAAAGTCAGGTTCATTTACCACCACCTGATGAAATGTCAGCGCAGTTGGAATTCCGGCAATCTGCATCTCAGTTAACGCCCGGCGCGCTCTTGCTAGCGCTTGTTCGCGAGTTGCGCCGGTGATAATTAATTTACCTAATAGTGAATCAAAGTCGCCGCTTACGCTGTCACCTTCGCGATAGCCAGTATCCATTCGGACTCCGGGACCATCTGGGATTATCCATTTAGTTAACTTGCCAGGTGCCGGTAAGAATCCACGTCCTGGATCTTCACCATTGATACGAAACTCAATGCTATGACCTCGAGTTATCGGATCGCCATATTCAATCTTCTCGCCCCGAGCGATGCGTAACTGTTCACGAACTAGATCAATCCCAGTTACTTCTTCGGATACCGGGTGCTCTACTTGCAATCTGGTGTTTACCTCTAAGAAGGAGATAGTGCCATCTTGGCCAATTAAGAATTCACAAGTGCCAGCATTTTGATAGCCAGCTTCTTTCATGATGTCTTTACTTGATTGGTATAGCCGAGCAATTTGATCTTCAGTTAAAAATGGCGCTGGCGCTTCTTCTACTAATTTCTGGTGTCTGCGCTGCAGCGAGCAATCTCGAGTCGAGATAACCACAACATTGCCATGGCTATCAGCAAGCACTTGTGTCTCCACATGCCGCGGGTTATCTAAATAACGCTCGACAAAACATTCGCCACGGCCAAATGCCCCAACCGCTTCGCGGACGGCTGATTCAAATAATTCTGGAATTTCTTCAATGCTACGAGCAACTTTCATACCACGCCCACCGCCACCAAAAGCCGCCTTAATGGCAATTGGCAAACCGTGTACTTTGGCAAACTCAACTACCTCGGCCGCATCAGCAACTGGGTCCTTGGTGCCGGGCACCAGCGGTGCCCCAACTTTTTGTGCAATGTGTCGAGCTTGAACTTTGTCACCAAGCGCAGTGATAGCAGCAGGTGGTGGCCCCACCCAAATTAATCCAGCATCGATTACTGCTTGTGCAAACTGGGCATTTTCAGACAAAAAGCCATAGCCTGGATGAATTGCATCAGCGCCACTTAATTTTGCAATTGAGATGATTTTTTCAATATCTAAGTAAGTTTTTTTTGCAGATTTACCTGTTAGTGAGTACGCCTCATCAGCTAAGCTGACATGCATACTGTTGCGATCGCTCTCAGAATAAACCGCAACGGTCTTTATCTGCTCGTCTTGGCATGCGCGAATCACTCGAACTGCTATCTCACCGCGATTAGCGATGAGCAGTTTTGAGATTTTCATTGCCATGACTTCCTTTCCTGCAGAAGATTAAAACCCTAGTTGTTACTGCCCAGTTGCCACAGCTGGGTGTATTCATAACCGTGGCTGTTTATCAATTTTCGCAATGGCACCACCGTAGGCACCTTGACTGCAACTGATGCTGATACAGGAGATACCTTTACCTATACCTTGGTATCGGGCACAGGCAGCACAGACAATGCAAGTTTCAGCATCTCAG
>CAYXYW010000077.1:0-2292 GCA_964469855.1 uncultured Bifidobacterium sp.
TCTAGCTGCAAAACCAGGCTCATCTAATCCTCCGAGCCAAAGCGTAAGCGGTAGCGATTGGTTTATTAAGCACCAAATCAAATTCACCTATCCATTCAACTGCCGTGCCGCCTAGTCCCAACTTAAAGTTAAGCAGCCCAACCAGCGGATCAGTGCTAGCTAAACTCGCTGAGATGCCGCGCAGGTCATACACCTTAAAGCCGGCTGCTTTGCTGTCTTGCATCATTCGCCACTGCAAGGCATTGCTAGGTCGCAGCTCTCTACCGCTTGTGCTGGATGCGCCATAGGAATACCAAGCTCGACTACCTACTGCTACCCAAATTGTTGCTGCTTCTACTTTGCCATCATGTTCAGCAAAATACAGTTTTGCGTTGTTGCCAAATTCAGTTAAGTATTTTTCAAAATAGGAAATGGATCTAGGCGCAAAACCATCGCGTTTTGCGGTTTCTAAATAAAGTTGATGAAATTTTGTTAACTCCGAAATATCTGCAACTCGAGTAGTAACACCAGCGGCAGCTGCTTTTTTGATATTGCGTCGCCATTGCTGATTAAAGTCATCAAGAATGTCCTGCTCTGATCGAGTGATATCAACCTCAAAGGTGTAGCGAGGCTGCACATCACCAAAATTAGAACTGCTTTGTTGGCTAAACCCAAGCTGCAATATCTGCTGTTTCAGTTCAGCATGTTTAGTCTCAATAGGTGTTAAGTCAGAGATCAATTTAATATTTTCATCAGCTAAGCCAGCCTTAAGCGAATCATTGCTGTAGCGGTTTAGCAATGCCTTTGGGCCAATTTTTAACAGAAAACAATTTTTCTGTTTTAGATAACTAGCAAGTGCAGTGAGTGCGGCAGGATCAAATTTCTGCCAATTCAATACCGGACCCTCTGGCACATAAGCCAACTTATATTTCTTAATAATTGGTGCTGATTTATAAAGCACTAACGCAACACCAATTAGCTCTGGATTTTTAAAGCCAAGTAATTCATAACTCCAACCAGATTTAATTTTTCCCCAGGCTGGAGTTTGTAAAAATGAATAATCCGATTGCGTGAGAAGAAATTCTTGATATTCGCTCTCAGTTAACTTAACTAATTGCATAATTAACCTAAGCGCGAACGGAGCAGCGCAATATCTGCTGCTTGCTCTTCAGCTTCACCCGGAGTTTCAGTAATTACTGGCGCATTAGCTGCTTTGATGGCATGAATTAGTAAATCTAAATCAATGTTTCCGCTACCAATATTGTCATGCCGATCTCGGCCTGAGCCGGCGGCATCTTTTGAGTCGTTGGCATGCACTAAATCAATTCGACCGGTGATCGCTTTAATTTTCTCTACCGCATCAGTTAGATCCATCCCACCAGCCCAAGCGTGGCAAGTGTCAAAGCAGAAACCAATATCAGTGTGTCCGACCTGATCCCAAAGTTTGGCAATTGCTTCTAAATGGCGGGCCATTGCTCGTTCACCACCAGCAGTATTTTCAATAAATACTGGCACCTTCATATCAAGTTGATCAACCGCTTTTTTCCAGTTAGCAAAACCAAGCTCAGGATCATCTTCTTTCGGAACATGACCACCATGCACCACAACACCTTTAGCACCAATCTCAAATGCGGCATCAACGGTTTGCTGCAGTGCTTTGCGCGATGGGATGCGAACCTTGTTGTTAGTAGTTGGAATATTTATTAAATAAGGTGCATGCACATAGGCATCAATTCCAGCGTCAATGAGTGCCTGTTTCATACCAGCGGCACCACCAGCATGAGAAAACGTTGGGGCTGACCAGGATTGCGGATTTCCCAGGAAGACTTGAACGATATCTGCCCCTCGGGCTTGTGCTTCAGCCACCACATTGGCTGGCGATACGTGCGCACCTATTTTGACCACCCGCTTAGCCTAGAGGTGTGGCAGATGGTTTGAGCTAAACCTCAGTTCGATTACGCTTAAACGGTGGCAAAAACCCCAATTGATAAGCACCTGGCACGATTGCCCAAAGCACAAGCACAGACATTATTGGCACTGCGCGATCAATTAATTGCGCTGCTACCAACTGCAACTGAAACCATCTCCTATAACTTAGCCACCATCAAAATACATGGTGTTGGGCTAATTTCATTTGATGGCTTTAAGAATCACAACTCAATATTTCCATCTTCGGGCAGTATCACTAAAGCGCTAGCGAAAGATTTGGCTAAATATGAATTTAGTAAAGGCGCAATAAAATTTCCGCTGGATCTAGACATCCCAACTGCACTGGTTATGAAAATCATTAAACACCGAATTGATGAAAATAAT
>CAYXYW010000078.1:0-2240 GCA_964469855.1 uncultured Bifidobacterium sp.
CCTACAGGATCTGTCGTTCTCGACTAGTTTAGGCGGTTTATTTCTTGAACGCCGCCATATCAGCATCAACCATAAGCTCTGCAAGCTCTCTCCAATGAGTCTTTGCTTCCCACTTTAATTCCTTGGTTGCTTTTGAAGGATCACCGATTAGCGCATCTACTTCGGTCGGACGAATGTACTTCTGATCTACTTCAATGTGGTCCTGCCAATTCAATCCAACTCGCGCAAAAGAAGCCTCTGCAAAATCTTTCACCGTAGCGCCCACACCAGTAGCCACCACATAATCCGATGGATTATCTTGCTGAAGCATTAACCACATTGATTCCACATATTCTTTTGCATAACCCCAATCGCGAACCGCATCCAAGTTACCCAAGAACAGCTTTTTACTTGAACCATTGGCAATTTCAGCCACAGCGCGTGTGATTTTGCGAGTTACAAATGTTTCTCCACGGCGAGGAGATTCGTGATTAAACAAAATTCCATTGGTGGCATGCATGCCATAACCCTCGCGATAGTTCACGGTGCACCAGTAAGCCATCAACTTTGCCGCCGCATATGGGCTACGAGGCTTAAAGACGCTGTCCTCATTTTGTGGAGGTGGTGTGGAACCAAACAATTCAGAGGTACTTGCCTGATAGAAACGGGTATCAATCCCTGCAGAACGAATCGCTTCTAGTAATCCAACCGCACCCACTGCATCAACCTGACCGGTGTACTGCGGCATCGTGAAGGACACCTGAACATGTGACTGCGCACCTAGGTTATAAACCTCTGTCGGCTGAACTTCGCGCACAAGGTTTGTTAACCCAACGCCATCAATTAAATCTCCGTAGTGTAAAAATAGTTTTGGATCAGTCTCGTGTGGGTCTTGATAAATATGATCTATTCGAGATGTATTAAACGTCGATGATCGTCTAATCAAGCCGTGGACTTCATACCCTTTGCTAAGCAATAGCTCTGCAAGATAGGAACCATCTTGTCCTGTTACGCCAGTAACCAGTGCAACCTTACGATTCATTTACGAACCTCTCCTAGTGCGCTCGCCGCTTTGTACCAGGCGATCGTTGATGCAACTCCTTCTTCAAGTGTAATTGTTGGCTTCCAGCCCAAGGCCTTAATACGCGAAACGTCTAGGACTTTCCGCGGAGTTCCATCAGGTTTAGAAGAGTCCCATTCGATTTCGCCGTTAAAGCCCGCAGATTTGGCCACAACGCCAGCTAACGCCTTAATGGATAAATCCTCACCCGTGCCCACATTTAAGTGCAAACTAGAATCGTATTTTTCTGAAGCCACCATAACTGCTTGAGCTAAATCATCAACATGTAAAAATTCTCGAAGCGGTGAACCAGATCCCCACAGCACGACTTTCTCTACGCCACTTTCTGTTGCATCCACAAAACGTCGAATAAATGCGGGAAGCACATGAGAAGCGGCTAAATCAAAGTTATCTCGTGGTCCATAAAGATTAGTTGGCATCAACGAAATCCAACGCGTGCCATATTCCTTGCGGTATGAATTAATCAATTCGATTCCTGCAATTTTTGCAACCGCATATGCTGAATTCGTTGCTTCCAGCGGACCAGTCATTAAATACTCTTCTTTAATTGGCTGAGCACAATCGCGTGGGTAGATACAACTTGAACCTAAGAAAACAAACTTCTCAACCTTTGCGGCATGCGCCGCATTCATAAGATTGCCTTGAATAGTTATGTTGTCCGCTAAAAATTCAACTGGAAAAGTATTGTTCGCACCAATTCCACCAACCTTGGCAGCGGCATCAACTACCAAATCGGGCTTTGTATTCATTAAAAACTGTTGTGTAGCTGCACCATCCATCAGATTTACGACGGATCGGTTAAGGCCGATCACCTCGTGGCCCTGTGCTGAAAACGCTGCCGAGATAGCAGAGCCAGCCAAACCTGTTGATCCCGCAACCACTACCTTCATAAACCAACCTTAACAGTGCTACCTCAATCAATTGTGAACACCACTTACCTATACTCAGCCCATGAGTTTTTCATTGGCCCAGCTTGTAGTTTTGGGCCTTGCAGCACTTGTGATGTCGGGGTTTTTAACCTGGCCTGTGCGAAAAATCGCAATCCGAGTCGGTGCAATGGATGCGCCAAATTTAGATCGAAAAACCCAAAAGGAGCCAGTCCCATATTTGGGCGGTGCTTCAATCGCTCTGACAGTTTCGACAATTACTTATGCAGCGGTAATCGCGTCTGATTCAACAA
>CAYXYW010000079.1:0-2078 GCA_964469855.1 uncultured Bifidobacterium sp.
ACCAGGCTGAGCTATAGGCCCGAAACTCATCTGAGCCCGCGCAGACTACCCCAGCGCGCTCCCCGATCTGAAAAAGGGTCACTCCTCTCGGACGCTGACCTTTACCCCACCAGTTAGGCCAACTACTAAGTTATAAAGCACGGACCAGATAAACGCCCCAACTGGCCAGCTGATCAACTGCGCTGCGCTGATTAGGAAACAAAGCCCCAACACCCTGGTAAATGAAAGCAATGATGGGAAATCAACAACAGCCGTGCCCAACAAATCACCAAGCGTGTCACTAAACACAGTTAACACACCTGCTGCACGCAGTAATAACCAAGATAACAACACAACCACAGTTAGTGTGATTGATGCGGCAACTGCCAACATAAAAGCAGTCTTAACCGCAGACCATGGATTGATCTGGGTAAGCCGCCAAGTTTTTTCCATTACGCATCCGCCTGATCATCAGATTCCAACTTGGCTACCGCGGCAACAAACACATCATCGGCCAGATCCATGAAAGAAACACCCATGGTGTCTCGACCAGTTGCGCGAACTTCACTAACTTGAGTTCTAATTACTACACCATTAGAAGCGATACCAAATAATTCATCTTCTGGATCACAAACTAACGCTGCTACTAATTTGCCGCGTTCTTCCACTAATCGCATCGCGCGAATACCTAACGTGCCTCGTCCTTTAGTTGGCCATTCGGTTAGCTCAGTTCGCTTCGCAAAACCGCCATCAGTAACAGTTACTAACGATGCGCCAGCTCTAACTACATCCATTGCTAATAAGTAATCTGCGTCATGCTTGAACCGCATTCCAATAACACCACTGGTAGCACGTCCCATTGGTCGCAGATTGCTATCGGCGGCATTGAATCGAACAGATAATCCTTTTGCGGAGACCAACAATAAATCATCTTTCTCGCCAACTAACCTGGCCGAGATAACTTCATCTTCATCTCGAAGATTAATGGCAATCAACGTTGATCGATTGGTATCAAACTCACTTAACGCAGTTTTCTTAACTAAGCCAGTTTTAGTTGCGAGCACCAAATACTTCGCAGCAGCAAAGTTCTTAATTGATAACACCTGAGCGATCTGTTCGTCGCCAGCAAGTGCTAACAGATTTGCTACGTGCTTACCTTTAGCGTCACGACCTGCTTCTGGCACTTCATAACCGCGTGCTCGATAAACCCGGCCACGATTGGTGAAGAACAGCAGTAGATCATGGGTTGAAGTCACCATGAAATGCTCCACAATGTCATCTTCCCGAAGTGCCGCACCTTTAATTCCCTTGCCACCGCGGCGCTGTGATCGATACAAATCTGCTGGGGTGCGCTTGGCATAACCATCTCGAGTAATAGTGATCACTACATCGCGCTCAGCGATTAGATCAGCCATTGACACTTCATCTTCATCAGGCACGATCTGAGTTCTGCGCTCATCACCAAACTTAGCCACAAGTTCAGATAACTCATCTTTGATGATGCCGCGCTGTTTCGCTTCATCAGCCAAAATCTCTTGATAACCCTTAATCAAATTCATCAACTCAGCGTGCTCATCCATAATTCGCTGTCGCTCAAGTGCGGCCAGTCGGCGTAACTGCAGATCTAAAATTGCAGTTGCTTGCACTTCATCAATGCCTAGCAACTTCATCAAACCTTCTCGAGCTTCATCGGCAGTTTGGCTGCTGCGAATTAGTGCAATTACGGCATCAATGGCATCTAATGCTTTTAGATAACCAGTGAGGATATGAGCGCGTTTTTCCGCTTCCCGTAATCTAAATTGGGTTCGGCGTTGAATTACCTCGATCTGATGACTAATCCAATAACTAATGAATTGATCAATTGATAATGTGCGTGGTACACCATCAACGATTGCCAACATATTGCAACCAAAAGTATCTTGTAGTTGCGTGTGCTTAAACAAGTTGTTCTTAACAACAGTTGCTACGGCATCTTTCTTAAGCACAACCACAATTCGCATACCGGTACGAGATGAGGAATCATCTCGAAGATCAGCAATGCCTGGAATTTTTCCGTTGTCAACTAACTCCGCAATCTTCAACTTTAAGTTATCTGGATT
>CAYXYW010000080.1:0-1904 GCA_964469855.1 uncultured Bifidobacterium sp.
ACGCTGGGATTAGCAGCGCAACGGAAGGTGAATCTTACGGGTGGGGCGATTTCCCTCAGCCAGTGGGTCCGGTTACTAGGCAACTAGCTGAGCCAGCCGAGCCCGAACCTGCTCAATCTCCCCCATGCCATCAACTGCTTTGAGCAGGCCGCGAGCACGATAAGCATCAATTAGCGGTGCGGTCTGCTCGGCATAAACCTCAAGCCGGCGCCGAATGACATCCTCAGAATCATCAGTTCGCCCCTGCTGAGCTGCCCGCTGCACCAGTCGGCTGACCACCTCATCAATATCAACCGTTAGCTCAATTACCAAATCCACCGCAGTGCCAAGTTTGTGCAATATGGCATCTAACTCCGCTACCTGAGCCACCGTTCGCGGATAGCCATCGAGCAGAAAGCCAGCTACCGCATCCGGTTCGGCCAATCGATTTTTCACCATCTCATTGGTAACGGAATCTGGCACGTATTCACCAGCGTCCATATATTTTTGCGCCAGCACACCTAACTCAGTTCGATTAGCAACATTGCTGCGGAAGATGTCACCGGTTGAAATATGCGGAATGCCAAGTTGGCTAGCCAAACTAACCGCTTGCGTTCCTTTACCGGCGCCCGGCGGGCCCATCAGAACGATGCGCATTAATTAACCTAAGAAACCTTCGTAGTTTCGCTGCTGTAGCTGTGCTTCAACTTGCTTCACGAAGTCCAAACCAACGCCAACCATGATCAGCAAGCTGGTACCACCAAATGCTAACTGCGCACCAATTCCCATGGCATTAAAGATGAAGAATGGGATGATCGCAATAATCATTAAGTAAGTAGCACCGGCAGATAGCAACCGATTTAACACAAACCGCAGATAATCTGCAGTTGGTTTACCGGCGCGAATACCTGGAATAAAGCCACCGTACTTCTTCATATCATCTGCTACATCATCTGGATTAAAAGTGATTGAGACATAGAAGAACGCGAAGAAGAAAATCATTAGTGCATAAGTAATTGCGTAAGTTAGCGATGTTGAATCAGAAAGATTTCGAGAAATCCACTGTGCCCACTCTGCGGATGAGCCAGATAGCTGAGTGAATAGCACTGGTACATATAGCAATGAAGAAGCAAAGATAACTGGAATCACACCAGCCATATTTACTTTAATTGGTAGATACGTGCTGGTGCCGCCGTACATCCGACGACCAACCATGCGCTTGGCATATTGCACTGGGATTCGGCGTTGACCTTGCTCCACAAATGCCACCACCACAATCAGTGCCACACCAAGTGCCATTACTACACCAAATTGCCAGAAGCCATTTCCACGTAGCACGCCCCATAGCTGACCGGGCAAGGTAGAGATGATTGATGCCATAATCAAAAGTGACATACCGTTGCCAACACCGCGATCAGTGATTAACTCACCTAGCCACATCACCACAGCAGTACCGGCAGTAAGCGTGATCACCATAACTAGCAAAATTCCAATTGAGGTATCTGGAATTAGGGCAAGATCACAACCTTGCAACAGCGCACCTGGGGTTCGCGCCAACGCCACAATTGAAGTTGCCTGCAAAATTGCAAGTCCAATGGTGACATATCTGGTGTATTGGGTAATTACTGCTTGACCTGATTGGCCTTCTTTCTTAAGCGCTTCAAGTCGTGGAATAACAACTACTAACAACTGCAAGATAATGCTGGCGGTGATGTAAGGCATGATGCCTAGCGCGAAGATGGAAAGCTGTAGCAACGCACCACCGCTGAATAGATTAATGAGCGAATAAAGCGTGTTGTCCTGCACTAACGCAACGCACTGTTGCACTGCGTTGTAATCAATGCCTGGTGTTGGCATCACTGCGCCGAACCGATAAATCGCGATCATGCCCAGCACAAAAAGCAACTTCTTTCGCAGATCTGGGG
>CAYXYW010000081.1:0-1879 GCA_964469855.1 uncultured Bifidobacterium sp.
CTGCGACTAAAGCAGTCCAACCCAGACACCGTATTCGTTGCCTGGTCAAACACTGCAACTTCACTTGCGATGTGGACTGCAATGCGTCAGCAGGGCGTACTAGGTAACACCAAGATTGTTACTGGTTTGGCTCAGACTTCTGCATATCCAATCTTTGGTCAGTTGCTAGGTAGCACCAACGTGATCTACTCATCAAGCTATTTCCCAGGTGCATCAACAAATACAATTGGAAATGCACTACGAGCTGATTACCGAAAGGCAAATCCAAACGCAGCACCGTTCTATGGTGAAGATCTATTCACTCCAGATGGTGTAACTGCAGCTCAGATGATCGTTCGTGCGCTAAGCATGAAGGCAAATAGCAAGACCGGTTTAACCGGTGTTAATGCCATGATCAATGGACTTGAAAACTGGAAGTTCACCTCAATGAAGGGAATTACCACCATCCGCAAGGAAGACCATGCTTTGATTCAGCCAATGTATCAAAGCCGGCTAGAGCGTGATGGCGCTAACTTCATTCCAAAACTAGTTAAGTTGTATCCAAACGCAGCGCCACCGCTGAACTAAGATCGCTTAACTAATAACCGTCTAACGATTGCGAGGCTCAGTGACCAGTAACGCGGCAATACGCGTTTCCGATCTGAGCCTCGCAATTGGCGGCGCCAAGATTGTTGACGGCGTAACTCTTGAAGTTAAGCCAGGTGAACTGCTTGGTGTGATTGGCCCTAATGGTGCTGGTAAAACCAGTTTGTTTAATTTAATTTCTGGGCTTCGCCCAGCAACCCGCGGCAAAATTTATTTAGGTGATGATGACATCACGAATGAATCGCCAGCTAGTAGAGCTAGCAAGGGATTAGGTCGTACTTTTCAAACATCCAGTGTATTTACGCTGCTACCAGTTTTAGAAAATGTGCGATTAGCAGCAGAAGCTGCAATGGGCGGCTCGATGAAAATTACTCGCCGCGCATATAGTTTTAAGCCAGCAATTGCGAAAGCAGAAGAAGCACTTGCTGCAGTTGGCTTAAGCGATAAAAGATTTACGCCAGCAGGAGCGCTATCACATGGTGATAAGCGACGATTAGAAATTGCAATTGTGCTCGCTAGTGATGCCAATGTAGTAATGCTGGATGAACCAATGGCAGGAATGTCAGTTGAAAATGTGCCAGTGCTAACTGAGATCATCAGATCATTGCCTCGTGATTATGGTCGCACCGTATTGATGGTGGAGCACCATATGCATGTGGTGCTTGGTTTAGCAGATCGAATTGCCGTTATGCATCAAGGTGAGTTATTAATTTGTGCTGATCCACAAACCGTAATCAACGATCCAACGGTGCAAAGCGCATATTTAGGTGAGTCACTATGACAACAGCATTAAAACTAACTGATGTTAATGTCACTATTCGTGGCTCACATATTCTGCAGGGCGTTAACTTTGAAATTAAAGCTGGCGTTGTTACTGGTTTGTTAGGTCGAAATGGTGTTGGTAAATCAACCACGCTACGGTCCATTGTTGGCTTAGTGCCACGAGTTGGCAGCATTCAACTATTTGATCAAGAGATATCAGGCTTAAAAACTCACGAAGTAATTCGTGCTGGAGTTGGCTTTGTGCCAGAAGACCGGGAAATTTTCTCCACCTTAACTGTGTTAGAAAATTTGAAACTCGCTGAACGAGATAAAGATCCAGATTACGACACGGTTTATAACCTATTCCCAGAATTATTGAAGCGAAAAAATCAACGAGCTGGCACGTTATCTGGTGGTCAGCAGCAGATGGTGGCAGTTGCTCGAGCGCTGCTGAATAAAACTAAGTTGTTATTAGTTGATGAACCAACAAAAGGCTTAGCGCCAAAACTTGTTACTGAAGTTGCCGATGCAC
>CAYXYW010000082.1:0-1773 GCA_964469855.1 uncultured Bifidobacterium sp.
GACATGGCAATTGTTGAAGTAACACAGACCGGGGCTGCAGTTGGTGTTCCAATTTATGTATTGGTAACTCGATTTATTACGGTAGCTGCTGAAATTGATATTAGTGATTTAAATGCCGCAACCATTGCTACGTTATCCGCGGCATTTTCTGGCGCATTACAAGCAATGGCATTTGCGATTCCGCTTGGTATTTTGGCTGCTAGATATCAATCTCGCCTTTCCAGTTGGGCGGAAGTTGGAATTTTATTGACGCATGCACTGCCTGGCGTGGTGATTGGATTAGCGCTAGTTGCGCTGGGTTCCAGGCTTGGCTTTTTGTACCAGACGTTGCCGTTGTTAGCTTTTAGTTATGCAGTTTTGTTCTTAGCCAAAGCAGTTGGTTCAATTCGCAGCAGCATTGCCCGCGTGCCAAGAGTTTATGACGATATTTCCCGATCTCTTGGTTACACCTCGTGGCAAACTGCAAAGAAAGTAACTATCCCAATTGCGGCGCCTGGGGTAATAACTGGATTTTTGCTGGTGTTGCTAACTGCAATGAAAGAGTTACCAGCAACACTGATGCTTCGCCCCACCGGCTTTGATACCTTAGCAATTGAGATCTGGACCAAAACTGCAATTAGCCAATATGGCGCTGCCGCGCCGTATGCGCTGCTGCTGGTTGTAGTGGCGGCTATTCCAACTTATCTGCTCTCCCGCCCCGACCGTGCGCAATCAGATCAGTCACGAGAAAATATCGGCCTATGACCGCGCTAAAGATCGATGGCCTAACTGTCACTTATTCCAATCGGCCCGTGCTAAATGAGTTGAACCTGCACGTGCCAAGTGGCGCATTTGCCGCAGTACTGGGTCCGTCTGGTTGCGGTAAAACTACGCTGCTTCGTGCGATTGCCGGATTTATTGCACCGTTCAGCGGCACGATTCGATTTGGCGATCAATTAGTAAGTGTCTCTTCAATTGTGGTGCCACCTGAGCGGCGCAAAGTTGGTTATGTGGCGCAAGAAGGCGCGCTATTTCCCCATTTAACAGTTGCGCAGAACATTGCTTTTGGAATTACCGATAACAAAAACAAAAAAGATTTAGTGACTGAATTATTAGAATTAATCGGATTAACTAAATTAGCCAACCGAATGCCAGCGGAGTTATCTGGTGGTCAGCAAACTCGAGTTGCGCTTGCTCGAGCGCTCGCACCAGAGCCAAAAGTAATGTTGCTGGATGAACCATTTAGTGCACTTGATGCTGCACTTAGAGATGAACTGCGAACTGAAGTTAGTGAGTTGTTAAAACAGCGGAAAACCACCACCTTGATGGTTACTCATGATCGAGAAGAAGCATTAGTCACTGCTGATGTGGTGGCGTTGATGCGGCGCGGTCAGATTGTGCAGATCGGATCACCTGCTGAGGTTTATCACGATCCAATTTCTCCTGAAGTTGCCATCTCAACCGGTGATGTGCTGCTGCTTAATTCACTGAAAGATGATGCTGGAAATATCAGCTCAGTGTTAACGCCAGCAGAATTAAATACCGAGCAGGTCGCAGGTAAGTTAGTAATTCGCCCCGAAGAAATTCGGATCATGCCAGCTGGCAGTGGTATTGCAGCACAAGTGGTGGATCTGGATTATTACGGACATGATGCGGTAGTTCATTTAACCGCTGCTGGTGAGCGGATAAATGTCCGAATCAGCGGCGATCTGAATATTAAAGTGGGAGATCAGGTTGGGTTGAGCCATGTTGGCCCAATTAGGTGGTTTCCAAACTGAAGTTAGCGGGGCTTTC
>CAYXYW010000083.1:0-1697 GCA_964469855.1 uncultured Bifidobacterium sp.
CATCAACCACATTGCCATCAATGTCATAGAACCTAGATGCTAAATCGCCCGCCAGTTTTGTGTAAAACCCGGCATCAGTTTGTGGATCAATGCCAGCAGCGCGCAGCAGCGCATTAGTTGATGAGGAACCACGCGCACCAATGCCAACTATTGCTAAATCTGCTTTGGCAGCAGAAGATAGAACTTCACTAATGCTGGGTTCAGCCATAAATGCTTCTCGTGCTTCCTTTGTTCGCACAATTGCCGGCGCATGCAAGGTGGCAAAGTCAGCATTAAATTTTGTGGCAAGGGTGCGAATTAAGTTTTCGCCATTAATGCCAGATGGGATCTCAGTCATCCCGCCCATCAGCGGAATAAATTTCACATCAGGTCGGTGATCTTCTTCAATTAGTGAAACCATAGCCTGCAGCGATCTACCCCAGGAAATGGCAACAGTGGCATTTCGTTTTAAGTTATCAGTTAATGCTTGCGCAGCTAACGTGCCAATTGCCATAGTTTCATCAGAACCTTGTGGCACTCGAGCCACTCGAACGCTGCGCAGTGGTAGCGATTCGAGTATTCGCTGTTCTAACCGAGCATCGCGCAGCGCATTTTCAATAATTCGAATCTCCACAATTCCTTGCGCGCGGGCATCGCTCAGCATACGCGAGACATTTGATCTTGAGGTTAATAACTCTTTGGCAATCTGCTCTTGAGATTTGTGCTGTTCATAATAAAGCCGTGCAGCCCTAACTAATAACGCTCGATCTCGAAGCATTGCCATTTAGATCACCTCATTTAGTTCTTGCTCAAATTGTGCAAGTGCTTTTGCGGCATCACCTGGGTCACCAACTCGATGATCCAGGGTTAATCCAGCAGTTAGTTGCAGCTGACCTTCAGTTTTTGTGATTGCGCCAATTGATAACGCAGTTGCTTGTGGTGCAATTAGCATCACATTTGCTTGCAACACGTCATAATCGCCTAAATCGGTAACTGAAGTTGTGGCAGCGGTGAGATTTGCTACTGCAATTTTGCCAAGGGCAGCATTCTGCACAATTTCAGTCACCTGCTCATCCCAATTCGCATCAGGATTTGCTGGCACGGAAATTACTGGTGTCACAAATCCATAAGGTGCTTCAATTGCCACCGCAATTTTTATTTCATTAATTGGCTGTGCAGCATCATTTTCCCAAAACACGTTTAAGTGGGGCATTGCTTGCAGTGTGCGTTGCCAAGCCCGAAGCAATTCCGGGGTGCGCTTGGCTGCCGTTTTGCCAAATCGATTTGAGATTGCGATATTTCGCATCACTGTAAATTGTGGAATCTGTGCTGACGCTATTGTCACTTTGGCAATTTGAGTTCGGGCTTTAGCGCGGCGATCTGGATCAATTGCAACCTTTAGATCGGTAACTTGAATTACCCCAGCAGCACTTGCTGGTTTTACTTGCGTTAAATCAATCCCAAGTTCGGCTGCTTTTTTACGCGCGCCTGGCATTGCTAATACTGAATTGGAATTAACAGTTGAAGTTGCCGCAATAGTTGGTGCTGCTTCAACCACTGACTCTGTTGCTTGGGATTCGGTTGCTGGCGCATCAAACAAACCAGCTAATAGATCTTCACCTTCAGTTTCTAAAATGATAATTGGTTCGCCAACATTAATCATCTGATTTGGCGAAGCACATAACTCAACCACTTTGCCTGACATATCAGCTTCAACT
>CAYXYW010000084.1:0-1673 GCA_964469855.1 uncultured Bifidobacterium sp.
TTGGTGGCCCGTTGCTATCGCCATCGAGCTTCTTTATGAAATCTCCGCCAGAGCAATATTCAGATGAAGAAGCACTAAACCGCACCGAAGACTTTATCGCTGGGAAAATTGAGCGATAAGCAGTTTTAACAACTAAGGGCGATCAAGCAATTGATCGCCCTTAGTTGTTCTAAATCTAATTTGCCGAATCAACTACTTGCCATGCGCGCACGCCGCCAACAAGCGCTGCGCTATTTGGCACAATCACCACATCATCACCTAGTTTTTCCACAATTTCAGATTTAATCATTCGGGCATTCCCGCCGCCTAAATACAATCTATCCCAGAGAAATACCGGTCTAAGTCCATCTATGAGTTTTCTAACTCTTCTCGACCAGAACAAATCACCTAATCGTTTGCGTTCAGTTTCACCAACATATGTGTCATAAGTTTGTTGAAATCGAACTGGGGCTTGCGATAACTCTAGATGGGGAGCAAGTTTGCCGCCATCAAATAATGCATAACCAAGGCCAGTGCCAAGCGTGAGCACAACTTCTAATCCACTACCAGCAACAACTCCGGCACCATGCACTTCAGCATCGTTAAGAACTAAAGTTGGAATTCCAAAACTTTCAGTTAACTGCGATCTGGCATCAAAGCCGCTCCATTGCTTAACCAATTCAGGTAGCACTAACGATCTGGGCCCAGCTTTAGTGACATAGTGCGGGGTTGAGATCACCACGCCATGGCGAATCATGCCGGGAATGCCAACTGTTGCTCGATCTGCTTTAGGCAACTGTTCGGCTAATTTGCCTAGCGTTTCAATAAACAGATTTGGCGATAGCGGATATGGCGTATCAACTCGAATGGGTTGCGAGCGCATGGTGCCGCTGGAATCTAATACGGCGGCTTTAATTCCGCCGCCACCGCAGTCAATGGTTAATGTGGTTAGCACTGGACAAGCATGCCGCATTGGATGTTGGATCTATTCAGCCAGGATGACTCGCTGACAGGGGTAATATTTCTGATGTGAGAATTCAGGTAACTCAAGACGCTGTTGCGCCAGATAAATCAGCTGAGATTAGTGCGCTGCTAGATCAGGCTTATGAGGGCGATTTTTCTGCCGAAGATTGGGATCACTCGATAGGAGGAAGCAGATTTTTAGGCTACCTAGATTCTGAATTAATTGCCCATGGTGTGATTGTGACCAGGCGGATTTGGCTCAATGAAATTGAATATCAGGTTGGCTATTTAGAAGCAATCGCGGTGCTGCCGAAGTATCAACGCCAGGGCTATGGCACAGCACTGCTAACTGAGCTAACCAAATTCGCCAAAGCAAATTATTCAGTTTCTATGCTCTCAACTGATGAAAAAGAGTTCTATCGCAGATTTGGCTGGTTAGATTTTTCTGGGGAAAGTTATGTGTTAACTAATGGTGAACAGGTTCGATCCGCTGTTGAAGATGCTGGTTTGATGTGGTTGCCAGGTGCTAATTCAGATTTAGTCGAATTAACTAAAGCGGTTTGTGAAGCTCGAAGCGGTGATGCGTGGTAATTACTAAACCGCTTTTGCTTTTCGATCCGCCAACCAAGTTCTAAAGCCCGCAATAATTGATGCGGTGATAAAAAAGCCTGCAATAATGTAAGCAACTGATTTAACTGCTGGATTGCTAGCGGCGTAATACCCAACCAGGG
>CAYXYW010000085.1:0-1613 GCA_964469855.1 uncultured Bifidobacterium sp.
TCGGCGCTAGGCAGTTTGTTGTACAAGAAGCATTACTTATTACTGTGTGGGCTGAACTGTCATACAGGTGATCATTCACTCCCAGCACAGTGGTGATATCTTCATTTTTTGCCGGTGCCGAAATAATCACTTTCTTGGCGCCAGCTTCTAGATGTTTCCTTGCCATCTCGTTTACGAAGATGCCGGTGCTTTCGATAACAATATCTACACCATATTTGCCCCAAGGCAGATTTGCCGGATCCTTCTCTTTACTGACTTTAATTGATTTACCATTTACGCTGATTTCATCTTCAGAAAATGAAACTTCGCCATTGAATCTTCCTAGAGTACTGTCGTATTTGAGAAGGTGAGCGAGGGTCTTGGTGTCAGTTAAATCATTGATCGCAACGATCTCTAGATCTGCTGGGGATAACCAATTGCTGCCAACTGAGACACCAAATCGGTCCTGATCCATCCATGCTCTGAAAAAATTCCGACCAATTCGGCCGAATCCGTTTATACCAACCTTTATGGTCACGATTTCTCCTCAACTAATGGTTCAAACCCTATCGCGTTTGAGAGTAAGCTTTAATCCATCTCCAGAATTTCTTGGCTTACTGCAGATTCAGTGTCAGGAATACCCAAATCCCTTGCACGCTTGTCTGCCATTGCCAACAACCTTCGGATTCGGCCCGCTACTGCATCCTTTGTTAGCGGTGGATCTGCTAAACCGCCAAGTTCCTCCAGGCTTGCTTGGGGATGATCAAGACGCAATCGACCAGCAGCTAGTAGATGATCCGGGATGTCATTGCCCAAAACTTCCAGAGCTCGATTTACTCGAGCCCCTGCAGCTACGGCAGCTCTTGCGGACCGCCTCATATTTGCATCATCAAAATTAGCCAAGCGATTAGCCGCTGCCCGTACTTCCCGCCGAACTCTTCTTTCTTCCCACACCGTTACAGCTGCATGAGCACCGATCCGTGTTAGCATCGCACTTATTGCATCACCGTCGCGAATAACGACTCGGTCAACGGATCTAACTTCACGTGCGCGAGAAGCAATTCCCAACCGTCGAGCAGCACCCACTAGCGCTAAAGCTGCTTCTGGCCCAGGACAAGCAATCTCCATCGATGAAGATCTGCCTGGCTCAGTCAATGATCCTCTCGCTAAGAACGCACCGCGCCAAACAGCTTCACAATCAGAGATGTCGCCGTTAACAATTGTCGCCGGCAACCCTCTAATAGGTCGCAAATTTGTATCGACTAATCCAGTTTGTCTGGCCAGCGCTTCGCCGCCGGCAGTTACGCGAACCACATATCTAGTGGTCTTTTTCAACGAGCCACCTGAAACTGTGCTCAATTCTGCTTCGTGTTTATACAAATCAAAGATATCTTGACGCAATCTTCTAGCAGTAGCTCCGCTATCCAGATCTGCCTCAACAACTATGGAACCTTTAACAATGTGAAGCGATCCGGCGTACCTTAGAAGTGAAGTAACTTCGGCTTTGCGGTTTGAAGTCTTAGATATGGTTAACCTAGCCAGTTCATCCTTAACTGAGGATGTCATCGCCATATGTAACTTCACTACCCTTCTTTATTCGCGGTCACAATCACGATGGTAAACATAAGTCTCAA
>CAYXYW010000086.1:0-1605 GCA_964469855.1 uncultured Bifidobacterium sp.
GAATTGTTTAAAAATCCAATCAGCGGGGTGTTTTCTGGTTTGTACAAGTTATCAATATCAAGCAACTGCTCTACTTTTTCAATACCAGCTTCAGTTACGCCAACAGTACGTTTTTTCTCATCAACCTCATAATGCTCATCGCGCTTTAGTTGATTAGCAATTCGAGCGAACTGACCATATAGCTCATTGGCTTCATCGGCTGGACCAGAAATAATTAGCGGCGTTCGTGCCTCATCAATCAAGATAGAGTCAACTTCATCCACGATGGCATAATTGTGACCGCGCTGGACTAACTCTGCTGGCTGCCAAGCCATATTGTCACGCAGATAATCAAAGCCAAATTCGTTATTAGTTCCGTAGGTAATATCTGCGGCATACATCTCTCGACGTTGCGCGGAACTCATGTTCGACAAAATCACACCAACGTTAAGTCCTAAGAAGCGGTGAACTCGTCCCATCCATTCCGAGTCACGCTCCGCGAGGTAATCATTGGTGGTAACCACATGAACGCCTTCACCGGATAACGCATTTAAATATGCCGCTAAAGTTGAAACCAACGTTTTACCTTCACCGGTTTTCATTTCAGCGATATTGCCGAGATGCAGCGCAGCACCACCCATTAACTGCACGTCATAATGGCGCTGACCTAATGTTCGTTTTGCCGCTTCGCGCACTGTGGCAAATGCTTCAATCATCAAATCATCTAGCGTCTCGCCCGCAGCAAGGCGTTCTCGGTATTGATCAGTTAAGCCGCGCAGCTCAGCATCAGAGAGCTTTATGTATTCATCTTCTAACGCATTCACCGCTGCGGCAACTGCCTGGATTCGCTTAAGTTTTTTGCCCTCGCCAGCGCGTAATACCTTGCTGAGAATCTGCGCCACGAATTGGCTCCTTAGGTCTATTTGGGTCGGGCTAATCGTAGGCGGTCAGGCTTAATCCCCCACAAAATGGTCAACTTTGATCAATGATCTCAGCCAGTTTGGTGAATGCCTTAAGTCGGTGGCTGAATGAATCCTTTACTTCAGGCGTGAGCTCAGCCACCGTTCGGTTCATCTCCGGTAGATAAAAAATTGGGTCATAACCAAAGCCATTACTGCCCTTCTCCGAAAAAGCAACTTGCCCCTCCCACTCACCACGAGCTGTTTTGGATTGACCTGTTGGATCGGCATAAGCGGCAACGCAAACATATCTGGCAGTTCTGCGCTCGGTTGGAACATCTTCAAGTTGGGAAAGTAATAAATTTAAATTCGCTTCATCATTCTTCTGTGAACCAGCCCAGCGGGCGGAGAGCACACCTGGCATGCCGTTAAGTGCATCAACTTCAATACCTGAATCATCTGCCAACACCGGTTGATTCAATGTCTTTGCAATGGTGGTTGCTTTGAGCAGCGCGTTTTCTTCAAACGTTGAACCGGTTTCTCGAACATCTGGAATATTCGGGAAATCAAGCAGCGATTTCACATCCCAGCCATAAGGTTTAAGGATGGCGGCAATCTCTTTTACTTTGTGCGCGTTTGTGCTGGCAACAACAATTGGTTTCATTTATTTAATGCAGCTAGTTGTAATTTAGTTAAATCAACACAGCCAGCAGCGGCATAATCCAAC
>CAYXYW010000087.1:0-1533 GCA_964469855.1 uncultured Bifidobacterium sp.
ACTAAATCATCGCGCTGAAATGCTAAGTAATTTGGATCTTGATCTAACCAAGTTAGCGCACCATCACCTAATTGCGGTAATGATTTACGCAGTGCAAGTGCGCTGCGATAAAAGTTAAGCGATGATGCTGGATCAGTTTGCTGCGCGGCGACACTTAACTGCGCCCAGATTTCCGGTTGCGGCAACCAAGCCGACTTACCTACCGCTGCGCTGAAGCCATAATTTGTATTTGGATCTTTGGTCCAAGGAATTGGCACTCGGCAACCATCTCGATAGCCATCTTCCCCGCTGGTCCGGCCGAACGCCGGATCTTCTCGTCGATCGGCTGGAATATCTCGCACCTCTGGCAAACCCAGCTCTTCACCTTGGTAAAGATAAGTGCTGCCCGGCAGGCCAAGCATGAACAACGTCGCTGCTTTGGCAATCTTGGCGCCCGCACCTTCATCAATAGCTCGGTCGCGATTACCAGAATTTGTTCTACTACCCAAATCAGGTGCTAACCGAGTTCGGTGTCGCACCACATCGTGATTGCTTAACACCCAAGTTGTTGGCGCACCATATATTGCTGCCGTGCTGATTGATTCGTTAATTGCGTTTCGCTGTTTTGGCGCATCCCACCCAGCACCAAAGTAGGTGAAGTTAAACGCGGTGTGCAGTTCATCTTTTCTGATGTATTGCGCCATTCGGTTGGGATCTGTCACCCAAGCTTCAGCGCAAAACACTTTGCCTGGTGAATATTCGTCGGCAACTTTGCGCCAGGCTTGATAGATCTGATGCACCGCTGGTCGATCCCATTGTGGGTACTCGGTGGGGTATTCAGATTTTGTGCCAGCCACCATCTGGGTGTAGACGTTGTTATCTGGATAGCCAGCATCTTTAACCAAACCATGCGCCACATCAATTCGAAAACCATCAATGCCGCGATCAAACCAATACCGCAGAATCTTCTCAAACTCGGCTTTAACTTCCGCATTCTCCCAATTTAAATCCGGTTGAGTGGAATCAAATAAATGTAGATACCAATAACCTGGGTGATTTGGGAATGGCGACCATGCTGCACCGCCAAAAACTGAGCGCCAGTCATTAGGTGGCTCAGCACCATCGTTTTTACCTATTTGAATGTGATACCTATTCCACTCAACAGAACCGGGACCGGCGGCTAATGCTGCTTGAAACCATTCATGTTGATCTGAAGTGTGATTTGGCACTAAATCTAAAATTAATTTGATGTTATGTTGATGCAGCTCAGCTGCTAACTGCGCCATCTCATCATTGCTGCCAACTTCTTTGGCAATCTCATAATAATTTGCTACGTCATAGCCGCCGTCATTCCATGGTGTGGCATAACACGGGGTGATCCAGATCGCATCTACCCCAAGCTCAGCTAAGTAAGGAACTCTTACTCTGATTCCGGCGATATCACCAATGCAATCGTTGTTACCCTCAGCAAAAGAGCGAGCGTAAATTTGATAAACCACCGCATCACGCAACCAATCGCGTTGCGCTCTGGGGGCAAGATTCAAAATACCTAAT